>JAYSUV010000664.1:0-26784 GCA_043718945.1 Planctomycetota bacterium
CAACACGGACGGGCAAATGTGCCCGTCCTACGACTACAGATGATTGACGGCGGCGGAGACCATCACGCCCATCACGAACGACACGATGGCGAGTACGGGTGACAAGTTGTGCTTCCACTGCTCCACCGTTCGCAGCCGCTGTTCGTGATCGCTCAAGTCCTCGTGCAGGGCCAGGAGTGAGACTCGCAAGTTCTCCAGCTGGACGCTGATTTTGCGGAGGGAATCCACGAGGCGGTCGATGCGTTCGTCGTCGGACATGGGGGGGGATCGTTGAGGGTTGAGGGTTGAGGGTTGAGGGTTGAACGGCAGAGGGGAGGAGGGGAGCTTCGGTCGCTCAACGCTCAACCCTCATCGCTCAACGACGCCTAGGCGTCCTGGCAGTTCGTCAATCCCTGGGTAATGACGCAGGCGGGTTGGGAGCTGAGGAGTTGCTGGTAGTGTTCGCGGGCGGCGAGGAGGGCTTGCAGGTTGGCGGCGCGGTCGGTGGTGGAACCGGCGGGGCCACCGACTCCATAGCGGAGAGCGGCGAGTTTGCCGTCCCGCAGCAGGTTGGCGATGTCGAGGTCAATCTGACCCAGGATGCCGTAGAGCTGGGCGGGGGACAGTTCGGTGCCGGTGAGGGTGGAGAGGTCGGGGAGGTCCATGGGTGGGGGGATCGTTGAGGGTTGAGGGTCAGAGGGAGGGGGAATATCGAAGCACGAAATCCGAAACTCGAAAGGGGAGGTGTCTTGGTGGATGAGCAATCTTGGGTCGCGTCTGGTCGCTCAACCCTCAACCCTCAACTCTCAACCCTCAACCCTCAACGATTCCTCCCTCTCCCTCAGCATCGTGTAGGCGAGGAGGCGGACTTGTTCGGGGTAGGGGAGCGGGTGGAAGTCGGACTCGCGGAGATGGAGGCGCTCGCAGGTGCGGAGGATCCAGTAGTCGAGCGTGCGCGGGGCGTTCAGGTCGAACCGGGAGGCCCCGCCGACGAGAAATTTGCGGAGGCCCGCTGCATGTCGCCCTCGATCAGGTTGCTCAGGCGGCAGGTCCAGTTCGAGAGCAGAGCGAGGTCACCGGCGGTTAGGCCCGCGACCTCCATCTCATTGAAGATCGCATCGGCGTAGCGGGTCCAGGCTTCGGCGTCTGAACTCGTGGGGGGCTGGGTCTCGAACGAGACGTGCGTGTCGGAGCGGAGAGACTCGACGATGGCCAGGACGGCCACGCGCTGGTGATACAGGTCGAGCTGATTGAGGTAGTCGGGGTCGCGGTCATCGCTGGTCATGACCGCGAGGCCCGACTCATCTCGCAGCGGTTTCCCGGCAGAGTCGCGGGCGACCTTTCGCGGGGACTGCGGTGGGACCACTCCCCGGCCTCGCAGCCGTCGATGAAAGCCGAGGGAGAGCGGCTGCATCGAGAGCGTGATCGGCTCGCCGCCGAGACGGGGGAGCTGGATGACGCGGGCTGATGAGGGGGTGAGGCCGGGGAGAAGCATGGGGGGGGATCGTTGATGGTTTATGGTTGATCGACAGAGAGTCAGATCTGAGTCAATCTGTGCGATCTGTGTACCACCTCCATGGAGTTGATGGGGTACACAGATTTCACAGATTCACACAGATCAGCACCCGATAACTGAGAGGCTGTGATCGCGAGGGAGAGAGTCTGACCCGAAGGGATGTGGGGTGTTTGGTACTCCCCCTCACCCCGGCCCTCTCCCCCACAGTGGAGTCCACTCCGAAAGCCAAATCGATTGTGGGGGAGAGGGAGAAAGAGTCAGAGCCGAGGGACACACTCAAGTTGTGTGCCTGCTCCTCTGGCTGAAGGCTGACAGCTGATCGCTGACAGCTTCTTACTCAGCCTCCGGCGACCTTGGTGACGAAGACGGTGTCGACGGCGCTGATGCCGCCGAAGTAGCGGGCCTTGACTCGCAGGACCACATCGCGTTCGAAGGCGGCTTCGCTGTCGGCTTGTTGCAGGAAGGTCTGAACGGGCCAGATTTCCGACCAGATGAACTGGCGGCGGAAGTCTCCGATGTACCAGTCGCGGGAGGCAGCTGCGCCTTGCTCGTCGATGAACGGCGAGGCGAGGACTTCGGCGATGCCGCTGATGGGGTTGGCGAAGCGGGTCTGACCGTCTTCGGTCGCGACGGTAATCTCAGTCGAGTTGATCACGCTGCGAGCGGTGCCTCGGAGGGCTTCCGGAACGAGGACTTGGCGAACCGGGGCGACGATCGGGCGCGGCGAGCCGTCGATGCGGTCGTCCTTCACCTGGGTGGCGCGGAAGTGGAGGACTTCTTCCACATCGGTCCAGTCGTGCAGCGGGATGGCGGCGTTGAAGGCAGTTGAGGTCGTGTTGCCCGGCCCGACGTAGTTGCGGTTGCTGCCGTTCGCGTTGTAGAGCGACTGACCCGTGCCCGCTGGCCGGTAGACGTACGTGCCGGACGAAGCATCGGCGTCGGTCACAGCCCGGACGATCGTGCGTTCGCGTTCCTGCCGCAGGTAGTAACCCAGGGCCATCGCGCGGCGGTGGATCTCGCCGGTCTGGTCGAAGGCGATCAGCTCCTCGGTGATGCTGAGGATGCGGCCTTGCTTGGACTCGGCGGTGGTGACGAACTTCTCGGCAAAGGTCGACTCGTCGTAGGGCTGGCCTTCGTTGACATCGGTCGGGCCGCCGAGGGCCTTGAAGCCCGCGATGCGCGCGTTGCGGACCTTGCTGGGAAGGACCGTGACCAGCTTATCGCCGATGAAGCCGGTCTGGTCTTCGTAGCCTTCGAGTACCTTGCGGCTGATGAGTTCGCCGGTGACCACTTGAAAGAGCGTAGTGCCGACGCTGGAGTTGGTTTCGCTCAGCAGGTGGCTGGTGGCGTCGACTGAGGAGAGGCGGGCATCGAAGGAGAGACGCGACTCGCGGAGCCCCTTGAGCTTGGGCAGAACGCCGCAGGCAGCGGCCAGTTCATAGTAGGAGAAGTCGTCGGGGGTCAGCTGCTTTTCGTTGAGCAGATCGACGACCTTGCGGTAGAAGCCAGCATGGCCGTGGGACTGGATGAGATCGCGGAGAGGGGTTTGCATAGGGAGCCTGAAGAGAGGGGGGAGGGGAGGAGGACGGGAGGACGGGAGGGAAATTCGAAAATCCGAAGCTCGAAATTCGAAACGGGGAGGGGAGCTGTGGTTCGACATCATTTGATGGAAGCGAGGAGCATTGGATTCGGGGCTTTCGGGTTTCGAATTTCGTGCTTCGGATTTCCTTCCACTGACAGCTAATTGCGGTAGCGGATGGCGGCGAGAATGTCAGCGGTCGGACGTGCGGTGTTTGCGGTTGGGGTTCTTTCCCAACTGAGGGGGGTGCGCGAGCGGTGTTGCTCGCAGAGTTGGGCGCGGTCGCGGAGGAGTTCGCGGCGGGATTCGGTGGTGGGGGCTTGTTCGAGTTGTTGGAGGAAGAGCGGAGTGAGTGCGGAGGTGGGGAGTTGCGATTCGGTGAGGAGTTTTTGGACCTCGTGCTGGCGCTCGGCGTGGAGAGTGCGGGACTGGAGGGTGGTGACCTGTTCGCGGAGGTGATCGCACTCGAGGCGGGCGGTGAGGAGTTGTTCTTCGAGGCGGGTGATCTCGGCGGCGATGTCGGGTCGCCAAACCCTCACCCCCGGCCCCTCTCCCAGGGGGAGAGGGGAGAGGAGGGGAAGGCCCTCTCCCGAGGGGAGAGGGGAGGCAGAGGATTGGCTTTCGCGGAAGGTGATGGTGGTGGCGGGGTTCATGACCGCGTCGACACAGACGACATCGCGGATCGTCTCGACGGTGCTGCCATCGGTGGAGCGCTGGGCGAGGACGACGTGGGACATGCCGACGCCGGGGAGATTGGTGTTGGCCAGGGCGAGGAAGGTGCGGCCTGATTCGGTGTCGAGGACGCGGATGTCACCGCGGACGCGACCGTCCTCGAAGCGGGGGTTGATAATGTTGCCGACCAGGTCGCGGGTGCTGCGGTCGCGGGGCTTGAGCCGGTCGGGGGCGTGGTCGAGGAAGACCGGCTTCTGGTCGTAGAGGGGGACAGCTTCTCGGAGAGCTGCCTCGGAATAGTGGTAGCCGTTTTTGGAGTCTGGTCCCGTCAGGGCGACGTTGAGGACCAGTCGGGCGGGGGTGTCGATGGAGAGCGAGTTGCTCCAGTCGGCGAGGTCTTCGGTGAGCGTGTCTGGCGTCATAGGTCGTGGCCGGTCCGATGCGGGAAGGGCGGTGTTTGACCTATCGGGGGCGGGTGCGCGGGGGGAGGAAGAGGGTTGATGGTTTATGGTTAATCGACAGAGAGTTCTTTCGCCCAACACTCTTGCGAGTTGTGAGGATGGGAGGGGAAATACTTTGATGTGCGTGGAAAGGGGATTGATTGCGTGATTTCACGGTGTATTGGTCTGTACATCCCTCCTGCGAGACTCGACATTGCGTTTACTCACCGGGGGATTCCCTCGGGGTGCTGGACAATCTGCTGACTTGATGGCCGGGCTCGTGACATGAGTTCTGTTGGAAAAATACGTCGGTTGCTCCAGATTCTGGAGTACCTGCAATCGGGTCGCCGCTATCACACCGGGGAGCTTTCGAGCTTTGTGGGGGTGAGTAAGCGGACCATTTTTCGCGACTTGAAAGTACTGCAAGACTCGGGTGTGCAGCTGCTTTATGACGATGCGGAGCAGGGGTACTGGATTCCCCCTTCCACGTTCTTGCCGCCGACGGATTTGACGGTCAATGAGACGCTGTCGCTACTGATGTTGGGTGAGAAGCTGGGAGACCCAAAGCTGGGAGTGCCGTTTCAGGAGTCCGCGCGGGATGCGGTGTTGAAGCTGTTGTCCAACCTGCCCGCGTCGCTACGGACGCATCTATCGAGCATCTCCAAGCATGTGCAGATCTCTCTGGATCCCAAACATCCGTTGCCGGGTTCTCAAGAGCATTATCACCGCATCCTCGAATCGATTGAGAAGCGTCACAAGATTCGATTGAAATACTATAGCCTGCTTGATCAAGACATGATCTCGACACTCGTGAGTCCGTATCAGCTGTTCTTTCAGAAGCGATCGTGGTATATGATTGGGCGATCATCGCTGCATAAAGAGGTGCGAACGTTTCATGTGGGGCGGATCGAAGAGAGTACTCTCACGAGTGATGCGTACGACATCCCACCCAGGTTCTCATTAAAGAAGCATTTTGGTAATGCGTGGGAGATGATCCGCGAGCAGCCAGAGGTGGAGGTGGTGGTGCGGTTCCAGCCGCTCGTCGCCAAGAACGTGTCGGAGGTGTTGTGGCATGCCACCCAGAAGCTGGTGTGGAACCCGGATGGGTCGCTCAACTTCCATGCGAATGTCGAAGGGATTCGGGAGATCTCGTGGTGGATCTTGGGGTATGGGGAGCAAGCGGAGGTGCTCTCGCCGAAGTCGCTGCGGGAGTTGATGGGATCGCACGTCGGGAAGATGATGGCGATGTATCAGGTGGCCACACTCGACGCGGGGGCAACCGTTCCCCAGAAGGCCGAGCGTCGGAAACGGGCGGCACGTTCTGGCTAACGATCGTTGAAATCGCCACCTCACAGACCTAAGAGGAGATCGCCAACACCACTTTGAGGCAGGTATCGATACTCTTCATGAGAGTGGGTGAAAGTGTGCCGATGACGACTCGTACATCAGATTGAGGGATTGTGTGCAGCCGATTACACCGCACAGCAGAGTTCATACTCAATCCGGACGTTATTCCGTCAGGTGTCGAGAGATCGATCAGGAGCTGATCGGGCAGATGGACATGAGAACGATTCGACGTGATCGCCGCGATGATCGTTTCGCGTATCGCGGAATTCAAATCATCGTTTTGAACGACAAGGGCGGGGCGACGCTTGCTGCCCGGAGCACCGACAAAGGCCACATCGACAATGACAACGTCTCCGCGTTTCATGGGAGTTGATCGTAAACGGCCATCTCGGGCTCGTCCCAGCCGTTCCCCTCTGAAGAGCGAGCGAGAGCGACCCGCATTTCAGCATGAGTCCAGTCTTCTCCAATGATCTTGGAGACTCGCTCGAAAATGTCCGACCTCAAGACAACGCAATCGAGACCGTCCACGGTCATGCGAACGTTGCCGCCACTGACGAGAGTTTCGTGCTGTTCGAATGTCAGAGTCATGCCAACATTGTTTCATGGACAGAATCGAACAGCAAGGTGAATTCGCGACAAAATCACGCTAGGACATCACTCAGCACATGCCCATGCACATCGGTCAGTCGGCGTTCGATGCCATTGTGGTAATAGCTGAGGCGTTCGTGGTTGATGCCCAGCAGATGCAGCAGGGTGGCGTGCAGGTCGTAGATTGAGGTGATGTTCTCGACGGCCTTCGCTCCGAATTCATCAGTGGAGCCGTAGCTGTGACCGCCTTTGATTCCGGCTCCAGCGAGCCAAACGGTGAAGCCTTTGGGGTTGTGGTCGCGGCCGCTGGCTCCCTTTTGGAAGGTGGGCATGCGACCGAATTCCGTCACGAAGGCGACGACGGTTTCTTCCAATAACCCGCGTTGCTTGAGGTCGCGAATTAGAGCCGCAGCGGGGCGGTCGAGGATCGGGGCGTGGATGCTGTACTGAGTTTGGAGGGTCTTGTGGCCGTCCCAGTTGCCGACGCCTTCGCCCATGGCGTAGGCCCCGTTGAAGAGCTGGACGAAGCGGACGCCGCGCTCAATGAGCCGCCTCGCGAGCAGACAGTTGCGGGCGAAACCGGCTTGGGTCTTGTCGCTGGCATCGGTGCCGTAGGCCGCGTGGGTGGCGGGGGTTTCATCGGCGAAGTCGACGATGCGGGGGGCCGAGAGCTGCATGCGAGCGGCCATCTCGTAGCTGGCGATGCGGGCAGCGAGTTGGCGGTCGCCGGGGTGGGCGTCGAGTTGTTTGTCGTTGAGCAGGCGAACGAGATCGCGAGTGGCGGTGTCGGTTTCGGGGGAGATCGAGTCGGGTCGCTTGAGGTGCGGGATGGGGCGTTCCGCGCTGAAGGCAGTGCCCTGGAACGTGGCGGGGAGGAAGGCAGAGTTCCAGTGGTTGGAGCCGACCTGGGGGACGCCCCGCGGGTCGGGGATGGCAACGAAGGCCGGGAGGTCGCGGCACTCGCTGCCGAGGGCGTAGTTGACCCAGGCTCCGATACCGGGGAAGCCGTCGAGCGTGAAGCCGGTACTCATCTGGTTCTCTGCCGGGCCGTGCGTGTTCGACTTGGCAGTCATCGAGTGGATGAAGCAGATGTCATCCGCGAGGTCGGCAAGGTTCGGCAGCAGGTCGCTGATCATCTTGCCGCACTGGCCGCGCGGGCGGAATTCCCAGGGACTCTTGATGAGGTTGCCGTTCTCACCCTGAAAGGTAATCAGCTTGTCGGTTCCGGGCAGGGGGGTGTCATGCCGCTTGATGAGTTCGGGTTTGTAGTCCCAGGTATCGATGTGGCTGAGGGCCCCCGTGCAGAAGATCATCACGATGTTCTTCGCTTTCGGGGCGAAGTGGGGTACGCGGGGGGAGAGCGGTTGGGCGGGATCGATGAGCGGGCGAATGGGTGCGTGGTCTTCCGCATTAAAGCGACTCTGCTGAAGCAGCTGCGAAAGTGCGATCCCCGCCAAACCGGTGCCGAATTGGGAGAGTAGAGTCCGGCGATTCAGGAGTGGGTTCATCGTGATCGACTCTGTTTAGTGGGGCCGTTGATTGACTCCCTGGGAGAGCCAATCGCACCCGGGACCGTGACAGGAACCGGCGAGCCAAGCGCGATCGACCGTGGGGCACATACTTGGAGCCTTCTCTCGAAGTCAACACGTTGAGGATACGAGTGCTGCAAGCATGTGTCCACAGGAAGCCGCTTGGCTCTGACACTTTGTGAGCATGAATTGGTGAGTTCAAACTGCGATACCCCATTCCTTGAGACGGTACTCTCGACTCCTGTACTCGGCAATGGTTATTCTCAACTGAGGAGAAACCACTGAGTGAGAACGCTTCGTCACACGTTGTCCATTAGCTTGGCACTGCAAGTCTGCCTCGCGGCTGCGATCATGGCAGCTGCGGAGGAGGCTCCGCTGGCGCTGGTCACGCTTCCGCTCGCGCTGGTGTCGCTCTGTCTGATTGACCTGATGCGATGGTTGATGTTACCTCGGTGGTTGTTGAATTTGGCGGCGTTGGTGGCCCTTGTGTGTTCGATGGACGAGTTCAGTCACCAGGGGGAATCTCGACTGCTGGCGGGAGGTCATTTAGTTGTTTATCTGACGTGGGCATTTCTGCTGCAGCAAAAGGATCTGGGACGGATGTGGTGGATCTTTGCGCTGTCTGTCCTTCAGGTGGCAGTCGGGTCAGTCCTCACGAATCAGCCGTGGTTCGGTGTGGCGTTATTTGTGTATACGGCGTCAGCGGTCTGGACCATGTCGTTGCTGAGTCTGACGCGGGCCGCATTATTAGCAGACCCCGACCTGTTGTCTCTAAAACAGGATGACCCTGAACCGGAAGAGTTGGAAGAGGCTTCGCTCACGCCTCCAAGTTTTGCGGTGAACGGTGTCCGCACCGACGAGCAAGGCCGATGGATTTCTCCGCGTTTTCTGGGCGGCGGTGTGGTGACGTTTGTGTGTGTGCTTGTTGTGGGGATGTCTTTTTTTGTACTCACGCCTCGCGTCTGGATTGGCAATCTGAACGTCTTTGGCGATAGCCCGCTGCGAGGGGCGGGCGGAGCGACCGGCTTTACGGAGAACGTGAAACTCGGTGATATCGGGGAAGTCATGGAGAGCCATGAACTCGTCATGGAGGTCCAGGTTCTCAATGGCGAGACGGGTCAATCGGTTCCTCCAGCCGAACTGGCGACTGCGGTGGGCGATGAACCACTGTTTCGCGGTGCGGTACTCGATTCTTACAGAGCGGGAAGTTGGAAGAAGGGAGACTATGGGAGAGCATGGTTGAAGTCCTTCGATGTGCCGGGACCGGTCCGGCTCAATATTACCCTGCAACCCCTCGAATCAGCCGTTTTGTTCTATACCGGGAATGGCCTCGGAGCGACTGGAATCACAGAACCCAAGCTGCTGTATTATCACACTTATTCTCACGCCTTGGAGCGGTCGGATGATGCCGACATGGCTCGGCCCTATTCTTATACGGTCTCAACCACTCCGTATGGAGACGTCTCGAATCCGCTTGTCCATGTCGCATTGAAGCGATTCATGCAATTCCATCCAGATCTCGGGCAGCGACTTCTCGATACTCCGACAGAACGCTTATCACTCCTCGCTCAAAGGGTACTCGACCAGTCGAATCAGGCGAGAGAAAAAGGTAGCGAGGCCACCGCTCGCGTGCTGGAGGCGTACCTGCGTGACTCGAACGAATTCAGCTATACGCTCGATCTGTCGGTGGACGACCCCACGATTGATCCGGTCGAGGACTTTGTCTTCAACCGCAAGAAGGGACACTGCGAGTACTTTGCGTCAGCGCTGGCGTTGATGCTGCGGGGAGTGGGGATCCCATCGCGACTGATCAGCGGATTTAAGGGAGCGGAGTACAACGAGAAAACCGGCCAGCTCGAAGTCCGTGCTCTGCATGCGCATGCTTGGGTCGAAGGCTTTGTGGATGGCGGCTGGGTGACGTTCGATCCGACACCGGGCGAACGGGACACCGAAGTGGCGACCAAGGCGAAAGATGCCGCCCCGGACCTGGTCGACCAGACCCGTTCGATGTGGTTCCAAGGGATGAGCTATAGCAAATCGCAACAAGATGAACTGGTCTACGCCCCGCTGCGCGATCTGGGCGAGATGGTGAAAAACAACTTCGCCGGGTTGATGCAGGGGGAACTTCCACTCCTGGCTCAGCTTAAGAATCTGTCCGCGTCCCCCAGTCGGTGGTTCAGTGGTGAGGGGGGCGCCGTGGCTCTATTTCTGCTCGTCACAACTGCGGGTGGCGCGTGGCTGGCACGGATGATCTTCAGGCGGTGGAAGGGATGGTCACGCGAACGCGAACTGGCTCAGCGGCGGGCGATCACCGTCGATTTCTATGCCCGACTGCTCCATCTGTTGCAGCGTTTTGGACTGGCCGATATTCAAACGCTCACTCCCCGCGAGTTCGCCCTCCGTGCCGAAGAACAGTTCCAGTCTCGCTTTCACTCGGCGGGCATCACGGGGATCGCGCTCGTTCTCGTCGAGTCGTTCTATGCGGTTCGATTTGGCGACCAACCGTTGTCGACGGACCAGCTAAACACCGTCGACAAGCAGCTGGGACGGTTGGAGCAAAGCCTCGCTCAGCCGGTCCCGGGTTCGTCATGAGTTGAGAAGTGTTTCGAGGCTGATACCGAGCCGTCCATCCGTCGGGAGAATTCGTGATGAACCATTCCACTCGTCGTACCAGTTCCATGTCGGGCGGATCCGTGCAGCCACTCCTCGGTCGCCGGGAGTTCATGGACTGGGTCGGGTGCGGCATTGGTGGGGCGGCGCTGGCGACTTTGCTTTGCCCTGACACCGCGCGGGCGGCGGGGACGCTCCCGGAGGCATCCGTCCCCTGGCCGCATCACCCGGCCAAGGCCAAACGGGCGATTCATATCAATCTGTTTGGCGGACTCAGCCAGGTCGACAGCTTCGACTACAAGCCCGAACTCGCCAAATACCACGGAAAGAAGTTCGGCGGGATCGAGTCGGCGGATGTCTTCTTCGGCCAGATCGGGCTGCTCCGGCAGAGCGACTGGGCCTTCAAGCAGCGAGGCGAGTCGGGGCTGTGGGTGTCGGACCTGTTTCCGCATCTGGGTGGGGTGGCGGACGAGTTGACGGTGATTCGCTCGATGTTCGCGGAGACCTCGAACCACACCCCGGCGACGTTTCAGGAGAATAGCGGGTTTCGGCTCAACGGGTTCCCGACGGCGGGGGCGTGGCTCTCGTATGGGATGGGGGCGGAGACTGAAGACCTGCCCGCGTATGTCGTCATCCCCGACCCGCGCGGGTTGCCCGCCGGTGGCTCCATCAACTGGACCAACGGGTTCCTCCCCGCACGCCATCAAGGCGTCATCCTTCGCAGCCAGGGGAAGGCCGTCGACGACCTTGTCCCCGCGCGGCCCATCGCGGCGGGGACCGATGTGGCGTCGCGCGAGTTGCTCGACCAGATGAACCGCCAGCACCTCGAACGTCACGGGGCCGAGGACGCTTTCTCCGCCCGCATTCGCAGCTATGAACTCGCCGCGCGGATGCAGTTGGCTGTCCCCGAGGTGACCGACCTGGCGGGCGAGACCGAGGCGATCCATCAGCAGTACGGCCTCGATCAGGACGAGACCCGCGACTTCGGGCGGTCGTGTCTTTTGGCGAGACGGCTGTTGGAGAAGGGCGTGCGGTTCGTCCAGCTGTACTCCGGCGGAGCGTTCGGCTCGCCGAGAATTAACTGGGACGGTCATGAGGACATGAAGAAGAATCACGGGCAAGAGGCCGGTCGCATCGATCTGCCGCTAGCCGGGTTGCTCCGCGATCTGCGGCAGCGCGGGATGCTCGACGACACGCTGTTGCTGTTCACCAGCGAGTTCGGTCGCACGCCGTTCACGCAGTCCGGCTCCGATGTCCTGGGCATCGGTCGCGACCACAACCAGTACGGGTTCTCGACCTGGCTGGCCGGAGCGGGTCTGAAGCACGGCATGGCCTACGGGTCGACGGATGACATCGGCTGGAAGGCCGCCGAAAACCGCGTGCATTGGCACGACTTCCACGCCACCGTCCTGCACCTGCTCGGCATCGACCACACGAAGCTGACATTCTATCACAACGGCATTCAACGCCGGCTGACCAACGTGCATGGGGAGGTGATCCAGGGGGTCTTGGCGTAAGCAGATAGAGAATATCTTCCCCGCCACTGGGGCTCGTCCCCGTGGTTCCCGCGCTTGTCGCTACGGTAGCGCACAAGCGCGGGAACCACCCCGACGAGCGGGGTGGCGGGGTGACGAGATTCTTCCAACACTCGCTGAGGGAACGGCGTATCCACCCTCATGATCTGGATCACAGACCCAGCTCGCTGCAACACAGGTGGATAGACGATGACTCGATCAGCGAAACTTTGGCGGCTGTTGATGATTGCCGTCGTGGCGTTGCCGGTGGGGGCACTGCTCTTCCAAGGGATTCAGCAGTATCGCGAGGCCACAGCCCGCCAGACCACCAAGGACCGGATGAAGCAGATCGGGCTGGCCCTGCACAGTTATCACGAAGAGTACCGCACGTTTCCTCCCGCGTTCGTACAAGGCCCCGACAATCGCATGTGGCACAGCTGGCGAACGCTGCTGCTCCCGTATCTGGGAGAGCAGGAACTGGCGGCGAAGTATCGCTTCGATGAGCCGTGGGACGGCCCGCACAATCGCGAACTCGTCGCGCAGTGCCCCGAGGTGTTTCAGTCTCCGCACTGGGGGACCGAGCCGGGTCGGACGAACTTTTACGGCGTGATTGGACGGCGAACCGCCTGGCCCGCGCAGCATGCGATCTCGATGGAGCGAGCTCTGGATGGGACTTCGAATACGATCCATGTGGTCGAAGGGCCGCCTGTTGCCCAGTGGCTGGAACCGCGTGATCTCGGGGTTCGTGAATGGACGGAAGTCTTTCGGAACCAAACTCGACCCGCATCGCACATCACCTGCATGGATGGAGCCGTACGGAGGCTGAGCAAGAATATTGATCAGACTTTGCTGGCCTCCCTGCTGACTCCACGTTACGGCCAGTTGATGTATTCCGGTCCCGACTGGCCCGCAGAGATGACGGAATCCTTGGCACTGTCGAAGACGATGGAGACTCGAAGTGTGGCGGACATGAAGCGAACGGATGTTCAAGCAACCACATCCGACACTCTCGACCCCACCAATAATCTGATCTGGTGTGCCACGTTTCAGATGGCCTGGGATGAACTGCGTGCGAAGGTCGGTGGTCAAGTAAAGACCACGCCGCAGCCGACAATTGTCAATCAATTGAATTCGATGCCGTTCAATCGCAATGCACTCGATCCCGCGACCTACCTGGCGGTGACGACAGGTGCTCATCCCTCCGACACCATCAAGCTCAAAGAGCGAGTTCAGCAAAAGTTCCCTCAACTGATGCCGCAGATCGAGAGCCTGGCGGATGACGGTATCCCCGACCTTCGGTTGTATGCGTGTCTGGTGAAGTCGATGCCATTCGTCGAGCAAATGGATCGATTCCCCAAACCACTGTCTTTCAGGCACATTGAGACATCCACAGAGGTCATGTCATTTGGTCGCATTCCGGGGACAGCTCAGGGGCTAGGCGAGGTTGTGCTGCACGAACAAGTCGTCGTCGGAGACTACATCAGCGATGAAGATTTCGTAGTAATCCTGAAGACGGTGAGTCCTCAAAAGGATGAGATCTTCTTGGCGAGAACGAAGCCAGGAGGTTCACTCCAATTGATGTGGAACTCTATCGCGAGCAGACTTCAATCCCCACATCCACATCGAGTGCATGTGGATCTGCACGATGCAGAACGCCTAGAAATCCCGATCCTGGAACTTGGTCTCGCGAAGCAGTTCGAGGAATTGCATGGGGTCACTGTCGAGGGACTCGGAATGGAGAACCATATTGGCATCGCTCGTGAGTCGATTCTCTTTCGGCTCGACGAGACTGGGGCCGAACTCATCGCAGAGGCGGAATCGATGGTTGTTGGCGAGAATGGCTTTCCCGAAGTTCCCTTCGACCCCACCAAACCCCGGCGGTTCGTCTTCGACCAGCCGTTCTTCATCGCCCTGCGCGAGAAGGACGCTTCGGAGCCGTATTTTCTCGGCTGGATCGCCCACCCCGAGGTGATGCTTCGCTCAGCCTCGTCGCAGTGAATCGGAAACAGAGGAACGGCAGGCAGAGGGCCTACCGGTTGAGATACGGATCTTCCTCAGAGACCGTACGGCGACTGTGTGGAAGAGGGAATCCCCGCCACAACGGCTGGGTGGCTCCGCCAGAGAAGGTTCTCGGTGCGAGTGACGTTCTCCTCTGCCAAAATGTGGTCCGAGGTTCTGTGTTGTCACTCACGGTGCGGAGCGTCGTGCCACATACAGGTCACTGCCCATCTTCATCAGATACAACGTGTTGTGCGTCGGGTCGTACTCCAGCCAACTCAGGCCGCCGAGGCCCTGCATCTCCGGGGGAGGTGCCAGCGGAGCCGACCAGGTGTTGCCGCCGTCGGTGCTCTCGACCGGTCCGGCCTTCGTCAGGACGAACATGTGCTGGGCGGTCTTGCCAAAGATCGGGCCGTACTGGGCATCCTTCACCTCGACGATTTTCTTCCAGGTTTCCCCCTGGTCGGAGCTGGCGATCAGCCCACACTCGGTCAGCCAGTAGAGCGTGTCAGCGTTCCACTTCGGGAGTGCCTGTGCGCTGTTCGATCCGACGGGGCTGAAGTCGCCGCAGGGGAGAAACGTCTTGCCGCCGTCGGTCGTGCGCATCAGTTGGGGCTTGGGTTGTTTGTTGCTCTTGGCCTGGGCCACGACGGCGGTTTGATGGTCGAAGACCCAGCCGGTGGCGTAGCCCTTGCCGACTTCGGTGAACGACTTTCCCGTATCACTCGATGCCAGGAGTAATCCCCCCGCTTCGTGCTTCAGAGCCAACACGAACCGCAACTCTGAATCGGTCCAGTCGACCGCGCACCAGTCGATGTGCCCCGACTTGCCGTCCATCGCCTTCCAGGTCGCCGCCCGATCGCTGCTGACCGAGATTGGATCGCCGTAGACCAGGGCTGTCACCAAGCGATTGGTCTGGCCAGTGGGGTCGATGGCAAAGCAGCCGGGGGTTTCAGTACGCCCTTTGGGTTGAGTCTCGCTGACTCGCTTCCAAGTCTGCCCCTGATCGCTGGAGAGGAACATCCCGCGATCACTGAGATTCGCCCAGACATCGCCGGTCTGGTGATCGACCACCACTCCGCACAGCCCGCCGTAGCCGGAAGAGGTTGTTGCATCGAGAGGTTGATCACGACGAACCTCTTGTGCCAAGGCACACCGGTAGGCTCCAAAGCGAGCCAACCGGTGCCACCCAACGGAACTTCGTCATGGAGCGTCTCCAGAGACAAGTGATTGAAACGTAACCGCAACTCGCCAGAGTGCAGGCCACCCGCGTACTGGAGAACGCAGCTATGGAAAGCTACTTCTTCCCAATGCAATACAGAAACCGCCCCCCCTTGATGTAGAGCCGCCCGCCTGCCACAGCGGGTGACGCGGAACTCGAATCGCCGAGGTCGTTCGTGGCCAGCACCTCGAACGTGGGACCGGGGCCAATGACGGCACTCACGCCGCCGCTGGCAAAGTACAACTGGCCCTGCGGCGTGACGATCGGGCTGGAGACATGACTGACGCCGTTGGGCAAACGCCCCTTGTGGACGACTTCGCCGTTCGACACCTTCCAGGCTTTGAGGACGCCGGGGTTGTGCGCACGGCAGATGTACTCACCTGCGAAGATCGGCGAGGCGTACCCCTCGGGCACTGAGTCGGTCTTCCATTTGACCCGCTTCTCAGTCACGTCCCCAACGCCGGTGGGATCGATGGCGATCCCCGGACCGCCGCGACCGTCCTCGCTGTAGACCAGTCCGTGGTCATAGATCGGCGTCGGCACGTCCCCCTTGTGATTGACCCACCAGATCACTTTGCCATCGGCGGGGTCGAGACCCTGCACCGCGTTCGAGGCACTCACCAGTAGTTGCGGCTTGCCGTTGATTTGGACTAGGAACGGGGTGCTGTGGCTGAACGAGGAGGTCGGTCGCGGCTGTTCCCACTTCACGTCGCCGGTCCGCCGATCGAACGCGATCAGCCGCGAGGTCTTCGACTGCGAGCCATCCGCGAGGACCAGAACGGTGTCTTGATAGAGGACCGGACTCGTCCCGATCGCTACGTCCCAAGAGTACGGAGCGACATCCTTCCGCCACACAATCTTTCCCGCGAAGTCGAGGGCCACCAGTTCCGACGAACCGAACAGGACATACACCCGCTCGCCATCGGTACATGGCGTCGGAGCGCTGTACCCGCCCCGCAGATCCGAAAGCTGCCACGGACCGGGCGGCACCGGCGCATTCCAGAACTGCTGGCCATCCGTGGTGCGATAGCAGGCGACATGGTGTTCGGGGAATTCTTTCTGATCGACGCCCTCGGGCCAGTAGACCATGAGGAGGAACACGCGGTCCTTCCAGACGATCGGACTCGACTGGTTGTGGTCGAATGTGGCCTTGCTCTCGTTCCCCGGCAAAGGAGACTTCCACAGGACGTTCTCGTTGTCCTTCCCACCCCACGTCAGCGGCAGCTCGCGCTCGGATGTGATCCCCATGCCGGTCGGACCACGCCAGCCCGGCCAATCGCCGCTCGCGGGAACATCGTCCGCGACCACGAACCGAGTGGCGTGCATGAGGACCAGCAGTAACACCACGGTTCGCAGAGATTGCAGCAGCATCTGGTCGTTCTCAGTGGGGAATTTCCGTCGTCGGTGCAGACACGCCATCGGCCACAACCTGCCGAAGAACTTGCCAAAGGTCTAACATCCCGCAGCGCGTCATGCCAAGATCTCGTGGATCACGATGCACTCGCCATCGACGTGGGTCAAGTGTTGCTGGAGCCTCTGGAAGTCGCACTTCCACTGGACGTGCCTCAGCCGGGTGACCCAGACGATGCTGGGAGTCTCTGGATTGTCGAGCAAAAAGATGATGATGGAATTCCGGCTCACCAAGCAACCACTCTTGCCTCTTCGTCACCCAGGCGACTAAAGCGGTGTCCGGGCCATCCCGCCAATTTGCATAGAGACTGGTTCACCACTTCAGCGGCTTTTGCCAACTGGCCTTCAGTTCGGCCAGACCGGCGTCGATCAGTGTGGCTCCGGTCGAGCCGGTGATCTTCAGTTGTTGAGCCGTCGTCACTTGGCCGATGTCGAGGGCGGGGGTGCCGGTGGCCTTGAGCTGGGTCAGGACGCGTTCGGCGTGCTGCGAGTCGACTTCGAGGACGAACCGGGTCTGGCTTTCGGAGAAGAGGGCGTCGACGGCATCGCGGGACTCGGGGCAGACGCCGGTGATCGAGGCTTCGACGCCCAGCCCACCGGCGAAGGCCATCTCGGCCAGCGCGAGGGCGAGGCCCCCTTCGCTCAGGTCGTGGCAACTCCGCACGAGGCCCGCTGCCAGCACCGAGTGAACGGCGACCAGCGTCTTCGGGGCCTGCACAAAGTCGACGCGCGGTACGGTGCCGCCATCGAGGTCATGTACGAAGGCGAAGTGGCTGCCGCCCAGTTCGGACTTGGTACGACCGACGAGGATCAGGCGGTTGCCTGCTTCCTTGAGGTCCATCGTCACGGCGTTCTCGACGTTCTCGATCTGGCCGAGTGCGGAGATCAGCAGCGAGGACGGAATCGTGATGACCTGCTTCTTCCCGTTCGCATCGTCGTACTTGAACTCGTTATTCAGCGAGTCCTTGCCGCTGATGAACGGAGTGCCGTAGGCCAGGGCTGCATCGTGGCAGCCGAGAGCGGCACGGACGAGCGAACCGAGGGTCTCGGGGCGTTCGGTGTTGCCCCAGCAGAAGTTGTCGAGGATCGCGATCTGCGACGGGTCAGCCCCGACGGCGACGCAGTTCCGCAGGGCCTCGTCGATTGCAGCTGCGGCCATCCAGTAGGGATCGCAGTCACCGTAGCGCGGGTTCATCCCGTTGGAGATGACGGCCCCGCGCATCGACCCGAGGTCGGGCCGCACGATGGCCGCATCGGACGGTCCGTCATTCATAATCCCGACCAGCGGCTTGACGACGCTGCCCGCTTGGACCTCGTGATCGTACTGGCGAATGATCCACTCTTTGGAGCAGACGTTGAGCGAGCCGAGGATGCGATTGAGGGTGGCGTTGAAGTCGTCGGGGGAGAGTTGAGGGTTGAGGGTTGAGGGTTGAGGGACAGACTTGCTGCGAGCAGTCAGACGCGGTGACTCGGGCGGAGGCAGGTACACCGCCTCGCGATTCACCGGTGGACGCCCATCGTGCAAGAACTCCATCGCCACGTTGCCGACCGGCTGGCCGTGATAGAACATGCGCAGCCGCTGGTCGTTCGTGAACTTGCCAAACGCGACTGCTTCGACCCCTTCGAGCGCGCAGAGACGCTCGAATGCCTCCCACTTTTCGGGAGGCACCGCCAGCACCATGCGCTCCTGGGCCTCGCTGATCCAGATCTCGGTATAGGAGAGTCCGCTGTACTTGAGCGGGCACTTGTCGAGCCACACTTCGGCTCCGGACTTCTCGGCCATCTCGCCGACCGCACTGCTGAAGCCGCCGGCTCCGCAGTCGGTGATTGAGCGATACAAGCCCCGGTCTCGCGCATCGAGGATCACGTCGAGGACCATCTTCTCCTGGACTGCGTTGCCGATCTGCACCGCGCCACCGGAGATCGTCTCGCTCTCGTGCGTCAGTTCAGCTGAGGAGAAGGTCGCCCCGTGAATCCCGTCTCGCCCCGTGCGGCCGCCGACGGCCACGATCAGGTCGCCGGCCTCGACATGCTTCTCGCTCATCCCGACCGGAAGGAGGGCCACGTTGCCGCAGTAGACGAGTGGGTTGCCGATGTACCGCTCGTCGAAGAACACCGCCCCGTTGACGGTCGGAATCCCCATGCGGTTGCCGTAGTCGCGGACGCCGGAAACGACCCCGCGCATGACCGTGCGCGGGTGCAGCACGCCCGGGGGCAATTCGCTGTCCGGCGTCTCGGGCGGTGCGAAGCAAAACACATCCGTGTTGCAGACCGGCTTGGCTCCCATCCCCGTCCCGATCGGGTCGCGAATCACCCCGCCCAGGCCGGTGTTCGCGCCGCCGTACGGCTCGATGGCCGAGGGGTGGTTGTGCGTCTCGACCTTGAAGCAGATGTCGAACGTGTCGTTGAACTTCACGACCCCAGCGTTGTCCTTGAAGACACTGACGCACCAATCGTTCGCCCCGAACCGCTTGCGGAGCGTCTGCGTGGCCCCGAAGACGGTCTCCTTGAGCATGTTCTCGAACTGCCGCGTGCCGTTTTCGTCGCGGTAGGCGATCCGCCCCTTAAGCGTCTTGTGCGAGCAGTGTTCGCTCCACGTCTGGGCCACAGTCTCCAATTCGATGTCGGTCGGGTCGCGGTGCTGCTCGACGAAGTGCTGCTGAATCGTCTGCATCTCCACGAGGCTCAAATACAGCTGGCCGTGCTTGCTGAGGTGCATCAACGCGGCATCGTCCATGCCGCGCATCGGGATCGTCGTCAGTTGGAACTTGTACTCGGAGCCGACGGCGATGGTGCTGAGCGTGAGCGGTCCGGGCAGCAGTTGCTCGATGGCATCGTTGGACAGCACGCGACGGCTCAGCTTCTGCAAATCGGCAGCGACCGCATCGGCGTTGATCCAATACTTACGGCACGTCGCCACGCGCGTGACCGCCAGTCCCTGCGCCTTCAGCGCATGGGCAGCAGTCTCGGCCACGTTGTCGGTGACGCCCGGCTTGTACAGGACGTTGATCAGGTTGAGGCCGCCGACCTGCGGATGAGCTGCGGAAGCGGCCTCGGCGGGGAGCCTTCGCACGCGACAGGTCTCGACGACGCCATCAGCCAATAGGCGGACGACGCGCGACTTGACCGTTGCCTCATCGAGATTCCCCTCGACCAGGAATGAACGCGAGGCGCGAATCGCCCGCACGCTCGCCGCTCCTTGAGCCTGCGCCTCGGTGAGTACACGTTGCCCTTCACGGTCGACTTCGCCCGCGATCGGATGAATTTCCACTTCCCAGAGCATCGGCTCCGCCCCTGTCCACGTTGACGCCACAATCCAGTCCAGTTGGCATCATAGTCGGTCGGGCATGGCCGATTCGAGCCTCCGAGAGCTTTCGGCTTTCAGAGTGCGAGCGTCCCGAAAAATGGTAGCGGTCGGACACTCACCACGCAGGCACGGAGAACGGGTTCGGTTTGAGTCATACTGATCGGAAGCTTTGACAGGATGAGCGGGATCGACAGGATGGTTTTCGGCACTGCACTGCCAATGTGTGAAGTTCGTGAGCGCTGAGAGAACTCTGTCACCCAGTTCGTTCCCCACCCGGCTGGCGTCCGTGTGGCGGGGTCAGGCGGCTTTGCGGATCGCCCCGACTCGGGAGGGGAGCGCTCGCCTGATCTCCGCTCGCCGCCTCGACCGGCTTGCCAGAGACGAGTGAGAACTTTGAACTCTAGATCGAATTGCTGGGTTGTGTCCACCTTGGTCGGGGCCATGCGCAAAGCCTCCTGCCCCCGCCACCCACGTCTGTTGGACAGAGGCGGCGATGCCGCGCTGTGATTTCTTGCCATCATCCTGTTCATCTTGTGAATCCTGTCAAAACTTCTTCGTGCCTGCCCGAATTTGTGAATGCGCTAGATCGCAAGGCTCTGGGCCGTCTTGTGCATCTGTGTCGACTTTTCTCCTGCCCCACTTTTCTACGAGACGAAACGTAGAACTGTGACCATAGGCGATTTCACGACCCGACTCGCATTTTCCACATGGCGGTCGGTCGTTGAGGTCAACGTGTCCCCACTTACCTCACGGAAGCCTTCTGGCAGCGGGGGCAGAAGAACGTCGAGCGCTGGGATTGTATGATGCGTACAATGACTCCCCGCTGGCAGGTGGGGCAGCTTTCTCCCTCGCGGGCGTAGACCCGATGGGCGTTCTGATAGCCTCCGGACTGGTTGAGGGCGTTGCGGTAAGTGCCGTCCCCCAGCGTGGAGCCTTCATATCGAATCGCTGTCGACAGTACCTCGATGGTGTATTTCGCCAGCAGTTTCAGCTGAAAAAGCTTCAGTGCGGACGCTGGCGTTTCGGGATGGATACGACACAAGTGCAGGATTTCGCTGGCGTAGAGGTTGCCGATTCCGGCGATCTGGGATTGGTCCAGGAGCAGCACCTTGATTGTGCGCTGAGTGGCTCGGCAGACGGCTTGCCAGTGGGCGACCTCGGCGACTAAGGCATCCGGGCCGAGGAATTCATGGCTGAACAACTGCGAGACTTGGTCGGGGTTCAGCAGCGAAACGGTTCCCAAGCCACGTCGATCCCAGAACCAGAGCGAGCGGATCGTCCGGCCGGCCTCCAGCTTCCAAACGACCCGCAAGTGTTCGGGGTCCGGAGGGTCGGCAATCAGCATCAGGCCGGTCATGCGTGGCTCGATCACGAAAGCCGAACCGGACTCCAGCCTCAGCACGACCCGCTTCGCCCGGCGAGTCACCTCGACAATCGCCTGCCCCGCCA
Source organism: Planctomycetota bacterium (assembly GCA_043718945.1). GTDB lineage: Bacteria > Planctomycetota > Planctomycetia > Planctomycetales > Planctomycetaceae > TH-plancto1. Next base: position 21,161 of record JAYSUV010000664.1, read on the forward strand.
CCTGAGAGGCGATTGACTGTAGGGCCGGTCGAATCGTGAGCGGTCGGCACGCGCATGGACACGCCTCAAAGGTCGCAATCCGCTGCCCCTCGACATGCGGGCGAATCCCACGGACCATCGTTTCGACTTCGGGCAGTTCAGGCATGGGGGGATCGTTGAGGGTTGAGCGGCGGAGAAGTGCAAAGTCAGAACTTGATTAGGGCCATATTCCAGTCATTTTGCTGCTGAAGCTCAAACAATGGCGATGTCCAACTAGGTCCCTGCTGTGTTTCACGTTCACTTGCCCCTCTATGGTGCTGGCCTCCAGGCTAACTCCTGATAACCGCTGCAATCCTCGCAACCGGCCTGGCGTGGCTCTGGGACAGGCTCGCAACCGAATTGTATCGGCTGTACTCAATCTTTCGACGGCTGGGATCAAACCGTGTGGGCGGGCCACCTTTCCTCAGAAAATTCTTGACGGATACGCTCCGGACGACGATCCTAGGAGAACGGGGATCGTGCGCGATCGGCGGCTCGCCATTGCCAACTCGGTTCTCCTTGCCCACACTCATTCGGTTCAGTCGCCAGCTTCCCCGTCGGATTCTCATCCGCCCAAGCTTTCAGGAGTACAGATTATGATGGGACAACGCACGGTCCGGTCACTTGGCCGCTGGTTCGCTCTGGGAGTCGTGTCCGCCTCGACCGCGTGGACGTGCGGAGATCTCTGGGCGGCAGATGCCGTCGATGATCAGATCCGGGCACATCTGGCCGCTGGGGAATTCGCCCCAGCCTTCAATCTCGCTCAGACCATCGAAGACGGTGCCGCCCGCGACGCGTCCCTGCGCAGCATCGCCCGTGCGCAAGGAGCAGCCGGTGACACCACAGCAGCCCGGCAGACGCTGGGCGGTCTGTCGAATCGCCAAGCAGCTGCCACGGAACGGGCTCAACTGGGCGGAGGAACGGGAGCCGTCTTTGGCCCTCTGATGGCTCTGATTGAACAGGAAACCGCCGGTCCGTGGGACGCCGATGAACCCGGCACCGGAACCATTAGCGAGTTCGAAGCCGGTGTGCGCGTCGACCCGAAGGGCGTCCTCTATCGCCAGACGAAGGAAGAGCAGACTGGACGCCTGGCTGCCCTCGGAGTGCAGGCCCGCACTGCTGACATCAACGCAGATATGAGCCGTCAGTCGGACCTGCGGATGGTGTCACTGACCCGCCTCGAAGCAGAAGTCAGCCGCCGGGTGGCTGCGGGCGAACCGGTCGTCGAGTCGATGAAGAAGCTCGCCGGTCTGTCGCAGATCAAGTACATCTTCGTCTATCCCGAGTCGAACGAGATCGTCATCGCCGGACCCGCTGAGGGCTGGAAGTACGACGCGAATGGTGTTGCGGTCGGATCAACTTCCGGTAAACCAGCTCTGCAGCTCGATGACATGGTCACGGTGCTCCGGACGTTCTCGCCGGGTGCCCGACAGATGTTCGGCTGCTCGATTGATCCTCGTCCGGAAGGACTGAAAGCTGTCAAGCAGTTCGTCACCGACTCCCAGAACGCTGGCCCTCTGGCAGCTGGAGGAGCGAAGACTTGGGCGACGAAGATTGGTGACAAGCTCGGACGCCAGGACATCACGATCTACGGTGTGCCGAGCAACTCGCATGTGGCCCGTGTGATCTTGGAAGCCGACTACAAAATGAAGCTGATCGGCATCGGCAAGCTCGAAGGGGGCTCGCAAGTGCCCGACTACTTCGAACTGACCCAACAGCATCCCGAATTCGCGACCAACAACATCGAAGCTCTTCGCTGGTGGCTCTCGATGAAGTACGAAGCGGTACTCCACAGCCCGGATCGTACCGCGTTCGAGATCGCCGGCTCCTCGGTCCAGTGCAAGTCCGAGAATCAGCACCTGAAGGAAAACGGCGAGCGGGTTCAAACCGGGAAGTCCGAGCCACTCAACGAGATGTTCGCGAAGAACTTCACCCAGAACTACGACGAACTGGCGGCCAAGGAGCCAGTGTTTGCTGATCTGAAGTCGGTCTTCGATCTGGCTCTGGTCGCCGCTCTGATCGAGCGGGAAGACCTCGACGGGAAAACGCACTGGAACCGTGGGGCGTTTGCCGTGAGCGGGGCCTACAAGACCGCCAGCTACAACGTCCCCAAGCAGGTCGACACGGTCGTCAATCACCGCGTCTACAAGGGCAAAGACATTGTCGTGCAGGTCGCCGGTGGCGTCCGGGCCGATGTGGCCTCGATCGTTTCGGACGAGTCGCTCCAGAAGGAAACAGCCAACACGACCAAGCCCGCTCTGCCAGCAGGCCGCTGGTGGTGGGACGCGAAGTAATCCTTAAGCGGGCCTAGCCGGAACACCAGAACGCCTCGCAAATTGCGAGGCGTTTCTGTGGAGTGAAGACCCTCCGGCATGGACCAGGCTGTCTCTCAAAGCAGACGGGCGAAAAGAGTCTCCCCGCCACCCCGCTCGTCGGGGTGGTTCCCGCGCTTGTTCGCTATTGTATAAACGGGATACCACGAAAAGCCGTGATGCCAGCCCGGTCAACTGCATCCGCTCGTTAGGCTTGAATATCTTGTTTGCCCGCCACAGGGTCAGAAGAAAAGCCATTTGACAACATAGAACACCCCGGTCGCAAGACCAACAAGCACTCCAAGGACGAGCAGGCATCCAGGAACCGGAAAAGGATCTAACTGGGGAGGCTCAGGTAGGGAGATAGGTTTGGTGAACGATCCATGCAACTTCCACCGTGAGCCCCTGGGCAGGAACCCTTTCCACAGGTAGGACAGGTCGGCATGTATCTCGCCCCGAGCGTCGTCTTGGACATGGAAACAACCCCTCCAAGCTGATGATGGCCAACAATGCCCCCCAACTTTCATCGTTTTTTCAGGCTGCCGAAAAGTCGTATTGAGCAGAGTGCTGCCTCATGTCGGCTCGGCATTGGAATCTGCTCATCCCCGTGGGGTAGCGCCGGTTGGCCCGCATTGGGGTCTACCGGTGTGCCAGAGGCATGATGAGGTTCTCCCAGAGAGAATTCTCGCAACCAGAACCTCCTGTGGCTATGCCACCCCGGTAGATTCCAAAGCGAATCAAGCGGGGCGACCCCGCTTGTTCCTGCGTCACTCAAACATCCTGAGCGAAGTCTGGGTCACCCCGCGGAGGCGGGGTGGCCCAGACATCGCTTTGGATGTCTGGGTGACGCAGAAACAAGAGGGACTGAAAGGCGAGCGTCTCCTCCGTAACCTCTTGTTGCTCTGCAACCCAGACGCTCAAAGCAGCGTCTGGGCCACCCCGCCAGATCAAAGTCCTGTCGATTTGGATCGCCTCAACACCTCTTTGACATTACCATCTTCACCAATCACCAAAGCCTCAGTCATCGTCACGTTCACCAGTCCCTTTCGTTGTGTACACTCGCACTCAAGATAATCGATATCAGTTATCGGAACTGCCGTCATAACACCTTTGTCAGTCATCTCGTATGTGTAGAATCTTGAGTCTTCCTTAAATACGCAACTGTAACCTCTCGCTTCCATTTCCCCTGTGGCCACGTCCTTTGGAACCCCAACCAAAGATTGCGTAGATTCCTTTGGTTGCGTGTTTCGTGTTCCACAACCATTGAAGAGGACGAATAGGCCGCAAACCTTTGCGAGAAGGCGAACATTGGTGGACATCATCACTGAACTCCCTTGAGGCAATCTGGCAATGGCGGGGTGGCCCAGACATCCAAAGCGGAGGCTGAACGGGATCAGTCGATTGTCACCAGCGAATCGGGCAACTCGTTGACATCATCTTGGGCGCGAGGCAGCACGGGCTGGAGCTTCTCGCCCGCTGCTTGAATCGTCTGGCAGAGGGCTTCCACTGGCTGGTTGTTCCGCAACTGTTGAGTCAGCGTCTGGCAGAGTTGGTCCAGGGGGGACTGGCCGAGGGCTTCCAGAACCTGCTGGTCAGCCAGGATGACGGCGATCTGCTCGAACAGGGAGATGTAGATCAGCAGGCCGCCGCCCGCTTGGGTATGGTGGATGCGGTTGTCGAAGAAGACCGAGCGGGCGCGCTGGTTGACCTCATCCCGCATTTGTGTCGCGGGCGTAAAGAGGCGACGCAGCCAGGCGATCCGGGAGCTGAGGACGGCCCCGACCAGAAAGCCTCCCAGCAGGACGGCCACGAGCTGGAGTGTCTGCCACAGGAGCGGATGCGAATCCCAGCTGCCGGGTTCCGCCACCACAGCGGGCGAGAAGACCGACACGGCGATCACGAGCAGCACGCCCAGCCAGAGTCCGACCAGATCCTCGGCCCGGTCGTAGCGTCCCGACGCGGTGGCGACGACGGGGACGATCTCGGCGGATGTCAAAGCCTCAGCAGCTTGAATCGTCTGGTTAATCCGCTGACGATCAGCTGCGGAAAACAGGCTGGACGCGTGTTGCATGGACTCACTCCCCGGAAGGTCGATCGACTACCACGAACCACTGGCTCCGCCGCCGCCGGAGGAACCGCCGCCAAACGAACCGCCGGAGAAACCGCCACCCGATGAGCCACGGCTGGTCATCATCTGATACAGCAGGTAGCCGATGGCCGAGAACACCACGCCCCAGAAGAGCCACGCCCAGCCACTCGACCCCTGCCGAATCAGCGACACGACGGTGAAAATCGCCAGCCCGATCAGGGCCACAGCGGCGTAGGGAGTCCACCAGGGAGCGGGGACTTGCGACTTCTGCGAGACGGGCAGTTGCAGCTCGCGCGCCATGGCGTTCAGAGCGACCACGCCGGCTTTGATCCCGCCGGAGAAGTCCTGCTGCTTGAAACGGGGAATGATTTGCTCATCCATAATCTGCTGGGAGAGCTGGTCCTTGTCCCGTTTCCAGCCAGCCCCCAACTCGATGCGAGCTTTGCGGTCTCCCTGACTGACGAGGACCAGGATGCCGGTGTTCCAGATCTGGCCATTCAGCTGGGCGTGTCCGATTTGCCACTGGTCGAAGAGCAGCCGGGCGAAGGTCTCGATCCGGAGTCCCTCTCCGCCGTGGTCACTCATCTTATTGATGGTGATGACGATGATCGGCGTGGCTTTGTCGGTGAGCAGCTTGTCACACAAGGCGCGGATTTCCGTCTCGTCCTGTGAGCTGAGCAGGTTGGCGTTGTCCCGTACGAATTCGCGTTCGCCGGGTCGATCGAGGGTGATTTCTAGGGCTTGCAGCGGCCTGGCAGTCAGCAAAAGCAGCAGGCAAAGCCCGGTCAGTCGACAGATCATGGACAATCTCCTCGTCCCCGCTTGGATGCTCGCGGCACGGTGGTTGACTGGTATCCCCGTTGTGAACTGGGAGTATTGCAGTCGGTGGAGAATAGCGGACCTCCCCAAGCACAGTAACGCATTTTAGGGGAGATTAGATCAGTCGGCTTTTTGAAATCGCTGAGATTGAGGACAAACATGCCGTGTTCAACAAAAGTCCCTGTCGCGTGGGCTTTAGCCCACGCGGGAGCGTTATCTTCAGGAAGCGTGGGCTGAAGGCCACGCTACTTCGGCATCTGTCGGAAACGTCATTCGTCCCCACCGAGCCAGGCTTCCGAAGGAGTGTGGTCGCCATCCTACGCAGGTTTTCGGACCTCCGCCCGAGGGCTTCCGAGGCGTGGGGCACAGGGGAATCACACGCCTCG
>JAYSUV010000665.1:0-2980 GCA_043718945.1 Planctomycetota bacterium
TGTGCAGGCGTCTCGCCGCGATGCGGGGAAGAAGCTCGTCGACACCCATTACGGAAACGAAGACCTCAAACTCTATCGCGACTTCCGCGAGATCCTCGATCGCAAAGACATCGACGCCGTCCTCGTCGCCACCGGCGACCGCTGGCACGCAGCTGCCTCGATGCTGGCCGCTGAAGCGGGAAAGGATGTCTATAGCGAGAAGCCCTGCGGCCTGACCATCGAACTGTGCCAGCAACTTGCCGCGACGATGAAGAAGACGGGCCGCATCTTTCAGGCGGGCACCCAGCGCCGCAGCGTCCCCAACTTTCAGCAGGCGGTGAAACTCGCCCAGACTGGGAAGCTTGGCAAGTTGCAGACGCTGTATGCCTCGGTCTACATCCCGACCCTCGACAACAGCTGGCTGCCCGGCGAGCCGACCCCGGCTCAGGATGTGGTCGACTGGAACATGTGGCTCGGGCCCGCCCCGTGGCGTCCCTATAACAGTCAGTACGTCGCGGGCAAGTGGCGCGGGTATTACGACTTCGATTCTGGAGCGAGGCTGCTCGACTGGGGGGCGCATACGGTCGACCTGTGCCAGTGGGCCAACGACTCGGACACTTCAGCTCCGATTTCCTATGAGCCGTATGAGACGGGGATCAACTGCCTGTATGAGAACGGCGTGAAGCTAGTGCTCGATTTCCTGCCGATGCCGTTTGGCGATCGTGGCCCGAACTGGAACACCAAGCTCGGCACCTGCCCCGTGCGATTCGTCGGGAGTGAGGGGACAATCGAGACCGGTGACAGTGGCGGAACGGATGTGTCTTCCGAGGCACTTCGTAAGGAACTCGAAGACTCGGCGGGCAAGGTCATCGGCCTGGATGTCGGGGCCCACGCCCGCAACTTCTTCGACAGCATCAAGTCGCGGAAGCCCACCGTGGCCAATGCCGAGGTCATGCGGAATTCACACATCGCCTGCCACGCCGCAGCGATGGCCTGGATGCTGAAGCGGAAGCTGAACTTCGATCCGGTGAAGCAGGAGTTCGTCAACGATGACGAGGCCAACGGCCTGCGCTCGCGCTCCGCGCGGACTTGGAGTTAAAGCAGTTTCAGCTCCGGGAGCCCCTGGCGTTCGCTTTGGACCGCCAGTGTCGTTGAGCGTCAAGCGACCTTGAACCGCCCATTCCGTGGTTGAGAGTCTAAGGAAATGGTCCAAAACAAGTTCCCGAAATTCACCGCAGAGGGCGCAGAGATTCGCGGAGGAAAGTGGGGGAGATCACATGGCCCTCCGCGATCCTCTGCGCCCTCTGCGGTGAATCCTCTTCACGACTTTCAGGTAGTCCCGGTAGGTCAGGCTGTGCCTGATCGATCAGGCATAGCCTGACCTACCTTGCTGGCGGTCCAAAGCGACCGCCAGTGTCACCCGGCGCTACCCACAAACAGGATGGACCGATGCAGAACCTCGGAACCGGGTTGTTCGCGAAGCTGGGGTATCTCATTCGGTTCCCCAAGCATCTCGCTCGCTTGTTCCGAGACGGTACCGTTTCCGAACGGGTGCAATTCTTCGGAATGGTCATGTTCTGCATTCAAGCAGACATCATCTTCAGTTCCGATCTGCTGGAGTCCCCTTTTGACGAGAGCGTGAAAGCATACGATTCGCTCATCGCCCCCAGCATGGTTTTGATCGGCATCATCGGTTTCTGGGCCTGCTTTCGCACTTCTCAGAAGACTCCTGAGAGGAACGGGTTTGTCTCTCGGTTTGTCTGTCTAGGAGCACTTGTCGGGTTCTATCTATATCTGGCCTTGTTTGTGATTCTGAATGTGTTGAACCAAATCTTTGAGAGGTTCATTCCGGTTCCAGTCATCACGAGTGCCATCCAGTCAACATCCACGAATGCACTCGACCTCGCCATCCTCTTAGGATATGAAATCGCGGGATTTTGGTTACTGAATCGATTGATCGCTGAATCGTATCCGGTTGTTCTGTCAGCAAAGCGAGACAATGACACCCCCTCAAAACCCTCAGTCGCGGCAGTCCCACAGCTGAGGCCCGTTGATACCCAGGAAGTCAAACGATTGCTCAAAGAGGCAGTTCGCCAGACGCTATCCACGCTGAGATCTGAGCATCCAGAAGAGCATTTCTACGCGTTTGCCCTGTATGACGCAGACGGGGATTGCGTGTGTCCTTCAACGAATTCGGAAGAGAATTACCAGTCAGTCATCGGCCGGAAAAAGTGTACCGACACCGACGAGCGATTCCAGTATCGCTGGAGTACCGCCGAATGGGGCTACGAAGGAGTGGAGTATGGCCCGTTTGACCAGGTCCGTAATCTGTTGTCGCTGGCCCACTATGACGATTGGACGGAGTTCCAGGCAGCATCTTTTGGAACGAGCATTCTCGCTCTCCAGGAACTCGCCGAAGAGGGATTCTTTGGCACCGGTAAATCCCGCATGACTGTCTTCTTCAGCTTGAGTGACAGTGGGTATGCTGGTTGGTTGGAACTGGAGTCGGCCCGACGGATCAATCCCCCCGAAATCTTTGTTGCATTCGAACGGGAATGGCGGATCGCCGCTGCAGATCACTGGGGAGTGAAAGACGGCAACCCGGACGGCGGCGAATTGGCAACGGTCTTTCTTCGCATGTTTGGATCGATGCCTTGACGGTTCTGCACGACTGCGAACGGCACGCCGGGTGCCGCTGGCGAGGGCTTTGACTCGCCAGTGTGGAGTGACTCACAGGGGGTGAATCACGGTTCCACGCTTAGGCCACCCTCGCTGACACTGGCGGTCCAGAGCGACCGCCAGTGGCACACTTCACACGTTCACTCGTTCCCAAGCTCCCGCTTGGGAACGCCTCTCCTCGAAGCTCCGCTTCGCCGAGCCACTCACGACGTTCGCCGTCATTTCGATCCGTGATCTCGCTCATCTCGACTTGAGTCGGTCCGAGTCCACCTCTCCGGCGTCGAAGCGGAGCTTCGGGGATATGCAGTCCCAAGCAGAGCTT
>JAYSUV010000666.1:0-2975 GCA_043718945.1 Planctomycetota bacterium
AGGGTGCCCTGTACGGCAGCAGCTTCGAAGACCAAGCGGACTTCTGCGACGGTCAGGATGATGTGCGGTAGTGGAAGTTTTTAGTGGTCAGTGGTCAGTTTTCAGTACAGAAAGCCCAGGGGTTGCAACCCTTGGGCTTTGGACCAGCGACATTCACTCGCTGACGTGGTTTGATTCTCTCGAAGTGTTCTCTCTCTCTCTCTCTCTCTCTCTCTCGATTCCTGCGACTCTCACTCGCGAACTCTCCAGTCTTCCGTTGCCCCCCCACTGACAACTGACGACTGAAAACTGACCACTCCCTCGAAGCAACTCGGTGGGGACTGTTTTGCTCCAAGCCCGCGCGGGATTCTCACGCGGGCTTGTTTGCGTTTGGGAGGGGGGGGGCGCAGCAGATTTTCGTAAGGCATGATTCACGCAGATCGGTGGTCGGCCCTTCAGTCTTGAGCCAGCGATCCTCATAACAGAGGTCTCACACAAAGGCACAAAGGCACGAAGAAGAGTACGGAGGAACTCGTTATCCGTCGCTCCTGACTTCGCGCCTCCGTGCCTTCGCGTGAAAAGATACAAGAATTCGCTTCACGAACTGTCCAGCGTTGTATTCACACCTCTCCACGATTCCCTGTTTCGTGTTCCATCGGTATGTTGCGGCATCATGCCTCGTCACGCTCAGTAGGATTGCCGCTCGTGAAATACGGACTCATTGCATTCGTCGTCGTGCTACTCGCGATGGCCTCGGAGGCTCGCTCTCAGACAACGGCTAAGGATTCCCTCGCGATGTCCGCTGATCAATCGCTGACCACGTTCTTCCACGACTATCTGGAAGCGGACTTCCCGCTGAGTCCGTTGCGGGCTTCGCGGCTCGGGGACCATCGCTTCGACCAACTGCTGGATGATCTGTCCGCAGCTGCGCGGGCGAAGCGTGTGGATCTGGTGCGGCAGACGTTGAAGCGATTGCCGGAAGTGGTCGACTACTCCAAGCTCTCGCGCGATGGGCAGGTCGACTTCGAGATCCTGCGTGATCGATTGCAGCTGGACCTGTGGCTCGATGAGCACGAGAAGCCGTACGAACGCGACCCGCGAATTTGCACCGGGCTGGCGACCGATTGTGTTTACGTGCTGTTCACGCAATCGACGCTGCCGCTGGAGACGAATGTCACCAATGCTATCGCGCGCATGAAGTTCGTGCCCGCGCTGTTGGCAGCGGGGCGCGAGTCGCTGAAGAATCCGCCGCGCGTGCTGACCGAAACCACAATCCGGCAGAACAAGGGAGCGATCGCGTTCTACGAGACCGAGTTGCTGTCGCTGGTCGGTGAGACACCGCAAAAGGAGGCCATTAAGGCCGCCAGTCTGCCGGTGATTGCAGCCCTGAAGCAGCATCAGGAGTTCCTGGAGAAGGTACTTCTGCCGCGCGCCACCGGTGAGTGGCGGCTCGGGAAAGAGCGGTTCGCGGAGAAGCTGTTGCTGGAACTCGATGCGGGTGTCACAGCTGATCAGGTGCTGGCCGAAGCTGAGGCGAACCTCACTCAAACTCACCGTGATATGCTGCTGATCGGGAGGCAACTGTGGGGCCGATACTTTCCGAAGGAGTCGCTGCCGCCCGATGACGAAGCCGGTCGCCGTGTGACGTTGCAGCGTGTGATCGAAGAGATCGGCCACGACCATAGCCAACCGAATGAATTGGCCCGTGATGCGATTGCGACGGTGACCGACCTCAAGCAGTTCATTACCGACCGTGACATTTTGCGGCTGCCGGTGCCGGACCGCTGCCGGATCATCGAGATGCCGGAGTTCCAGCGCGGCAACAGCGTCGCGTTCCTCGATGCCGCCCCACCGCTCGATACCTCAGCATCGAGCATCTACGCCATCAGCCCACCGCCCAAGGACTGGGACGCAGCTCGCTCAGCGTCGTACCTGGGCGAGTACAACCGCCAGATGCTCCGCATTCTGACGATCCACGAAGCCTACCCCGGTCACTATGTGCAACTCGAATACGCGAACCGCCACCCCTCGATGATCCGCCGCATTCTCGGCTCGGGCGTGTATGCCGAGGGTTGGGCCAACTACTGCGAGCAGATGATCCTCGACCAAGGCTACGGTGCCGACGACCTGCCGCTTCGCATGATGCAGCTGAAGTTCTTCCTGCGCAGCGTCGCGAACTCGATCCTCGACCACAAGATGCACTGCACCCAGATGACCGATGAGGAGGCCCTGCGGTTCCTGACCGAGGACGCCTTCCAAGGCGAGGGGGAAGCCCGGCTGAAGGTCATCCGCTCGAAGCAATCCTCCTGCCAGCTGTCGACCTACTTCGTGGGAAGGTCCGCCTTCATGCGCCTCCGCCGCGAAGTCCAGCGCGAACAGGGAGCCGAGTTCAACCTCGGGCGATACCACGAAGCCGCGCTGGAACAAGGAACCGTGCCGGTGAAGTACCTGCCGGAGTTGGTGAGGGAACGGCTCAAGCGGGCGAGGTGATGCGTTTGGCTCCGGAACGCACGGATTGTGACCCTCATCCCGGAGGGATCTCAGAAATTAGCCGGTGGTTGAGCGCAGCGACACCACCGGTTACGAGACCCATTGTGAATTCCCTGCATCCCGGCAGGGATGCCAGGAGGATTGCGGTACGAGTTTTAACCGCTGTCCAACGTTAATCGCAGAGCCCCCACCACACACTCTGCCATCCCTCCAGGATGGTGACCTCTCGCCCCGCCCTCCTTCCGGTGGTGTCGCTGCGCTCAACCACCGGCTAATGGCTGTGACCCCTGCCGGGGTCGGCTCTCGATGTCCTGACTCTGGGCGAGACGAGCGGTGTCAGTCCAATGCCACAGTCATTGTCGCCTTTTTCTCCGAAAAAGAGCGTCCTTTTTCGGAGAAAAAGGCGACAAACGGTTCCACGTGAGTCAGCGGCACAGGGAGGGCGATTGGATGCGACTCTCGACTCCAGAACCACTTCCGGCCACGCCGCCACAGCAGTGTCCAAA
>JAYSUV010000667.1:0-8316 GCA_043718945.1 Planctomycetota bacterium
CGGAACTCGGCCTGGGCGGGCATGGCGGTGCCGGTCATCCCGGCGAGATGTTCGTAGCGACGATAGAACGACTGGATCGTGATGCGGGCGGCACTGCACGTGGGCGGGGTGATGGGGACTTGTTCCTTGGCTTCGACCAGCTGATGCAGGCCATCCTGCCACTTGCGTCCGTCCATTTTGCGACCGGTGCTTTCATCGACGATCACGATCTCGTCATCGGCGATCACGTAATCGCGGTCGAGATCGAACGCCAAGTAAGCGGTCAGTGCGGTCTCGACATGGTGGTAAATCTGCTCCATGTCGATCGTGTCCATCAGGACCGGCTTAGCCAGCAGGACCACATTCCGCGACCCGCGTTCGGTCAGATGGGCGTGCCGTTTCCGAGGATCGAACTCGAAGTCGTCGTGCGGTTGGAGTTGCCGGGCGATGTGAATGCACCAGCGATACAAGCTGACCTTGGCCGGGGGACTGGCTTGTTCGAGGCCGATGATCAGTGGTGTGCGCGACTCATCGATCAGGATGCTGTCGGCCTCGTCTATGAGGGCGCAGTAGTGACCGCGATGCACGGTCGGTTCGCGCTGGCTGTGGGCTTGGAAGAACTGCCGAGAGGGGCGGTCCTCTTCAGCGCTGGCCCCTTGCCGCAGCCGGTCGCGGAGGAAGTCGAAGCCCATCTCGCTGGCGGTGCCATAGGTGATGTCGCAGGCATACGCAGCTTGCCGCTCTTGATCCTCTAGCTCCGGATGCACGCAGGCGGTTGTCAGACCGAGGACTTCGTAAATCGCCCCCAGCTCTTCGGCGTCCCGCTGAGCCAAATAATCGTTGGCGGTGATGACATGGACACCACGTCCGACCAGCGCCCGCAGCGTGACCGGCAGCACCGCCGTCAGGGTCTTGCCTTCGCCGGTCTGCATCTCGGCGATGTGACCTTCGAACAAGGCGAGCGCTCCCATCACCTGTACCGGGTAGTGCGTCTTCCCGGTGACCCGTCGCGTGGCTTCGATGGCCAGTGGGTAGACCTCGGGCCACAGCTGGGCCAATGGCACGCCGGATTTCGCTTGCCACGCGGCATTGCGGATGCGCTGTTGCAGGTCGTCGGCACTGAGGGCTTCGAGTGATCGCCGGTGCGTGAGGATGCGCTCCGCCTGCCGTTGCCAGCGCGGCAGAGGGTTGGCTTGCCAGAAGGGGAAGGTGCGGGACAGCATGGGGGAGGACGAGAGAGGAGAGACGAGAGAGAAGAGCCAGAGGGGAGGAGTGAAGGAGTGGGGGAAATGTTCTGGCTCTCGTCTCTTCTCTCTACTCTCTCGTCTCATAACCGAAAGTGGAACGTCGAGCGCAGCCAGCGCCAGATCCACTGACCGGCGGAGCGCTGGGCGATGATGATGCGGGCCTCGCCGCGCATCCCGCTCCGCAGCAGGTCGGCATCCACGGTGAGCGGCACAGTCGCTTGGTAGGTGAGGTGCGTCAGCTGCTCGCGGCCTTCGGCGTCGCTGACGGTGGCGAGTGGGCCTTGGAACTTGTTGGAGAGTTCGGGCGGCGCGAACTCCAGATGCCGATCGGAGACCGCCGTCACCACCCCCTCCAGCACGAGATGCGGCAGCTCTTCGAGCTTGAGTCGCACGGTCTGCCCGATGACTACATCATTGCGATCGACTTGATCGACGAGCAGGATGGCTTCAAAGCGGTCACTGGGCGCGATGCTACAGAGAGGCGTGCGCTGCTCCATGTAAGCTCCGATATTACGAGGGTTCAGCGGCGTCCCACTCCAGCGGGGCAGACGCTCGGCGTCCTGATCGACTGTCGATGGCTGAGAACGGCGCGCGGCCACAATCCGCCCGGCGATCGGGGCGCGGACAATGGTCTGCTCCCACAACGTCTGGGCATCTCGCAGCTGTTCGCTGACGGTCCGCAGTCGGTCTTCCGCGAGGACCATCTGGTCCGGCTGGTTGAGCTGACGATAGGTGGCGGGTTCGACCGCGCTGACCGATTGCTCCAGCGTCAACTCGCGCAGCCGGTCGTCGAGTTCCACCGACGAGAGTGTGGCGAGGGGATCGCCGACAGACACCTCATCGCCCGGTTGACCATGCAACTGCACCAGTTGACCGGGGACGCGATTCAAGACATGCACCACGCCGACCGGCTCGATGGTCACCGGAGCGTGGATGTACCACGGGACTGGAACGAGCAGCCCGCCGCCGAGCAGTCCGGCCAGGAGCAGCAGGCTGACGGCGATCTTCGGGCGACTGAGTGGTTCTTGACGCGGCATCTTGAGCAACTGATAGAGACTGTACCCGAGCCCGAACAGCGCGGTGCCGCCCGAGAGCCAGGCGAGCATGATGCCGATGTTCTGCAAGCGGTACGGTTGCAACACCGTGTACAGGTACAGAATGATCCCGAACGACACGACCCAACGATAGATGAATGACGCCACCGTAAACAGAATGAACCAGAACCAGCCGGAGGTGGGAAGAAACGGATCCTTCGGGATCTGGATTCCCAGGCACCACCACGCGAACTTCTGCTGCAACACCTGCGACGCCTGCGGACGCAGATTGGGGATCTCCAGCCAGTCGAGCAGGATATAATATCCATCGAACCGCATCAGCGGATTGGCATTAAACAGGACCGTCGTCAGCGTGGAAATAAAGAAGATGTTTAAGCACAGTTTCTGAAGCAGCCCCGGCTGGGAATGCCACCACAGCGCAAACGCCAGCGTGGACAAAATAATCTCGACATACATCCCCGCTGCGGAGACGAAGATTCGCTGCCACTTATTCCGCAGCATTCCGGCGTCGGATGCATCGCAGTAGAGGGTGGGGCTAAAGACCAGCAGCATGACCCCCATCTTGTGACACTCCCCGCCAAAATGCTTGCAGGCCAGGCCATGCCCGAACTCATGGAGCACGCGGATGACCCCCATCGTGATCCAGAGGTAGACCAGATTCGGCCACGCAAAGAACTGCTGGAACTCCGGCAGCCGCTGGCGGATGTCTTCCACACGCATCAATAGGAAGAGTGCCGAACCGCCCGTGATGAGTGCTACGATCAGCACTGCCCAGGCCGAGAAGAGCCAACCGCAGAAGGCATGCAGAACCGTCAATGCGCGGTCGGGATCCCAGCCCGAGAGACGCACGCTCAGCGGGTTCCGGACCACCGACCAAAACGCCTTCCACTTCCGCGTTCGCCGCGTTTGGATCAGCTCACGTCCTTGTCCAGGCCGCTCGCTGACGAGCAGTTGTTTCTCGTGCAGGTCGTGAATCAGAGCCTGCACATCGAGCAGCGTGAGATGCACGCTCGGGTGCGACTTTTGCAACAGGTCGCGGAGTCCTTCGAGGGGCCGCTGACCATCGAGCAGAGACCAGATCTCGTACTGTTCGGGTTGGAGCTGAGCGTACTTCAGGCCGCAGGGGTCTTTGATAACAGCGTAGGCGACATCCCGATACCTGATCCACTCGACCACCACATCCTGCCGCTGCCGCAGCGGGATCGGCTGCTGCGAGGAGGGACGCATGGAGGACGCGGGAGCGGTTTGCATGGGGGAGGGAGAGAAGGGCGAAGGAGGAAGGATGAAGGATGAAGGAGGAAAAGGAACACTAATCTCCGCTAATTAACACTAATCCAGAGGGGAGGGCATTAGCGAGCGTTTTGACCACGAGAGACGTTTTATCATGCCCACATCCTCTCTTTCTTCTGATTAGTGGTTATTAGCGAAGATTAGTGTCCCAAAACTCCCCCTATTCTTTTGGACTCACTGGAGATTGTGGTTCCGGGGACGGAGGTTCGATCAAATCGATCGTCATGCGGGCCGATAGACCGTCCTTGAGAAGCTCTTTGCGGTTCGGGACTTCCGCCCAGATGCGGGCGGTTCCGGCGACCGATTGCACGGTGACATCCACGAACCCCAGTTGGCCCGTGAAGACTTCCTGTTCGACCGGCAGTGGTCGTTCGCCGCCCAGATCGAGTTGCACCCGCACCGTCTGACCGACCTGGAGCTTCCACAGCTGGTCCAGCGGGACGTACCCTTCAATGCGGACGCGATCGGTGTTGACCAGTTCCAAGATCGGATCGGCAGGCTGGACCCCTTCGCCGACGGCCTTCAGTCGTTTGGTCACCAGTCCGCCGAGGGGGGCCACAATGCGTGTCGAGGCCAGCTCGGCAGCTGCCTGATCGCGTTCGCGTTGGGCGATTTTGAGTTGTTGCCGGGCCCGCTCTGTTTCGAGGTTGGCCTGTTCGTGCTTGACCCGTAAGCGTTCGACCTCGACATGAGGATGTGCATCTGGGGCCAGTGCGTTGGCCGCACGCACCGCGTCGAGATCGACTTTCGCGGCTTCGGTCGCTTTCTCCGCGAGCCGGATCTCAACATCACTCTCGGCCCGAGCTTCTGCCGCCGCCAACGCCGCGCGAGGCACGCGGTCCTGCAATTGAATCAGCACGGTATCGGCAGTCACCCGGGCCCCCTCGTCGACGATCTCTGAGATCACCCCGGTACTGCCCGCCGAGATGACGCGGCGATCGATGAACAAGACCCGGCAGTGGTCGACCTCTAAGGCGGTCGCTGGTGGAGCTGGCTTTCTCGCCTTCTCCTGACCGAAAGCATTCGTGAACAACACAGCCAACACCCAGACCAGTGCAACCCTGAGAATCGTTGTCGAAGATTGACCACGGAGACACGGAGGCACGGAGCAGGCGGGGATCAGTGGGGCCTCACGCGAAGGCGCGAAGACGCGAAGCAGAGGGCCGTCTTCTGCCTTCGCGACTTCGCGTGAGAAACTCCTTCCCTCCAGTTCCATTGGCGGAACTCCCGTCCTGCTCCGTGGGACGGGGATGTCGCATCGCTCCAAGTCGTCAGCGGCCAGCGGCTGCCGGACCTCTTCCGTTCTGCCGATCGTCGAAGAGAGTGCTGAGTATTATGAAGCCGAGTCGGTTGAGATGGAGCCCGTCGCGAGTTCTGAGTCGTCGTTCCCCTTAGACATACCGTTCGCTGAAAAACCCCGGCGTTTACGGCACGAGGAGAACGCCGCCCCTTGGCCCCTCACTCTGGACGAAGCGATTCAGCACGCGCTCCGGAACAGCGATGTCATTCGCAGCGCAGGCCAGCTCGGGAGTCCCTCGAATCCCATTCTGGCTAACCCGGAGGGAGTCCGATCGGCCTACGATCCCGCCATTCAGCAGCGCGGCTACCTCTTCGGTCAGCGCGGCGGCGAAGCGGCCCTCTCCGACTTCGATGCCCAGTTCACCACAGGCATGACGTGGGGACGCGAGGAACAGATCCAGAACAACAACTTCCTTGCCGGAGGACTCAATCCCGGCGACACGCTGGCTTCCGACACCGCCCAGTATAATTCCGCCCTCACCAAGAGCTTGATCACCGGCGGGCAAGTCTCATTAAATCACCAGTGGAATTATGGGTCGAATAACTCCACACAGCGGCTGTTTACCTCAGCCTATGATGGCAATCTGGGTCTGCAATTCCGCCAGCCTCTCTTGGCCGGAGCCGGAATCGATTATACACGGATTGCCGGACCGATCTCCGGGAACGCGAATAACATCACCGGACTGACGCAGGGGATCGTCATCGCCCGCATCAACGAAGATATTTCGCTCATTGACTTCGAGCTGGCCCTCACGAGTCTCGTGCGCGATGTGGAAACGCAGTATTGGCAACTCGCCATCGCCCAGCATTCGCTTGCTCTCGAAGAAGAGGTGCAAGCGAAAACGACATTGGCCCTGCACATCGCGCAGTCCCGCCGTACCGCTGGGGGCCTGGGCAGCGGAGCCCTCGAAGAGACCGCCGCCCGCGAGCAGTACCAGCAATCGGTCCTGCAAGTCGCCGCCGCCCGCGATCAGCTGTATGCCACCGAAGCGGAACTCCGCCGCATCCTCGGATTGAGCGTCAACGATGGGCGGTTGCTGCAAACGATCGACCAACCGCTGACCGCCGACATGACCTTCGACTGGCACCACTCCCTCGGCTCGGCCCTGATCGCCCGTCCCGAACTCCGCAAGCAAAAGTGGCAGATCCGCAGCCTCCAGCTGCAACTCCAGGCGGCGGAGAATCTGCTGCGTCCGCAACTCGACTTCGTCTCCGATTACCACACCAACGGCTTCGGCGACGATCTGCTGGGACCACGCAACGATGGAGTCACCAACAAAGGTCTGGGGAGCGGCTACGGCACGCTCTTCAGTGGCGGGGTGGCCCAGACGCTCGCCTGAACTCGCACCGACTGGACTTGCGCCGCACGTTCCCGAAACAGACCGTGTAGGAAGAACGCCGCCCAGAAGAGGGCGGATGCACCCGCAAAGGCGAGTCGGGAGCCGGTGGAGAGATGGCTCTGCCTCAAGAAGCTCTCAATGGCTGCGGCGGCGCAGAGCATGCCGCCGACGCCGAGTGCGGTGAGTCCCGCCTCTTCTCCCGCACGGCGCAGAGCCTCCGTACGAGTCGACAGGCCGGGTGCGACGATCGCCCTTCCGAGAATGAGTCCGACTCCTCCGCACAGGATAATCGCGCCGATCTCCGTGACCCCGTGAGGCAAAATCCAGGCCCACATCTCCGCGTCGATCCCGGCCCGCAAATGGATCGCCACAAAGACCCCGAGAATCATGCCGTTGTAGATCATGAGCATCGAAGTCGGTATCCCCGCCAACACCCCCAATGCCATGGCGAGGAGCCCGACCTTCAGATTGTGAGTGAACAGGAACGAGGCAAACGCAAACTTGGTCCCGCCCGAGTCGTCCCGACTCCCTCGCAGAACTTCCAGTAGTTGATCGTGAGAAGAACCCGGTTGACGTGGGTCTTCGCGAGGCCAGAGCGCGTAATTCGCCAGTGGATCAGCCATCGATAAGAGGTACGCCAACAGTGCCCCTCCCAACAGCAACCCAGCCGACAGGGCATGGGCCTTCCACTGCCGGGCGAGAGCCCGAGCGAACCCATCCCATAAAAAGGTTCGCAGCCCACTCAATACGGATCGCTTGGGAGGCAGATAAATCAACCCATGAGCGGAGGCCACCAAGTCATTGAGATAGGCGATCAGACGCCGATCCGTGGTCCGCGTGGACACCTGCGACAAATGAATCGTCGATCGGCGGTACAGAACATCCAGTCGACTCAGGCTCTGCGGAGTCATCGAGCGGGGAGAACGGCGGACCTGCTGAACCAGTCGTTCGAGTTCTTCCCAGGCTGGCTTGTTGCGTTTTACGAAGCCACTCATAATTCCTCTGACCTCTCGGAATCGCACTCGGTGAACATGATCCGATAGGATCGTGATGCATCCGAGCGGGGCCGTCAAGAACGCCAGCCGGAAGACAGCCCCTCTCCCACGGACAGAATACTCCCACTTGCGAGGCCCGTCATTTCTCACTCCTTCCAATTTGAAACTCCCGAGAACGTCTCGCTCGAGCATCGCCCGGCTGGTGCAGGCACCCGGTTTATCGCCTGGCTCGCTGATCAGCTCATCCTGATGCTCATGATGTTCGTGACCGTGATTGTCTTAGTCGTACTGGGTGCCGTCTTTGAAGAAACCGTCTGGTCGGCTCTTCAAGACATCGCCAAGCAATTTGATGCCGAGGGTGAAGTCGACCCCGAATCCGTAGTCATGATCTTTGTCGGAGTGTTCGTTTTAATCTGGGGGTTCAGCAGCTTTGTCTACTTCACAGCTGCGGAGCTGTTCTGGCGTGGGCAGACCCCGGGAAAGCGGATGTGCAAGATTCGGGTCGTCAAGATTGAAGGGTTTTCGCTCGATCCGGTGAGTGTGTTTGTGCGGAACTTTTTTCGAGTGGCGGATAACCTTCCGCTGCTGTGGATCGTCCCGGTGCTGTCGGCACGAGGTCAGCGATTGGGAGATATGGTGGCGGGAACCTGTGTCGTTCGCGAGGACACGCCCGAGCTTCCAGAAGTTCGAGCGGAGTTGTCCGAACGCAAGGCGACCGAGGGGACTTTCCGCTTTGAACATGCCAAGCTCGGAAAGCTGGTTGCGGGGGACTATGAAGCGATTGAGCGGATACTGGATCGCTGGGAGAGTTTGAAGACGACTCAGCGTCGCAGCTTGCTCGACAAACTCGTGCCATCGCTGTGCCGCAAGTTGGAGGTTGACGAACCCACTCTGACCCAGCGTGTCGATTTCCTAGAGGATCTGTTAGCGGCGGAATACCGACGACAGGACCGACATTTGCGGTAATCCATTCCATCAGAGGCTTCGCTGAATAATGCGTGAACTGTCGCGACCCACGGCTGGCCAGTATGTCACACTGCGGCGAAATGCCATTGAAAGCGGATTCTCACACCAAGGCACCAAGGCACGAAGAGGGGATCAATTCGCTCCA
>JAYSUV010000668.1:0-1059 GCA_043718945.1 Planctomycetota bacterium
AATCGGCTTGCATTCGCCAACCGAGTAGGACGGGAAGTTGTAGTCGAGCATGAACGGCCTGGCGAATTCGCCAAACAGCCCGTCCGACTTCTGCTGATCGCGAACCGTTCCCAGAACGACGGTACACACCGACTGGGTTTCCCCACGGGTGAACACCGCCGAACCGTGAACGCGAGGCAACACCTGCACCTGGCAATCGACAGCCCGCAAATCCCCAGGACTACGGCCATCGAGCCGCTTGCCCGAAAGGGTCAGATCGCGGCAAGCACTGTGATCGACAGCCGAGACTGCGTCCTTCAGTTGTTGCAGCGTACGGCCATCAGCCGACTCGGTGGCCCCATTCGGGAAGTACTTGTCGACCAGGCTCTGCTTCACCACACCCGCAGCTGCGGAGCGTTCCTTCTTCTTGGGATTGGAACGAGCATCGCAGAGCCGGTTGTAGGCTTCGGACTTGACCTGATCGAGGAAGGGGTTCTTGGCAGCTGCCTTGTAGGGGACCTTGGCCTTGCCGCCCTTCTCGACCAGTTCCAGCTGCATCTGGCAGATTTCGATGATCGCCTTGTGCCCGAACATCAGGGCATCGCCCATCAGGTCTTCCGGCAACTGATCGCCGAAGCCTTCGATCATCAGGATCGAATCCAGGCTACCCGCGACGATCAGGTCCAGACGCGAGACAGCGACCTGCTGCACGGTCGGGAACAGCACGAATTGATCGTCGATCAGACCGACGCGAACACCGGCAATCGGTCCCGCGAACGGCAGCGGAGAGACGGCCAGAGCCGCACTACCGCCGGTGATCGACCACACATCGGGATCGTTCTCGCCATCGCACGACAGCACGTTAGCCATGACCTGGACTTCGTCGATGAACCCTTCCGGGAACAACGGACGGATCGGACGGTCGGTCAGACGGGAAGTCAGAACTTCCTTCATCGTCGGACGGCCTTCCCGCTTCAGGAACCCACCGGGGAACTTGCCCGCTGCGGCGAGCCGCTCCCGGTAGTCGCAGGTGAGGGGGAAGAAGTCAGTGCCGGGCCGCGAGGGACCGTTTTGAGCTGC
>JAYSUV010000669.1:0-8310 GCA_043718945.1 Planctomycetota bacterium
TTAGCCCACGCGAGGTTTCGTGGTGGTCGTTCTCCGAGGAAGAGATGCGTGGGCTAAAGCCCACGCTACGCCAGACTCTCCTCGTCCCCCACCCTCTAGAACGGTACACTGGCGGCAACAAACTCCAGCGCCTTGGTCTGTCCAAGTTCCATTCACTCCACTCTTCCGCCCATGGAAGGTCCACTCATGAACAACCTCACTCTCCGCCTGTTCGCGATGGCTGCTCTGGTCCTCGGATCGCTCGCCGCTTCCGATCTCCGCGCCGCCGATGACAAGAAGCCCGCCGCCAAGCCGCCGATCGCAGCTGTGTTCGGGATCAAGGGGACGTTGCTGGAAACACCGATCCCGGATGACCCGTTGTTTGGAGCGGTGGGGCTCGAGTCGCTCAATACGATGATTGCCCGCCTGGATAAGGCCGCGACGGATGAGAATGTGAAGGCGGTCGTCTTCATGCTCAGCTCTCCCGAATTGAACTACGCTCAGGTCGAGGAGCTGCGCGAGGCGATGGACCGGGTGAAGGCGGGCGGCAAGAAGATCTACGCCTTCTCGGACAGCCTAGACACGAAGAGCTATTCGCTGGTCGCCGGGGCGAGCCGGATCAGCGTCGTGCCGACCGGCGATTTGTGGATCACCGGGATCTATGGCGAGCAGATGTACCTGCGCGGGATGTTCGATCTGCTGGGGGTCGAGCCCGACTTCCTGACGTGCGGGGCGTACAAGAGTGCCGCTGAGCAGTACACCCGTAGCGGCCCGAGTGCCGAGGCGAAGGAGATGTATACGTGGCTCTATGACGGACTCTACGAGCACGTTTTGGAACTGATCGCCACCGGTCGCAATGTGCCGACCGAGAAGGTGCAGGAGTGGATCAAGGCGGGGTTGTACTCGGCCGAAGGTGGCGTGAAGGCCGGGCTGATTGACGCTGCGGAGGAGCGACTGGCTCTGGAGCAGTTCCTGCGAAAGGAGTACGGCGAGACCCTGGTGTTCGACAAGACCTATGGCAAGCCGAAGGGGTTGCAGGTCGACATGAACAACCCGTTTGCGCTGCTCCAAGTCTGGGCACAGATTCTGAACGGGCCACAGACTCGCAAGTTGACGAAGGACCAGATCGCCATCGTCTATATCGAAGGCGCGATCTCGCTGGGCAACCCCGAATCATCGCCGCTCTCCCTCTTGGGATCCTCGGGCGGGGCGTATAGCGAACCGCTGCGGAAGGCGCTGCAAGCCGCTGCGGATGACCCGCTGGTGAAGGCCGTGGTGCTGCGAGTCGACTCCCCTGGCGGATCGGCGACCGCCAGTGATGTGATCCTGCGCTCGGTGAATCAGGTGAAGGCCAAGAAGCCGGTCATCGTCTCGATGGGCAGTGTCGCGGGCAGCGGCGGGTACTATGTCGCGTGCAGTGCGCAGAAGATCTACGCCGACGCGACCACGATCACCGGCTCGATCGGCGTGCTGGGCGGTAAGCTCGGGACACAGAAGGTCTGGAACCGGGTCGGAATCAATTTCCAGGGGAACGAGCGCGGCGAGAAGGCCGGGATGCTCTTCTCCGGTCGCAAGTTCACTGACGACGAGCGGGTGCAGATGCAGTCGTGGATGGATGAGATCTACGGCGTGTTTAAGGGGCACGTTATCGCTGGTCGCGGTGACAAGATCAAGCAGCCCATCGACGACATCGCCGGCGGTCGCGTCTACACCGGCAAGCAGGCTCTCAAGATCGGCCTAGTCGACGAAATCGGCACCCTCAAGGACGCCATCGAATTCGCAGCCGCCGAAGCCAAGGTCGCCAAGGACTACGAACTGCAAGTCCTCCCCCGCCCGACGAACCCGCTGGAGACCCTCTTCGGCGACCTGTCGGCTGGGGCTCCGAAGAAGGATGACAAGCACCTCGATCTGCCCGGCGGACCAGACGGCGTGGGAGTCTTCACCGGGTCGGAATCAATCCAGAATGACACCCTCGTGAAGCAAGCCCTCCCCCTCCTAAAGGGCCTCGACCCGCACCGCACCAAGCTCGTCCTGCAAGCCCTACTGCACCTCGACCAGATCCAGCAGGAACGAGCGGTGCTGGCGATGCCGGGGGTGCTGATCGACTAGACAAGCCCCCGGAGTAAGCCAGGGTGTTTACTGCGGCTGCGGTGTCAGTTCACGACAGCCACGCGATCATTGGCTTGTTGGGCTGATGCCAGTTTGGGGTGTCGACCGGAGGAAACCTCAGCAATTCACTCCGCAAGTTTTCAAAGAAGATGATTCAGTCCTTGCGCATCCCGACACGAAAAGGAAGTCGAAATGGCGGATCAGAAATACACCGTAGTTTCACTGTTCTCGGGAGGAATGGGTCTTGATCTCGGACTTGAGCAGTCTGACCGCTTTCGAGTGATTGCCTGCGTCGAAAAAGTGACCGCGTTTTGCGAAACAATCCGCGCAAATCACTGTGCAGGTCGTCTTGATCGCGACTTGCGGGTGTTTGAGGGAGATATCACCGATCTGACTCCAGAGAAACTTCTTGCCGCTACCGGACTGCGAGTGGGAGAAATCGATTTGTTGGCGGGCGGACCTCCCTGCCAGTCATTTAGTACCGCAGGTAAGCGAGAGAGTGTCCAAGATCCTCGGGGTACTATGCTCTGGCAGTACCTCCGCTTCATAGAGGCACTTCAGCCTCGGTTCTTTCTGATGGAGAACGTCCGAGGATTACTCTCAGCGGCATTACGGCATCGCCAAATCGCACAAAGGCCAGAGAAAGGCGGACTTCCTTTGGAACCAGACGAAGAGCCTGGTTCGGTCATCCGCTTGTTTGCCAACGACCTTCAAAACATCAAAGGGGGTGGCTACCACATGGACTGTTTCGAGGTCAATGCCGTCAATTACGGAGCACCACAACTTCGAGAGCGGGCGATCTTCATTGGCAACCGATTCAACGCTGTTGTCGATTTTCCCGATCCGACTCACGGAGTCCCCAAGTCTCGCGGATCACAACAGCCGACACTCTTTCCAAAAGACGAACTCCTGCCTTGGGCGACACTGGGCGACGCGATCAGCGATCTCCACGAAATCCATCCTGTCATCATGGATTTCAGTCCTCGAAAGAAGGCGTTTCTGTCACTTGTCCCACCGGGCTCCAACTGGAGAAGCTTGCCGCTACAGATACAACAGGAGTCGATGGGGAAAGCCTGGATCGCCAAAGGAGGGCGGTCAGGCTGGTGGAGGCGACTGAACTTTGAGCTGCCGTGTCCCACCCTGGTCACGATGCCGAATCATGCGAGTACATCTCTCTGCCATCCCACGGAAACTCGTGCCTTATCACTCAGAGAGTATGCTCGCATTCAAGAGTTCCCTGATGATTGGGAGTTCTGTGGCAAGACCCAGGAAAAATACACTCAAGCCGGAAACGCAGTCCCAGTCCGGCTCGGGCGAGTGGCTGGCGAGGTCATCGCGGCTGAACTGGATCGACTTACTCAGCGAAATTGGAAGCCGTACCCCAATAAGCCTGACTCTTATCGCATCAAATACGTCCAATCGCATATCCGAACTAGGCAGTGGTTCAAGAATGGTGAGACGGTTATCTGGCAAGACGCAGAGGACGATAATGCGGCAGCCTATGCATCACCCAAGACTAAGCGACGAACCAAGCAGATGTAGGGAAAACAATGGCTCATTCAGGGATTCCTCGTCCGGAGGCACTCGAACTCTCGAAAGCTGAGTTGCTCAACTCGCTGCTACGAGTTGATCGAGATCCTGAATCATCCAATCGTGTCCTAGCGATGGAAACGGCCTTCCGCACCCGTATCACAAGCCATGTTCAAAGCCTACCGACCAAAGACTCCAAATTTGCCAAGTTCAACACCAGCCCGTTCGTGTTGATGTTCTATGCCTTGCGGCATGGGGTGTCGCGGATCAGTGAGATTGAAGACGCGATCCTTCCGGCGAAGGTCTTTTCCTCAATGGAAACATCCGCTGGCCGCATGGTCGAGGCGGTTGTCCTTCCCCATTATGGCTGGGAGTTTTCTCCCAGCGGGATGCACTCGACGAATTCCGCGATTGACGGCAAGAAACTTTGCGGCAAGACACTCTGTCTCGCCACGCTTAAGAGCGGTCCTCGCTGCTTGAATGACGAGATGAGCGAGAACTTTGCAGACACGATCCTATCCAATTGCGACGTGTGGGCCAAAGAGGCCAAGGTCAAGAAAATCGACTTCACGTATGGTGTTCTCTATGGAACCCCAAAACAGTCCAACAAGAAGGACTGGCATATCCTCCGGAACATCGCCAAGAAGCTGCCATCTGGTCTCAAGGACAGCCCAGAGGACAAATGGTCTTGCCGGTTCGTGAAGAACGGAATCGATGTGTCAGTGACGATTCGCATTGGAATCGATCTCTGGAATTATGTGGCAGGCCACGATCTGGCATTCCTGGAAATCTGCTCGTCACTGCTGCGGGCATGCGTCAAGCCCTCTGATCCGGAGACTGGAAAGCAGGAATACGCGATTTCGGACTTGAAGGACATCATCTCTCTGGCGAGTGTTCCAGCAAGTTACAACACCAAGATCATTCAGCGGTCGCAACTGGAGTGGCTGTTCTTCCTGGCCCGGCATTTCTGCGACGAGTTGGTATCAGGTGATTTGAGAGCGTTGTCCCAACGCAGATGAGAGCGGACATTAACGCGAGGAGCGGTCGACTATTCTACCCTTTGAACAGTCGCCGCGGGCGGAGTCCAACTGCCGGTGATTTCGGCCATGCGGAGCAGAAGTGACTTGTTATCGATGAACGGTTGATGTCCCGTGTTCGCCCACACGACTTGCCCTTCGGGAGAGACCAGGAAGGTGCCATGCAGCGAGACTTCGCCTTGCTCACCCACTTTCGGCGTGTAGGTCCCGTAGAGTTGGGCGACGGCGTTGTCGGGGTCGGACAGTACGGGGAAGTCGAACTGGCCGTACTCCTTGTACTTCTCGGCGGTATGCTCCGGGAGGTCGGACGAGATCGCCACGATCTGAACTCCCAACTCCTCGAAGTGCCGTAGGTCATCATTCAGACCAAACAGCTGGGCGACGCAGTGGCTGCACCCGTAACCGTAATAGAAGACGACGATCACGGGGCCACCTCCGGCTATTTCGGACAGGCTTTGCAGCTGGCCGTCGACGTTTCGCAGCTGGAATTCAGGGGCGGCCTGATTGAGCAGCGGGTGCTGCATCGTCGGCACGGGCGAGAGTGAGCGATCCGACAGAATGGAAACCAGCCCTTCGGAGAGGTCCGTCTTCCCAACCTTATGCAAGTAGGCCCGCGCATCGTTCGCGACATGCCCGGTGGTCAGCAGTCCGTACTTCAAACAGACCTGCCGACACTCCTCCATGAACCCCATCTTTTCAGCGAAGGGGACAGTCTTCGGCTGATTGATGGCCGTCAGGTGATAGACCACGATCACGGCATACAGACAGGCGACCGTGGCCAGGAAGCCGAGGAACACTCGCTGCCCGAACTTGGATGTAGGCCCCGGGATTGATGGTGCTTCAGTCTCACTCATGCTTCGGGCTCCGGCGTTCTGCGGTTGGATGGGCTTCATGGATCATCATTTAGAACTCACCAAGAATCTCACCACCGGCCCGCGTGCCCAAGCCACGCCAGATCAACAGGTCGACGTTCTCGCTGACCGACCGGACGGAGCCATCACACAACAGCACATGCACGGCCCCTTCATGGCGACTGCGAGCAGCTGTCAGGCCGAAATTGTGACTCTTGTTGCCGCAGTCGAACTGACGTGAGTTGGGTCCATAGTAGTGATTGTAGATCGTGTCGCCATAGTGACCATTGAGCCACTTGGCCCCGCGCAGTCCGTTCCAGGTGCCTCCGCCCGGGACACAGGCGGCATCCGTGGTCGCGGTGGCTCCGACGAGTTCCAGGACTTCACCTTCGGCGTTCGCGGGAGTGGCTCCGGAACTCGATGGGTTGCCGCCGATCCCCAGAGTGTGTTCTGAGAAACAGACCGTATTGGACATTCCGTCCAGAACATCGCGAAACCGGACGCTGGAGCGGGAGAACATCACCCCATCCCCCGTGTTGATGCTGTTTGCAATACCGGTCCCACTGCCCGCACTGGCCACATAATTCGTGGGTCCGAAGACATTGCCGTTGATCTGTCCGAAATCACTCGGACACAGGTAGGCCGGGATGATCGTACGGGCTGCGATCTCATTCTGAGTCATCGGCATCGCCGGTATCCCAAAGTTCGGGGCCTTGTTGAAGTCGAGCAGGTTGTAGAGGCCCGCGCCATCCATGTACGGGAGGATATGAGCCTGGACCGAGAAGACCATCGGGAAGCCCAATCGTCCGGGCGGGAAGACCCGCAGACTCGACTCGTAGTTGTGGATCGCCAAGCCGATTTGCTTGAGGTTGTTTTTGCACTGAGCCCGGCGGGCGGCCTCGCGAGCTTGCTGCACGGCGGGGAGTAGCAACGCGATCAGTACCGCGATGATGGCGATGACGACCAGCAATTCGATCAGCGTAAAGCCGCACCGCCGTCGCGAGACGGGTTGATGAATGGGCATGAGTGGTCCTGATTTAAGAAGTGCGAAAAAAGAGGTACAAGATGACTGGAAGGGCAATGAGTCGCGAAGACTCCGGAGGGCACGCCCACGACTTGAAACGGACACTCGTCTTGTGGAGAACGAGCCATTCACAGGCCGTGAGCGTGCTGTCCCAGATTGCATGAAAGTGTGGTTATGTTCGCCAGATCGTGGGCGACTGAGAGCAGATTGAGAATTGGTTTACAGGACAGGCAGACTGGAATGTCTGCCCCACTGCTCAGTGGCACAGACATTCCTGTCTGTGCGAACTGAAGACAGATTCTGAATCTGCTCTAGAACCGGTGCCGAACAATGGAGTGAGTCACTCTGTCATGGCTTTCACCGGTCGAGAACGCCGCTGCCGTCGCCCCCGCCTTGAGGCGAGGGTCGCAACGAGCCACAACAGCGAGAGCAGCACGAGCGCAATGTGCGTCTTCGTCGCCTGGACCCCCTCGGTCCGGGCAGAAATCACGTGGGCGTCCGTTCTACAAATCCCAAGCGTCGCTGCTCTAAGCGACGCCCAGTCGCGGCGGCGGTGTGGGGGGCTCCTGCTCACAGGGAGCCAGCAGCGAGTCATGAAGCAGCCAGACCTCGCCCGTATCAAGATTCGTGATCACAACGGTCAACAATTCAGGCGGCTGAAGGCTGATCAAGACTCCGGCGATCGTCTGCTCGACGCCCTGACATTGCAGAGCCTCGATCCCGACGACGACTCGCACGCGAGGACGCTGTGCTGGGAGGGCGAGGCTCCTGCCGAGCCGCTTTGGCGATTGCACGTTGACCTTGGCTCGCGGCTCGGCGGGAGTCTCGCCCTCTCGACGAACACTCTTTACAGCGTGCGATGTGCAGCAGACCTCGGCCCCCTGACACGCCGCTTTCGCGACTGGAGCTTCCCGCTTCGCAGCTGCCACCACAAACGCCGGCAGCGTGACGCGATTCGCCTTGGCCCAGGCGACCTTCTGGGTATCCGTGAAGCAGCAACACTTCTTCCAGCACTGCTTCGCCGATTTGCAGCCGCACCGACGACTCTGACACGGAAACGGCTCGGAGAGGTCTTTCCCGTTCGAGTCCTCGCTCACATCGGGGGCAGCAATTCGCATCGAGATCGGCAACACCATCAGCAGCGACGTGACCAACAACACAATCGCTGTCAGCCGTCGGCGAGTCATCCAATCTCTGAGGTGCTGGACCACTAACATCACCTCTCGCTCATCCCTCAACAGGGAGAGCCATTGGTCGCCAGCTCGTTCTCCACGCACGTCACTCTGTCGAACTTCACTACGATCTGCAACGACCAACTCCTGAGATTCTCAGGCACAAGAAGGGGGGGGATGGTTCACTATCAACGCCTGACTTGTTCATTTGTTCCCCTTTTCTGTGTTTGGTTTGACTTTTCAGGTGTTGAGGTCGATACTTCAATCAAGAGGATCACAAACGTATCTGCTCCCCGTCGGACACGCCGCAAGGCCTCCGGCGGGGTTTTTTGTTACTGGTCCCATTCTTGAGAGCCAACCTATGCCTGCCGAACCCACAGTCAAACGTGTGCATGCCTTCTTCGATGGCCAGAATTTGTTCTACGCCGCCAAAGATGCCTTTGGATACTCTTACCCAAACTACGATCCTCTTTTACTCGCGAAGTCGGTATGCCAATCAAAGGGTTGGCAACTAAATGCCTCCCCACGAATGCGAAAGTGGTCTGCGTGAAAAGGGAGGCCGAGTCTTACGATACGGGTTCGTTCTGACGGAACCTGGATTGCAGAGG
>JAYSUV010000670.1:0-8301 GCA_043718945.1 Planctomycetota bacterium
AAGCCCGAGTCGTACTACTTCCCACCCCAGCTGAACAACGTCGGCAACAACTTCCCGTACACGTTCATGGGCCTGGAGCCCGGCACGAAGAAGGAAGACGTGGTCCGCTGCCTCGACAACTGGAACAAGGGGGACAACGGCATCCTCGATCTGTCGAAGGCATACCGACTGAAGGTCGGCACCGGCTGGCTGATCCCGCCGTGCGTGCTGCATGCACCGGGTTCACTGCTGACCTACGAACCGCAATGGGGCAGCGATGTGTTCGGCATGTACCAGAGCATGGTCGAGGGCCGAGCTGTGCCGCGAGCGCTGCTTACGAAAGACTTCCCCAAGGAGAAGCACGACAACAACAAGTACCTGGTCGAGGCCCTCGACTGGGACAAGAACGTCGATCCCGACTTCAAGGACAACAACTACCTCGAACCGATCATCCACACCGGCAGCTCCAAAGAGGGCTACTTCGACCGCTGGATCGTCTACGGCCGCATCGACAAAGAACAGCTCTTCACTGCCAAGGAATTGACCATCAACCCCGGCGTGAAAGTCACGATCAAGGACGGCGGAGCCTACGGCTGGATCACCGTCCAAGGCGAAGGCCGCGTCAACGGCATGAAACTGCAAACCCCGGCCATGATCCGCTTCGGCCAGATGACCGAAGACGAAGTCTTCGTCACCGCCCCCGCAGCCGCCGAAGGCGTCGTGTTCGAAAACACCGGCACGGAGCCGCTGGTTGGGCTGCGCTACTTCGGCCCAGAGGCGCAGAAGGACGCCCCGAATGTGGGGGATCACAAGAAGAAGTAACCACACACACCGAGCCGGAAGCGTCAGCGCCCGGAGTACTCCGAACGCGGGGTGGCCCAGACATCGCTTTGGATGTCTGGGTGACAGAGGAATAAGAGAGTTTGAAGGATGATGTCCCACATGAACTTCGGTTGATCCTTCCCGAAACGTAGAGTGTGGATGTCCGGCACGCGGAGAGGTTGCCGTCTCCCCGCTCCGGCCTCCGTCGAGACTCTCTGATGAATGAATCCCGTTGGCGGCTGACTTGCTTCGCTGGCACGCTGCTGGTGATGGGGCTGCTGGAGTGGCTGGCCCCGCGCAAGCAGCGGGTGGCTCCTCGGTCGGCTCGCTGGCTGTCGCATCTGGGGCTGGTGGCGATCAACACACTCGCAGCGCGGCTGTTGATTCCCTTGTCTGCGGTCGCAGCTGCGACTTGGGCACAGACTTCTCAGTGGGGGCTGCTCAACCATGTACAGTGGCCGGTGTGGGCGGAGTTCACGCTCGCGCTGGTGCTGCTCGATCTGGCGATCTATGGGCAGCATGTCCTGTCCCACCATGTCCCGCTGCTGTGGCAATTGCACAAGGTGCATCACGCGGACCTCGATCTGGATGTCACCAGCGGGGTCCGGTTTCACACGCTGGAGATTCTGCTGTCGGCTGTCTTCAAGCTGGGGCTGGTGGTGGTGCTGGGACCAAGCGGGGTGGCGGTGATGGTGTTTGAGATCATCCTCAACGCCGCGTCGCTGTGGAGCCATAGCAACGTCCGATTGCCGCTCGAGGTCGACCGCTGGCTGCGGCTGGTCCTCGTCACCCCGGACATGCACCGCGTCCACCATTCCGTCCTCGTCCACGAGACCAACAGCAACTACGGCTTCCAGCTCCCCTGGTGGGACTTTTTATTCCGCACCTACACGGCTCAACCAGAGGCTGGGCATGAGGGGATGGTGATCGGGCTGGCGAACCCTCGCGAGGAGACGGAGGTCGTTCGCCTCACCGGACTGCTGGCGATGCCGTTTCGGCGAACGTTCCCGGCGAGCGGAGCGGCGTCCGCCCTACGCGATGTGGGTAATTCACCGCGATCGCCACCGGAGTAACACCGGTTGAACCGCTCTGGGGCCTACCGGTGTACCAGCGGCACCAGAGGCTACCATGCGGTTCGTTCTCGCAGCCAGAACCTGCTGTGGCAGAGCCGACTCAGTTGAGTTTCGAACCGACTCAACCGGGGCGAACCTGCTCGTTGCCGACGGAGTCAAACAGACTCGTTGGGCTGACGCCGCCCCGCTCGCTGGTGTTCCCATGAAAAAAGCCTTCGCCGCAACAACTGCGACGAAGGATTCGCCTAGCCCCCCCCAGACCTGGCGGAACGCACCTGGGGAACGCACACCGAAACTTGCAATGCTGTAATGCGTTTGGCCAGTCCATGTGATAGTCTGAATAGAATCACGGGGTGCCATGGTGAGGGGGCATTTGAACATGCACGATACGACAATCCTGAGCACGACAGTTCCCGCACGCCGCCTGCAACGCGCGGAGAAAATCCTGCGGAAATTGGGGCTGACGCCGACTGACGCGGTCAACATGTTGCTAGCTCAAGTTGAGCTGCGACAAGGATTGCCCTTCGATGTCCGCGTTCAAGCGTCGCCACTGCTCGCCGCAGAAGAACAGGCCACCGCTTGGACGGAGATTTACGGTGCCTATTGAGCCAAAGGCCGGAGAAGTTTGGTATGCGGACCTCGGCATGGTCGAAAAGAGCCGTCCCGTTTTGGTTCTGGCGTACCCGCAAGCAGAGGACTCTCGCTCGCTCGTGATTGTCGCCCCGCTCACTTCACAGATTCGAGGACAGCGCGGCGAAGTGCTGCTGGGTAAGCCCCGTTGGCTCCCCAAGATTTCAGCTGTTAATGTGCAGGGCTTGGCCAGTTTTGACCGGCACAAACTGACGCGCCGTCTGGGTCCGCTTTCCGCCGACCAATTGGTCGCGGTCAAGGATGCACTTCGTGAACTGCTGGAACTTTGACAGCGGGAACTGTCGGTGTCGCTGAATCAGCTCGCTGATCTGGCAACGGCACAGGGGAATCTGCCCAAGTAACCAGTGCGGTTGGGTTGACGCCGCCCCGCTCGCTGGCGTTCCCATGAAAAAAGCCTTCGCCGCAAGGGGTGCGGGGAAGGCTTAGATTTGACAAGTCAGCAGGCCCAATGAGGGCCACAGTTCAGGAGGCTGGTGCGGCCTTGGCGCGGCGTTCGACCAGGCGGGTGGCCTTGCCGATGCGGTCGCGGAGGAAGTAGAGCTTGGCCCGGCGGACGATGCCGTGACGCTTGACGACCACATCGGCGATCTTGGGGCTATTGGTCGGGAAGGTCCGCTCGACCCCTTCGCCGTTGACGATGCGGCGGACGGTGAACATCTCGCCGACACCACGTCCACGCAGGGCGATCACGACGCCCGCGAAAATCTGGATACGTTCCTTGTCCTTGTCCCCGTCAAGGATACGAGTGTGGACATCGACGTTATCACCGACCTCAAACTTCAGAGGGACAGCCCGGAGATTCGGCTTTTCGGCGACGTGAATGAGCTTGTGCATGGCGTGGAAATCCTGACTCCAACCGCTGGGACGGGGAACGCCCCGGAATGACTTCCAGCGGTTGGAACTGGGTAGGATATCGCATCCCGGAGACACCGGCAAGTGAAGCGGGAGAGTGAGAGAGTGCTCAGTTTTCAGTTGTCAGTGAAAGCCCAGGGGTTGCAACCCCTGGGCTTGGTCTCAATCCATTTCGTGCCTCGGATTTCCTCCTCCAATCGACAAACCATAAACCATAAACCATAAACCATCCCTTATCCGCCCATCTGCCACTGCTTGATCAAATCCAACGGATAAACCAGCATCACGACGTTCAGCAAGAGCGAGTCCCGGATCCAGGCCAGCATCAGTAGCTCCACGCCTAGGAAAAATGCCAGCGACCATTTCCAGGGCAGTTGCTCCGCCAACAGATACCCCCCCACGCAGGCGGCCAGATCGCACAGGGAATTCGTGATCGAATCCCCCTCATACCCCAGGGCCATTGTGCCGGTCCGATAACGATCGATCACAAAGGCGGAGTTCTCCAACACCTCCCACGCCGCCTCCAACGCAACACAGCCCCAGAGCCGCCACGCCCCCCCGATTTTGCCTCGCAGGAGCCAAAACGCTCCGTAAAAGACCACTCCATGCAGGACGTGGGACGCGGTATACGCATCAAACATGTGCTGGGAGCAGTGCTCGCTATTCACATCGAACACCCACGGCACCCAGCTGCCACAGCCGCAGAAGAAGACTCGGCCCTCGATCAGCAACCCCGCCATCATCACGATCACGGCGACCGCATGAGCGATCAGGTACGGGCGCGGCGGCGGGTTCCCCGCGAGTGAGACTTCCGAGGCGGCCATTACATCCCCAGTCGCTGCTGCTTGAGATCGACCAGCCACAGCCAGTCATCGAACAGGAATTCAAACCGAATTCCCAAGAGTGCAATGCGGGCCATCACTGTATTCGCGAACGCTGCCCCGAAGGTAATCATCAGTACCAGCACCCCGACACGCGAGACCTTGCCGAAGACCCCCTTGTGTTCCCAGGAGAAAAAGAAGTAGGTCAGGGCGGCCAGCATGCTGACCAGCAGCAGCGTGCTGGAAATGCTGTCGAGCCACACAATCGAGCCGTTCGCATCCACCACCAAGAGCGGCTTGATTGAGGCCCGAATCTGGCTCAGAAAGTCGGCCTGCAAAAAACTCACCAGCTTCAATCCGGCTGTGGTCCCGATGATAAACGCCAGCGGCCAGCGCGAGATCCACGTCCCTTTCGGAGCCAGCCGCCAGAGCAGCATCGCTCCTAAGACCAGCGGGACGATGTTGATTCCCCAGTGCTCGTCATGCACCGGCGACAGACCCGGCATCGCCCACGACTGAGTCAACCGGGGCAACAGCTTCCCCATCAGATTCGGCACCAGCACCGTCCAGAAGCTGACAATCATCCAGTACGCCGCTGAGACGCCGATGAACACCGACTCCGACAGCTTGTAAACCACATTGTCCCGATAGAGGAACGACAGCACCGCCAAGGTCATGAACGCAGCTGTCCAGATGCCAGCCGTCCGCGACCAGCTGGTCTCGGCGAATCCGAGTTGGGCCTGGGTATAGGTTGCAGGCTGGGTGATCCCGTCGACAGTCTCGGTATAGCCGAGTCCGACACCGGTGGTCGCTGCGCGGGCGGCGAGATAGAGCCCCGCCACGGCGAAGATCACCAGCCAGACTTTGGTTTCAAGCTTCATGGGCCAATCCGTTGAGGACTCACGGGCGTTCCCCGAGACCTGTAGAGTGGCGTTATAGCCTTCCGATCGAGGGTTTGGCGAGAGAGTGTGTCAGCCACACAGCCCGCCTGTCGCAGAATCCGTAAGAATTCTGCCGTGCCCCCATGGCAAGATTGCCTGCGGTCAGAAGTCTTACGACTTTTGCTACAGCGAGAAATTCCGACTCACATTGCAATTTTTTGCTCGTTCGTGCGTCATACACTCTGTCACAATGGCGTTAGCTCTCATTTCACGGAGAAAAACCATGTCGCGTCTGGCCAGTTGGGTGGTGGTTGTCGTTGCGGGACTGTTCGCGGGTTCAGTGTACAGTGCGGAGGACAGAGTGTTGCTCCCGATTGAGGAGGGCTATACGGAAAGTTCCGATGGGGTTCGCGCTGTTCAAGGAACGCCGCCCCCAAGCTTCGGTGTCCCGACGATTGAAGGTTACAACACCAGCGAGCTGAATCTTCCCGCTGCTGAACAGACGACTTTGCCCCCCGGCTTCGAAGGTAGCCAGAAGACCAGTCGATTGGTATTCGGACGGTCTGGCGACGGTTTCGAGACCGACTACCCCGTTTACCTCAGCAGCAGTCCCCTCCAAAATGCCAACGCCCAGCGAGCGGCGCTGATCCAGTCACTGCAAGCTCTGCAAGACGCCTACTGCCGCAACGCTCAGCTCGACGAAGCCATCGCGGTCCGCGACATGATTCGCCAGCTCCAGGCCCAAGCCACCGCAGCGGGCTCACTTCCGGAACCGGTGGCCATCACTCCGCCCGGTGCCGTCGAGAGCCCCTATGCCTACGACCTGCGCGGCCAGAACGGCAAGACCTTCTACCGCCGGCTCACCGGCTCCGTCGACGGCTACGTCTGGGGCGGCGAGAACAACATCTACACCGACGATTCCATTCTCGCCACTGCAGCTGTGCATGCCGGGGTGCTGAAAGCCGGAGAGACCGCGATGGTCCGGTTCACGATCCTTGCCGGAAAGGACTCGTATGTGGGGAGTGAGAAGAATGGCGTCACGACTCGTCCGTACCAAAGCTTCGGTGGCAGTGTCTGCATCGAGGGTGCGGCCCAGGAGATCAACAGCGTTTACCACATGCGAGGCCAGGACAAGCCCCCGTTTGCCGTCTATGTCGTCGGCAACCAGACCGGCACCGTCTACGGCACAGGCTCCTACACCGACGACTCCTCGATTGACGCCGCAGCTGTGCATGCCGGGTTACTCAAGAATGGTGAGGCGGGGTTCGTGATGGTGACGCTGGAGGGTGGCAAGTCGTCCTACGAGGCCAGCACCCAGAACGGCGTGACGACGTCGTCGTACGGCAGTTGGAGCGGCGGGTTCCGGCTGTCGGCGTATGGGGCACTGGACATCTCGAAATAACGGGTGGCCTCGATCCTCAGCCCCGCTTCGCCGCGTGCCAAAACGCAACGAGCGGGCGGACGTCAGTCCAACGTGCCCGAGCGACGCCCTCCTTCCGAACAGTGGTTTGCCAGTGTTCATGTCCACCCCGCACGGCGGACTCACGTCCAGCCGCTCGCTGTCGATATGCGACTCGGCGATGGGAACGCGGGGGATGCATCGATTCGAAGACTTCGCGTCGCAGCTCAACGAGGGAGGGGAGTCACACGCCCTTCGGTGTCGCCCAGTGATCGGCCCGGTACTGCCGGTGGGTGAGCGCGTCCGCCTCCACATCATCCGTGATCCGCCCCGCTGCGGCATCCACATTCAGTAACCGTCCCACCCGCGCGGCGATGTTCCCCAGATGCACAATCCCCGCAGCTGTGGTCCCGGCAGTGATGTCGGCATGGGGCGGCGTCCCGTTACGAATCGCATCGAAAAAGTTCTGGTGATGTGCCGCCAAATCGGCACCTCCAGTCTGCTCCGCCAACAGCTTGTTCTTCGGCCCATACAGCTTCCAACCGACCGAGTGCCCCATGATCAGCACCCCCTCGGTGCCGTAGAACGCCGCCCCGTTTTCATACCCTTCCTGAACATACGGCGTCCAGATTCGCTGCTCGAAGATCAGTTGTTTGTGGCGGCCTGCGGGGGCGCCATCGTGCGGATATTCGCAGACGACGTACTGCGTATCGGGGAACTGCTGGTCGTCGTCGAAATAGTTCTTGCCTCCCAAACAGGCCACGCGCGACGGCAGCGTCCGCACTCCCAGCCCCCACGCCGCCACGTCAATGTCATGCACCCCGTCATTCCCGATATCGCCACAACCGAAGTCATACCACCACCGCCAAACCCCATGCAGCAGGTTCGTGCGGTAGGGCGTCTGCGGGGCCGGGCCGGTCCAGGTGTCGAAGTCGAGGTGCGGCGGCGGGTCGCTCGGCTGGGTCTTGCCGATGGAGCTGCGGCGCTGGCTGTTCCAGGACTTGGCCACGAGCACCTCGCCGATCTCGCCCTTCAGAACATGCTCGATCCCGGCCATCACGCACGGCGTACTGCGGCTCTGAGTCCCGACCTGTAGCTTCTTCCCCGAGCGCTGGACCGCCTCGGCCATTAACTGGCCTTCGCGGATGTTGTGGCAGCAGGGCTTCTCGACGTAGACATGCTTGCCCGCATTGAGGGCTAGGATCGCCGCCGGGCCGTGCCAGTGATCGGGCGTGGCAATGAAGACCGTATCGAGCTTGTCATCGGCCAGTACCTGCCGCAGATCACCCGTTGTCTGCGGCGAGAACCCCGCCTTCGTCGCTGTGGCTAGCGCTTTCTCCAACCGCTGCTGGTCGACATCGCACACCCAACGGAGATCGATGTCCTTCCTCCGACACAGTTCGTACAGGTGCCCAGACCCCATGCCTCCCGGCCCGATCAGCCCGACGCCCAGCTTGCGAGCTGGATCATCGGCCCGGGCTGCTCCGACAAAGGCCCACGTTGCCGCCCCCGCCACCGTCGTTTTTAGAAATTCACGTCGTGGAGTCGTCATCGCAACCTCATCACCTTGGGAAGATGTTCGACAATCGCGAGTTGAACCAACTGTCCAACTCCCAACGCATCAAAGAATGCCAGCGCCACCATGAGGTGTCAACAACACCGCAGGCGAGTTTCCTGTGGCGGATGAGATGACTCACCGAACCGTCAGCGAGCGGGCGGACATCACGGCCTGTTGATTTTATTGATGGTTTTCCACGTATCCTTGGTTTTCCCCTTTCCCCGGTGCGCGACGGGGCAGCGAGGAGGAGGGGGGCGTTTTTCGG
>JAYSUV010000068.1:0-19516 GCA_043718945.1 Planctomycetota bacterium
ACTCACCGCGACATCCTTCACGCGGCCCCCCCCCATATAGCCGACCCACCCGCCGCTTGGACAGTGCAGGCTGCGGTTTTTGATGCGTACCGCCTGGGCTGTGCCTGACCTACCATTCTGGGTGGCAGAACAACACGGGGAGACGGCGGGCGGGCTCGCCTTGACCAGCCCCACTTGTTCCTGCGTCACCCAGACGCTCAAAGCGGCCTCTAGGCCACCTCGCCAAGGAGGCGTGTGTCAACGCTTATCTTGCTGAGTGAGTCGCTGAGCCATTTCTTGTTCACACCACCGTCCCTTCCACTCCCGAATAGGAGTGGACGGTGCTGCAGATGTCACAGTACCCCTTCTGAATGGCGGAGTCGAATCATGGATCTCATGTTGCCAATAGTGCTCTTCCTGTTCTTAATGGTGTGGTACTTCGTGTCGCACTCCGAGAGGGGTCGGTGTCCTCGCTGCCAATCCGAACAGACGAAATACTCGCCTTGGGGATGCGGGTCTTTCAGGCAAATTCTGGAAGGATTTAACATATGTCGCGAGTGCGGTGCCGAGTTCTTTCAGAACGGCAAGCTGCGAGTACCTTCGGCGTCAGTCGCGACAATCACCAGACGCTGGCTCCCCGTGATCATGGTGCAAATTGTGTCCGCCACTCTGTTGATACTTCTGTTCGTATATTTTCGTCCGAGTCGTGATGTTCTGCCCCCAACCCCAGCCCCTCGGAACCAGCCAGAACTCCCCGCTGTGGCCTCCCACCGCCGCCCTCTCGGCCCCGTCACGTTCGATCCCATCACTGGTCGGGCGATTGCTCCCGTGCCTTCTGGCATGACGCGGGAAGAGTTTGATCGCTTGGCAACTCCAGAACTGCCTTAATCAACAGTGGGCAGGGTGCCCTAGACGCGGCATTGAGCGTCTGGGTGGCGGAGCAACACGAGGGTACAGGTGGGCGGGCTTCGGCGGTCGCTTGGGGCCGCCAGCGTTTGTGGCGGACGGGTGGCACGGTCTGAGGCTTTGCGAAGGCCGTGGTCTTCTCGCAGCGAGCCGCGCTCTTCGAGCACTCAACCCTGACCACTCGACCAGCGAGAAACGTGGCGATCCGGTCTGGTGACATGGTCGAACCATCCGGCTCACGCCGGACGCTCGCCAGTAATTACGAGGCTGAAAGTGAGACCACGTCATGTGGCCGCAGACATCGTCATTCCCAGCGAACTTCATCCAGATAGAACGTGATCGGTTCTCCGCGGGATGCCAATGTCCACACAAAGCCGGTCTTGATGCGGGTCAGGTCGAGCTTGTCGAGGGAGATCTCGTACTCTTTCCAGTCGGCGGTCAGCACCGTTTCGACGCTTCCTTTGCCGGTGTCGAAATACGGTTTGGGCTTCTCCAGGATGCCGAACGAGAAGGTCACTTTCTCGCCGCCCGTCGCGCCGCGAGCCCAGAACTTCACCCGCTTGGCTCCCGTCAAATCGAAGCCCCCGGGCCGGTCGCCCCAATCCTGTTCGGGGCTTTGCCAGACGACTCCGCCCCAGCCTTCTTTAGCCGTGAAATCGCACCGCAGGCACGCCTTCCCCGCGTGCGGCTTCTCGGCATTCTCCGGGTCGAGTTTGATCGCCTTGGCGTTACCCATCCAGCCCGCAGGGATGTAGGTCTGAGCGGACTCTGGTTCGGAGTAGAGTACCAGCGGCAACTCCGCTTTGCGTGCCACCAGTGTCTTCCGAGGCGCATCGACACGAAGCGGGATGTTGGCCACAGCGGCTCCGCCCTGTTTGTCCTTCACGATCGCGAACAGACGGTAGAGCCCACCGTCAGCGGGGAGCTTGATCTCGGCCCCGGTGTTCGACTTCTTGACGATGGCTGCATCGATGGCCAGGGCAGCGGTTTCGGCATCGCCCCCGGTGCCGTATTGCTCGGCATCGAACCGGAACTGCCATGTGACGGCCAGTTCGTCCTGCTCGGGGTCCGAGGTCTTCAGAGACACAAGTATCGTTTCACCGGGCTGGCGCTGGCGGCTCCCCTCACACGTCAGCGTCTCGATCACAGGGCAGCGATTCGACACCGGCTTCGAGGTCCACAGCTCAGACAGCGTGTCAGCTGCGGCGAGGCGGGAGTCGCCGCTCAGCATCGAAAACCAAGTGGCGGTGACTTCCTGTTTCTCACCCCACAAGAAGGCGTAGGATCCCAAACAGAGATTCGGTTCGCCGAGGACGGACTGCTGGTAGGTCGCCCGATACGCGGCAGCCTTCGCGGTGCTCGTCAGTTCGGGGTAGGCATCGATTTCGTCTTTGCCGATTTCCCAGATACCGGGCGGGCCGAACTCGGTGAGGACGAACGGCTTGGTGCCACCTTGCTTCTTGTAACGCTCGGCGACGGACGGGCCACCCGCGTACGAGTTGATTCCAACGACATCGATGTCAGGACAGAGGGCGTGCAGGTTCTTCACCTTGTCTCCGCCGAGTTCCGCGATCACGGTCATCGTCGGGTGGCCAGCGTCGATCGACTTCACCAGCCGCGCCAAGTTGTTGATCTCCGACCAGACCGCTCCGTTCTTCCCCTCGCCGTCTTCCATCTCGTTGCCCAGCGACCACATCAGCAGCGCGGGGTGGTTGCGATGCTTCTCGATCACTGCCCGCACAGTTTCTCGCTGCTTGATCAAGCTGGCGGCATCCGACCAATCAAAGCCCTGCCGCACTTGCCCCAGCCAGATCCCCGCCGTCACGGTGAGTCCCAAAGCGTGAGCCTTGTCGAGTGTCTCGCCAAGTCCCTCCGCCCCCCATGTCCGCACTGAATTGCCACCGAGTGACTCCAGCAGCTGCTGCGGTCCGTTGCCACCGACACCGCGAATGAAGTACGGCTCGGAGTGGCGTACGAGCTGATGCTTCCCGCCCGCCAGCACGATCCGCACGCCCGGCTCGGCCCCACTCGACACTGCTGCCAAGCAGGTGGCCACCAGCACAGCCACAATCCGCAGGAACCTCATGATGTCTCTCCCGTGTGACGATGTCGCAGAGTCCGCATCCTAGCAGAATTCGTCAGCATTCTGCCGTCCCCCAAACCGTCCGATACAATCCACTCCCCAGCCCGCAGCGCCCGCCAGGGATTCCGCGTCGCGCCCTTGCAGGCACTGCGTGCCGTAGAGACGCAGGGGGCCAGAATCCCCAATGTGAAGACTGCGGCAGCGTGCGGAGACTCGGGCGGTCTCGGAGGGGAATTCGACCATCGCGAGTTGACGACCGGCCTGACGCCTCGGTGTTGACAAGCCCCTGTGACGCCGCGAAATTCGACATCGTTCTACCGCACTTCGGCAGTCGAATCCCTGAGACGCTTCGAGAACATGAACGACACAGTTCTCAATCCCGATTCATGGTTGGGCGGCACGTTTGATGCGCGGGGTGACCCAGGTTGCCGCCCTCATCTTTACCCACAAAGATGTGGGTAAAGATGAGGGCTGTGCCCTGGGCTTTCGAGTCAGACCCCCTCGGGGCCGAGGAGCGAAAACCTGCGTAGAATTGCGACCACACTCCTTCGGAAGTCTGGCGGGTCAGTTCCCATTGGCCGCTCGCCTCAGCCCGCAGCTCACTTGCGAATTGGTGATGCCAATTCAGCAGACGGCTCCCTCAGTCCACCCGATCGACTCGCTCAGTCCGCACCAACACGAGGATCGCCAGGACGATGATTGTGCTGGACAGAGTGGTCGTCGCGATTGACTGAGCCTGCGTCCAGAGATTGAAATGCAGGTCGCCCCTCACGTCCGCGGTGATGAGTGGCACGACCAGCCAGATGGCGATGGCAGTCGCAATGATGAACGCAGCGCGGGGCCAGCGGGTTTCGGACCGATGCAGGCCCAAGTGGCTGGCGAATGAGGTCGCGGTGACTCCCCCCAGGACTCGCGGACCGAGGACGCCTCCATGGGCGGCATCCAGCACGAGACCACAGAGCGCGGCCCCCCAGAGACCGTATTGTGGCCACTGCATCACCAGCAGTGCCAGATACACGCCCGTTGCACTGGGCCAACGTGAGTCATGAAAGCCAGCGGAACAGTCCCACAGGCAGCTGAGATAACCCAGGGTCATCCAGAGCAGGGCTCGACCCATCACGGCGTTCCTCGTGCGGCTCCGGAGGGAGGCGTGGAGACTCCCGCAACGCCGAGGGAAAGTTCCAGTACGAACACTTTGGAAGGAGGTGAACCGCTCCGCGCGGGGGAGACCTCAATCGACCATTCGGGTTCCCCCGGCCTCAGTTCCGCCCGAGTGATCGTCCCGTAAAACAGAGGAGGAGAGAGTGGAACGCCTCGCAGGGACGTGAACACCAGGTCACCCTCCGCCACAGGATCGGTCGTACCGATATGCAGCAGGCGGCAGGTCCCCTCCTTCGACCCGGTGAGAAGCCCTTCGGCTCCCAGCACTGCCTCCCCATCGAGTAGACGCACGATCTGGGCCTGTCCCCGGAACTCGGGATCAGTGATCGGCTGGATGGTACTCGTCCAGCGACTGGTGCGAGAGATGCGACCGATGATCGATCGCCCAGCTAACACAAGATCATCGGCAGCGATGCCCTGCGCTTGCCCCTGATCGAGAATCGACTCACCGGGTGCGAGGACCAGATCATTCACGGCCACATGGTCAGCCGACCCTGCTCGCACCACAGCCGCTGGAGCCGCATCACTCGCCCCACGCTCCCAGCCAATGATCCGCGCTGTACGCAGTTGGGGCTGAATCTGGGAGGGGATGATCGCGGCAGCGGGCCAAGTGGGAACTCGATTCGCCTCGGTCAACTCGGCCCGGAGTTTCGCCGCTTCCGCCTGCCAGTAGCGGGCCTGCCGCTCCCACTGAGTGTCCGTGGCAGTCGCGGGACTCTGAGCAGCCGGTCCAGAGATCACTTGAGGCGCAGCTGAGGCGAGTACACATTGCCCCGGCGCGAGCAGATCATGGACTGCGCTACGCAGCTTCCCTGCCCAGACCTCGGGCAGGCAGAACAGCATTCCGCCCAATAGGAGAGCTGCGGCGATGGCGCTGATCCCCGGCGGCGTTTGCGAATCGGTGCGAACATGAACCAATTGGTGCCCCCTCTTGTTCCCTCTCCCCCGCGAGCGACATGTGTATGCCGAGAATATGCGTTGCGGGGGAGAGGGCTAGGGTGAGGGGGCCTGGAATCCCCCTCACCCCGGCCCTCTCTCCCACAGTCAAGTCATCCCCGAAAGCCTCGCTGATTGTGGGGGAGAGGGGGCAGACACACCGGGGAGTTTGTCTCGCCAGTGTGCGGGCTCCCCGCGTTCTGGCGAACGCAGCGCTCCCTCATTTCAGCGGCCATCGGTGACCAGACTTTCCCGCCAGAGATCAAAGTGCTCCAGACAGATCAGCGCCCCGCGGATCGCGGTCCGCTCCGGGTCATGGTCACGACGCACGGGGATGCCAAGTTGCTCTCGCAGATACGCTTCGATCCCGCGCAGCTGGGCTGTGCCGCCAGTGACGACCAGCCCGGTATCGGCGAGGTCGGCGACGAGCTGGGGGTGGCATTGTTCGATGGTGGAGCGGATACCGCTGACGATGTGTTGCAGTG
Organism: Planctomycetota bacterium; assembly: GCA_043718945.1. Taxonomy (GTDB): domain Bacteria; phylum Planctomycetota; class Planctomycetia; order Planctomycetales; family Planctomycetaceae; genus TH-plancto1. The sequence goes on from JAYSUV010000068.1 coordinate 5,551, forward strand.
GGTCAGCGAGGGCGAAGCGAATCTGTTCGCTGACGACGATGATCTTGCGGGCCACTCCGCTGATGACATCGAGACCACGCACCTCGAACGACAATTCCCTGTCGAGGGGGACCGCGCTGCCGACCGCCAGCTTAATCTGCTCAGCTGTCGCGGCACTGATACGGAGGGCATGCTGGCGACGTAGGCAGTCGATGATCGCCTGATCGAGGTGATCGCCCGCGACTCGCAAGGTCTGCCCGGCGACCTCGTCTCCGAGGCTCATCACCGAGACCTGCGACGTGCCGCCGCCGAGGTCGCACACCATGCTGGCCAGCGGCTCCGAGATCGGGAGTCCCGCCCCGATGCAAGCCGCCTTGGTCACCGGTAACAAAAAAACTCGCTCGGCTCCGGCCCGCTCGACACTGGTGAAGACCGCACGGCTTTCGACCGGCGACAGACCCGAGGGCACGGTGACCACGACGCGCGGGTACCCCTTAGCTCCTTGCATCGCCTTCCGCAGAAAGTACGAGATCATCGCCTCGCACAGCTCGAAATCGGTGATCGCCCCGTTGCGAATCGGCTGCACGGCACTGATCGAATCGGGGGTGCGGCCCAGCATTTGACGAGCCAGCGTGCCGACGCAGGTGCCCTTCCCCAGGATGCGGCGGGTGGCGGTATCGAGCGCGATGACCGAAGGCTCTTCGAGGACAACGCCGCGCCCAGGAATGGCCACGCGCGTGCTGGTGGTCCCCAGATCGAGCGCCACATCGGGCGTCCACCAACGGCGAAAACGGTGAAACATCCTGCCCCCCAAGTGACGAATCCTTGTCGAGGAGCGTTTTACCCGACCGGCGGTTTCTGCCGCAAGAGGAGTGGGGGAGAATGAGAGGAGGGGGAGTGGGGAGACGAAAGGAGATCGGGGCTCCACCCTCAACGGCCCCTCACTTGAGCGTCTTGCGAATCTTGTCGATCGCCTTGTCGATCTCGGGACGGTCGAGGTAGCCGTCGCTGTTCGTGTCTCCGACTGCGAAGCCACGCTTCAGGAGATCATGCCCCTGGGACTCCTCGCGGGAGATCTTGCCGTCCTTGTCTTTGTCAAACCGCGAGATGATGTTTTCCGGGTTGATGGCAGTTCGTAGCGGCTTCTTGTCCGTCAGTTCGCGCGAGACCAGCAGATCGAAATAGCCCAGCATCATCTCGTCCCACGACTGGTCGCCCCACGTCACGGTCTTCGTCGGGTCCGGATTCGCTGGGTTGCTCGCCGAGTTGTCGTATACCGCCGTGCAGTGCAGCCGCGCTCCCGCCGGGATCGTCAGCGGTTCCGCCAGCCGGTAGTTCGTCTGCCAGTTGAAGTCGTACTTTGGCACGTCCAGCAACGTCTGCCGAGTGCCATCGGGCAGTTCCAGTTCATACTTGAACGCCTTGCCACGCAGGTGCATATGCGGGGCCATCGACATGAGGATGACATCAATCGGTGAAGGCTGACTGATCGCGGTAAACGCCTGGTTGTCCTGGCCGGGCTCGATACTGAACCGAGTATTGGCGACCTCGGTGGTGAGTACCTGATGCGTGATCGTCTTGGCATCGGCATAGATCAGTCCGACCTTACTGAGGTCTTCCTGCGGCGATCCATTGGGGGTGTAGTGGACCTGGAATCGGAACCAGGAACCGGCCTTGATCTTCTTGGCGTGGCCTGTGGCGAGCGGAATCGGGCGAGTTCCGGGAACGTAAGCGCAAAAGAATTCCCCCTGCCCGCGTTGCTTCTGACCGTCTGGCTGGACGTAGACGATGATGTGATGCACGACTGCCCGGTTGCCCGGCACGACCTCCATCTCCGAGATCCATTTATCGGTCTTGATCTTCGGGTCGACGGCGAAGTTCTGGTACTTGACACCCTCGGGACCAGCGCTGGCCGGAATGGCAAACGGCTTGCTCTGCATCGTAACGATCAAATCGGGCACCTTCGTCAGTTGCCAGCCCTCGGTGAATTTGCGATCGGGAGGCAGCTGGGACTTGTCCCCTTCCGGGCAGCCATCCTTGACCCAGGTCAGGATCAGGTCGCGCTCTTCGGTCGAGAGGCTGCGATCGTTGGAGAACTTTCCGTGGGCAGGGTCGGCGTGCCAGGGAGGCATGCGGCGGTCGCTGACGACCTCGGCGATCATGTCTCCCCAGCCTTGGGCGTCCTCATAGGTGAGCATCGGGAATGGCCCGATCTCGCCGGGTCGATGGCACTCGACGCAGTGGGCTTGTGTGATGCGGGAAATCTGGTTCGACCAGGTGACGCTGCCCCCTGCTTTGGGCTCCCGCACGCGACCGATCAGGCAGCCAATCGGCTCCGCCACAGCCACGCTGACCGGCTTCCCCGCCAGCACTTCGTCGAGAGCGACCTTGAGGTCGGCTCGCAGCGGGGCGTCGCGCTGGACGCCGACGATGTACTGGTCATCGACCCGCCCGCGATAAAGCACTTTGCCGAGTGGATCGAGAACGAACACCTCGGGGGTGCGGGTCGCTCCGAACTGATCGGCCACCTTCTGGCCGGGGTCTTTCAGGACCGCATACTTGATCTCATGTTGCTTCACATACGCGGTGATCTCCGCGATCGAGTCCTGCTGATTCGAGTTGATCGCGAGGAACTGCACTCCCTTCGGCTCATATTCATTCGCCAAGGTCTGCAAACGTGGACCATACAGCTTGGCCAGCGGGCACTCCGTTCCGAGGAACGCGACCACCAGGCACTTCGAGTTGGCCAAATCCGCAGAGTGGACCGTCGCTCCCCGAGAGTCGTTCAGCGTGAACGGAGCCACGATTCTCGCGGCATCCGCAGCACTGGCCGAGCCACAAGCCGCTGCTAGCACGAGACTAGCAATCACAACGAGTCGAGTCATCGAACATCTGTTCCAAAGGGTCAGTGAGCGGCAAGACGCTCGCCGCCGGTTTTTCTCACGCGAGACAACCCCCAAACGCTCGGGGCGAGGCTCCCCGCGTTCTGGCGAACGCAGCGACCCCCTTGAGTGGAGGCGACAAAGAGTCTACCGACTTGCCAACGTGTCATACCACGTACTTACCCCGCAAGCACGCTCAAGTTTCGTGTTTCTCGCTTGTTACGGCTGGAAATTCATACTGTGCCAGCATTTGAGGGGAAGCGGCAGCTGTGTTCTCATCCGTGACACGGGCTTTCAGCGGGCGTGGCTCGATGCTCCGCTGGGCCCAGAGGCATTTCCAGCTCAAGTCGCTCGACGACGAACGAACACCTGATACCCCTTGTACAAGACCTCGATCTGGGTCATCCACAGCTGAAGGAACACATCAATCGCGCTTCGTGGAGGGAATTCCACCGAGCCGTTCCAGCCGTAGTCATCAAAGATCAGCAGACCACCGGGCTTCAGTATGGTCCAGCAGAGTGTGGTATCGGTCAGGACATCGCGAGCTTCATGACTTCCGTCGATGTAGATCAAATCGAAGGGGCCTGCGAGGTTCCTCAAGGCGATTGCTGAATCTCCCTGTCCTTCGATCACTGACTCACTGCGTCCCGTTTCGGCGACGTTGAATCGAAATCTCTGCTGAACCTTGGTGTCGGTCCACCGGTCGATGCATGTCAGCCGGGACATGGGGTGAGTGAGGATGTTCTGCAGCAGCCAGACGGCACTCCGGCCTTCGTAGCTGCCGACTTCCAGAACACTCAGTGGCTGGCCCGCCAGGGGACGAACGAAGTGAGTCCAGTGGGGAATGTGGTTCGAGAACCAGTCGGAGGTAAATTCCATGTGAACCTTGGCGGCAAAGGAGGGCTGTCACTTCGCCTTGGTCCGTTGCGCCAACGAGGGATCACTGGGGCCGTGCCGCACGTTGCTGTTCCGCCAGCCAGCGTACCGCGTTCTCCACAATCCGTAGCGTCTCTGGCTGTTGGAAGACGGGGAAGGTCTCGTGTCCGGGGCGGAAGTAGAACACCTTCCCCTGCCCGAGATTCCAGACGCTCCCACTGCGGAAACTCTCCCCCGCGTCCCAAGTTTCCTGAAACATGATCAAGTCGGGCTGCGGCACATGGAACGGGTCGGCGTACATCTCGGTATGCGGGATGTCGAACTTCTGCGGCAGTCCGGCGGCCAGTGGGTGGTCGGGCAGCAGCACCTCGACATGGCTCGGCTTCCCATCGGGACGATAGGCCGGGAAGCAGCAGTTCGGCAGCTCGATCTGGAGAGTCACGACCCCGTCGCTGCCGACCGACTTCTCGACGTTCGGCGTCAGCTTCGCATCCTTGGCAGGGGATTTGTACTGCGGTGGCCGGACCGTCTCGATGCGAGCCGTCTTGCGCTCCGCCTCGGTGAGCGTGGCCAGGGCGTCATCGATCGCCCGTTGGTTCATCGCTTCGACGAAGGGCACCGACCAGTGGGCCGAGTGCAAGGCGATCAGCGACACCTGGCCCGACTGAATCCGCTTCACGATCCGCTGGCCCGACTCGACCGGGATTTCGCGATGCCGCACATGTCCCCACCAGATGATGACATCGTGATTCGCCAGCTGTTCGTCCGAGATCCCCTGCCCCGGATCATCGATCTTGGAGGAGGTGATCTTGAGGTCAGGCTGCTTCGACAGATAGGCGGCAATCTCGTTCCCGAGGAACTCCGGATAGGCCGTCTTCTGAGCGGGTTGCTGCTCGTCCCACATCAGCACGCGGATCGGCTCCGCAGCTGTCAGTGGTACGGTGAACCAGAACACTAGGATCGCGAGGCAGAGCGGGTGTCGCATGGAATCTCACTGGAAGGGGACAGGGGACAGGGCGGACAGTGAGTTGAGCATGTGCCAGCCCTATGCCAGGATCTCGTGAACCACTTCCCCATGCACATCGGTCAGGCGGAAGTCTCGCCCCTGATAGCGATAGGTCAGCCGCTCGTGATCGAGCCCCAGCTGGTGCAGGATTGTGGCTTGCAGGTCGTGAACATGCACCGGCTTCTCGGCCACGTGGAAGCCGAGTTCATCGGTCGCCCCATGTGTGATCCCCGGCTTGATTCCGCCGCCCGCCAGCCAGATCGAAAATGCCTGGGGATGGTGATCTCGGCCCCGGCTCCGCTGTAAGGCGGGGTTCGATTCGACCATCGGAGTGCGACCAAACTCGCCGCCCCAGATGACTAGCGTCTCGTCCAGCAGCCCCCTCTGCTTCAGGTCAGCCACCAGCGCCGCTGCCCCTTGGTCGGTGTTCTTGGCGTTGCTGGTGTGGTTCCCGATCAGGTCGGAGTGAGCGTCCCAGCCCTCGTTGTAGATCGTGATGTACCGCACTCCGCGTTCGACCATCCGCCGGGCCAGCAGGCAGGCTCTGGCGAACGAGGGCTTCTCGGCTTCGCAGCCATACTGGGCCAGTGTCGCAGCGCTCTCGCTCTTGAGGTCCATCAGTTCGGGAGCCGATAGTTGCAGCCTCGCGGCCATCTCATAGCTGGCAATACGCGTGGCAATCTCGGGATCGCCATGCTCTTCCAGGTGCTTTCGATTGAGTCGATTCACCAGATCGTACGACGAGGCTTGCAGCTGGGCATCGACGCCAGCGGGGCTGGAGACGTTGAGGATGGGATCGCCGGAGTTGCGGAAACGGACGCCGGTATATTGGCCGGGCAGGAAGCCGCTCGACCAGTTGGCGGCCCCTCCGCTGATGCCGGCTCCGGTTGACATCACGACGAACGCGGGCAGGTCGCGAGCCTCCGACCCCAGTCCATACAATGCCCACGACCCCAGCGAGGGACGACCGGGTTGCGAGAATCCGGTACTGAAAAAGATCTGTGCGGGAGCGTGATTGAACTGGTCGGTCCGCATTGACCGGATCAGGCAAATGTCATCGGTGATCTTTCCCAGATGCGGCAAGACATCCGCGATCTCGGTCCCCGATTCGCCATGCTTGTTGAATGCGAACTGCGGTCCGAGGGCGGCGGCATTGGGGTTGATGAAGGCATATCGCTGTCCGCCGATGATCTCGGGTGGGATGGAGCGGCCCTCGAACTCCTTGAGCTTTGGCTTGTAGTCGAACAGGTCGAGATGACTCGGGGCCCCGGTCATGAACAGATGGATGACCGCCTTCGCTCGCGGTGCGAAATGAGAGGCCAACGGCGGCAAGCCAGACGGTGCCGAGGCGGGTGCAGCAGTTGCCGGAGTGCCCTCTCCGAGCAACGAGGCGAGCGCCAGCGCTCCCAAACCGAAGGAGCTGTCGTGCAAGAAGTGGCGGCGAGAGGGGGCAAAGCTCATGTGAGTACCAAGGGACGAGCGGCCAAGGGGAGTGAATACGTCATACCATTGCGGCTCATGGAAATTCTAGTGCAAAGGCTCTTGGGCGAACGGCACAGCCCTTTGTGACGTTAGGGAACTCGACTCTGGCTGATCGCTGACGACTGAAAACCACCACACTGTGAAACACCGCAATCTGATGAACACAGGTGGGTATGGTAGATCGATCGGGACCGGGTGGGTACGATCAGAATTCAGGGGATGGTCGGCCTCCTTCTTCATCCCGCTCTCAGATCACTGACGGCCCCATTCCAAGTGCCCCACTTTCAATTCACACTTCAAGCGACCGACTCCCGCACCGCTGGCCGTATCGGTCTGTGGCAGACACCGCATGGGATCGTCGAGACGCCAGTTTTCATGCCGGTCGGGACCAAGGCCACCGTTAAAGGAGTCTGGCCGGATCAGCTGCGGAAGATCGGCGTCCAGAAGGTGCTGGCGAACACATATCACTTGGCACTGAGGCCGGGCGCGGATGTCGTCCGAGACCTGGGGGGCCTGCACCAGATGATGAACTGGGACGGGCCGATCCTGACCGATAGCGGGGGGTTCCAGGTCTTTAGTCTGGCTGAGTTACGGCAGATTGATGACACGCAAGTGGTGTTCAAATCGCACATCGACGGCAGTCTGTTTGAACTCTCCCCCGAGAAAGCGGTGGCGATTCAGGAAGCACTGGGGGCTGACTGTATTATGTGCCTGGATGAGTGCCCCCCGCATGATCTCTCGAAGGAGCGCATTCGGCAGGCGGTCGAGCGGACGACCGCTTGGGCGCGGCGGTGCCGCGACGCTCAGCAGCGAGCCGATCAGGCCCTGTTCGGGATTGTGCAGGGAGGCACCGACCGGGCACTTCGTGAACTTTCCGCGAAGGGATTGCTCCCGATCGAGTTTCCGGGTTATGCCATTGGTGGGCTAAGCGTCGGCGAAAAGCCGTCGGAGATGTACGACACGCTCGACTTTACGGTGCCGATGTTACCTGTCGACAAGCCGAGGTATCTGATGGGTGTCGGCAGGCCAATCGACATCATTGAGGCGGTCTGCCGGGGCGTCGATATGTTCGACTGTGTCATGCCGACCCGCAATGCCCGCAACGCAACCGCTTTCACCAGCGTTGGTTCCGTCAAGCTGAAGAATCGGAAGCACATGCGGGACACGTCTCCGCTCGACCCGCAGTGCGAGTGCCCGACCTGCACACAATTCAGCCGGGGCTACCTGCGGCATCTGTTCCAGTCGGGCGAGATGCTCGGGCCGATGCTGCTCTCGGTCCACAATCTGGCGTACTACCAGAGGATCGTGCGAGAGCTTCGGGAGGCCATTCGTCAGAATCGATTGACCGAATATCGCGAGACATACATCCGCAGTCTTGAATCGTCTCCCGGTCAGGCATAGAGTGTGCAGCATCGCCGGATCATGCGATCTCTTCTTTTGTTGCGGCGGTTGTTCCTCGGGGGATTCCTCCTGAGTCGTTGTTCCCGTTTTCCGTTGCGTTGAATTCAGCGTGGTCGCCCGCCGGGGTGGACCCAAGGAGTCAGCATCTCGATGTCCGCAGAACCTGTCATTGAAATCCGCAATCTCACGAAGATCTATCGGGACTTCTGGGGCCGAGCCAAGGTCAAGGCCGTTAATTCACTCAGCCTGGAAGTCAAGAAGGGCGAAATCTTCGGCCTGCTCGGACCGAACGGTGCTGGCAAAACGACTACGCTCAAGATGCTGCTCGGACTGCTCTTCCCCACCGAAGGGGAGATCAAGATCCTCGGCAAGCAGGCTCACGATGTGAGCAAGAACGAGAAAATCGGCTACCTGCCCGAAGAGTCGTACCTGTACCGCTTCTTGAACGCGGACGAAACGCTCGACTTCTACGGCCAGCTGTTCAACATGTCGTCAGCCCTTCGCAAGGAGCGGCGCGACAAGCTGATCGAGATGGTCGGCCTGCAAGGGGCCCGCCGTCGGCAGCTGAAGGAATACTCGAAGGGAATGACCCGCCGGATTGGTCTGGCACAGGCCCTGATCAACGATCCTGAACTGGTGATCCTCGACGAACCGACCAGCGGTCTTGACCCCCTGGGCACGCGCGAAGTGAAGGACTTGATCCTCCGGTTGCGTGACGAGGGCAAGACGGTCGTCATGTGCAGCCACTTGCTGCAAGACGTGCAGGACGTGTGCGACCGGATCGCGATCATGTACGGCGGCGAGCTGAAGGTGCTGGGCAACGTGAAGGATCTGCTCGAATCCAAGGGCGAGTCCCAACTGATTACCTCGAAGCTGGAACCTGCGGCGTTGGCCGAAGTCGAGGCGGTGTTGAAGAAACACGGCGCTTCGCTGCACAGCAATTCATCGCCGACGGCCAACCTCGAAGAGCTGTTCCTGCGGACGGTCGAGGAGAGCAAGGCTCGCCCCGGTCGTCGGTATGCTCCGGGCGAAACGCCGAAGGCGTAAGTCTCCCTCCTGGATCGTGCGGGGGTCGCTACTGGCGATCCCCTGGCGGACACCGAGGCTGGCTGGTCTGTGAGCTAGGTCGCGTTCCTTATTCAATTTGTGGCGACCTAGATTGACGACCGTTCTGGTCAGCCCCTCCTTCATATCCTGTTGTTCAGAAAGGGATCGAATCGAACATGCCATTCGATACCAATCATCCAATTTTTCAGCACCCGCTCATGCGGTGGCTGATTGTCGTGTGTTCACTGGCCCTGATCGGGTCCTTCGTGGGTGCGGTGTCGAGTTGGCTCGGCAACGGCACCCGAGGTCTGGCGAATTTTGGCGGGGTCGTGGGTCGCGGATTCGTGGACCTCGTCTTGCTCGCTCCCCGGCGGATTTTTGCACTGGCGACGTTGACGGCGCGGGAGTCGATCCGCCGCAAGGCCCTGTGGGTCGGGGCCGTGTTCCTGGTGCTGTTCATGTTCGCGGGCTGGTTTATTGGGGACTCCAGTGAAGCGACTCCGGCCAAACCTTACATCAGCTTCGTCATGACGACGGTCCGCTGGATGTTGTTGCCCGTGGCGGTGCTGCTGGCATGCTGGGGATTGCCCGCAGATATCCGAGATCGCTCGCTGCACACCGTTGTGACTAAGCCAGTTCGTCGCAGCGAAGTCGTTCTCGGACGAATTGGTGGGTATGTGTTCGTCGTGTCTGTGCTGTTGCTGGTGGTCAGTGCGGTGGGGTATGCGTGGCTACTTCGTGTGGTCCCCGAACGATCCCAGCGGCAATTGATCTCCCGCGTCCCCGTGTATGGCACTCTCAACATGCTCAATGAGCAGGGAGAACAATTCGACAAGGACGGACGCCCCTACATGGGGGTCAACGTCGGTGACGTTCTGGATGTTCGCCGATTCATTCAGGGGGGAACCAAGGAACGAGCCATTTGGGATTTTCGTGGAATCAGAGCGAAAGATTTCGCCTCGGATCAGGACATCCGCTTGGAGTACATGTTCGAGGCATTCCGTTCTTACAAGGGGGATATCGGAACGCAGATCGAGTTCAGCGTCACCCTGATCAATGAGAAGACCAAACTTCGCGTCCCACTCAGTGTACTCCCGGTCAACGAATTCTCTAGCGAAGTCGTGCATGACCTGGACAAGGGGGAGACCGAAAACCTGATCTCCATCCCACGGATGATCAAGTACAAAGATGCGGGAGGGGAAAAGACCGTAGACCTGTTCAAAGACCTGATCAATGAGGATGTCTTACGTCTGGAAATCGCCTGCATGGACGCTTCGCAGTACTTGGGGGTCAATCCTTTCGACCTGTTCGTGCGCATGCCGGATCGCTCATTCGCTGTCGGCTACTGGAAGACAGTTTTCGCAATCTGGCTCTTGCTGACCTTGGTAATCACCATCGGCACCACTGCCAGCTGCATCCTCAAGGGCCCCGTCGCGACCTTGGCGACTTTCGGGCTGCTGATCCTGGGCACCTTTCTGAAAGAAAGCCTGCTGAAACGTCTCGCGACGTACTTCTCGACGGAAGGACAGGTCGTGGGGGGCGGATCCATCGAAGCGTTCTACCGAATTGTGACCGGGATGAATGAATCGTCGCCTCTGGATGACACACTGACGAAACGCGTCATCGAAACTCTCGATGCGGGTGTTTACGCGATGCTCTACCTCGCTCAGTACATCATCCCCGATGTTCGCATCTTTGATGCGGCTTTCTATTCCGCCAACGGCTTCGATGTGCCGTTCGCCTCATGTATTTTTCCCAGTCTGATGATCACACTGGGCTTCTTCATCCCGGCCTACATCATTGGCTACTTTGGTCTGCAAGTGCGTGAACTGGAGGCAAAATGAACAATCTCACATCTGGCCAGCGGAAGCTGGTGTACGGTCTCGGCATTATCGTGCTGATGGGTATTGTGATCCTGTTGGGGCAACCCTCTGATGGGAAGCTTGGGAGCGGAGGAAAGGTCTCGGACCTCCGTGAAAAGTATTCCCTGGGTGAAGCCACGCTGGGCAATGTGGACCCAGCCAGTTCGACGATGAATCTCGTGCTGCTCGGATTCCGGGGGATCGCCGCCAGTATTCTGTGGAGTGATGCGGAACACTACCGTGCCACCAAGAACTGGTCGCAGCTGCAGCAGTCGGCGGATTCCATCACACTGCTCCAGCCACACTTCAAGAAGGTGTGGGAGTATCAAGCCTGGAACCTGGGGTTCAACGTTTCCGCAGAATGCGATGCCGTCGAAGATCGCTACTACTGGGTGAAACAGGGAGCCAAGTACCTCCAGCGTGGAACCCGCCGTAACACGCAGTTCCCTGAACTCTACTTTGAGTGTGGTCGCTTCTGTGGACAAAAAATCGGACGAGCCGACGAGAAGGAACAATTTCGCAAGTTCTTTGTGAACGACCCGGACCAGACTCGCTGGAAGGGCAAAGGCGACGGCGACATCAATCCGGGCAGTATCGACAATTACCTCGTGGCCCGTGAATGGTACCTCCAAGCCAATGCAGCGCTGGACGACGCCCGAGAACTGGAACAGCATAAGATGGACGAGCCACTGTTCATGGCCTATCCATACCACTCGCAGATGGACTACGCCGCAGCTCGTGAGGACGACGGAAACTTCGACAACGATGCCAAGACCGCTTGGGCTAAAGCCTATCGGGAATGGACTGATATTTTTGGGAGGAAGGTTTTTGCCGCTGCGGGAAATGGGACTTTCTTCACGTTGGAAGGGTCATTGGATGATCTGAAAAAGCTCTCCGAAAAAGACGGGCAGGACGCCAAATCGAAACTGGACTGGCAGGATCGCTACCGCAGCATGATCAACTACAACTACTGGAAGGATCGTTGCCAGGCCGAACAGAAACAGGACATGCTGAATGCTCGCCGTGACTTCTATGACGGAAAACGGGCCTTCAAGGATAAGGGCGACTTGGAAGAGGCGGGGAGGCTGCTGGAGCAAGGGGCCAAGAGCTTGCAAATCGTTGTGGACCAGTTCGGCAGGAATTCGAAGGGCCAAAGCAAGCTGCTCCATTCGGATCAGGAACTCGCTGAGGACGCCATCAAATCACTGCTGATCCTGGAGCGGGTTCGCGAAGGACTTCCCGAAGGAGACTACCCTCTCAAGGAACTCTGGACAGACGATTACTTTGCCAGCAAGAAGGAAGAACTCAACCAGAAGTTTATCCGCTGGGCGGGAGATAACTGACTGTCCGATTTGTCGTTGCCACGAGATGCTGCGATCCCCCCTCCAGATTGAGTCTGCTCTTTCAGCCTCAATCTGGGGGTCGTGTACACCCCGGAAGGGGGTTGTTCGATGGCATGTCAGCTTGGGTGGCATAGGGGGATTATTCTCCCCCTGTTGTAACTCCCATGCCTGGAATTGCTGACGTATCTCACCCAATACCGCAAACACGATTTATCCGCGCCGGCTTCCCGCGAGGATTCTAAACGGTCTGCTTTCCGATCACCGCCTTCATCAGGGGTGGCAGTTTGAATCCTGGGGCGCGGCGGTTCGATAACTCCAGAGAACAGAGAGTGCGTGTGTGAGGTAGAAACACACCACTTCCCCAATCGGAGCATCTGTGATGTCGACCAGTGAACTGCAACAACTGCGGCAGGAAAACAGCGAACTTCGCCAGTCGCTCGCGGAGATGCGATCTCAACTGATGCAGGCCCAGAAGCTGACCTCGGTGGGGGCCTTGTCGTCGTCGATCACGCACGAGTTCAACAACATCCTGATGACGGTCATCAACTACGCCAAGATGGGGTTGCGCCACAAGGAACCGGCCACGCGGGAGAAGGCGTTCGACCGCATCCTGAATGCCGGTCAGCGGGCCGCCAAAATCACCACGGGCATGCTCTCATATGCGCGCGGACGCACCTCGCAGCGGGAGGCGTTTCCACTGAGCCGACTCGTCGAGGATGTGCTGATCCTGGTCGAGAAGGACTTGCAGGTACACCGCATCCGCCTCGAACAGAGCTTCGACGAGAACGTCTGGGCCGAGGTCAATTCCGGCCAGATCCAGCAGGTTCTCGTCAACCTCATCATCAATGCCCGCCAGGCAATGGGGAACGGCGGAACGCTCTTCCTCGGCGTCACCCAGAACCTGGAAGCCAGCACCAGTGAGATCACGATCCGCGATTCCGGCTCGGGCATCCCCGCCGACAAGCTGCCAAAGATCTTCGACCAGTTCTACTCCACGAAAACACCCGATGCGCAGGGGCAGGGCGGCAGTGGCCTAGGTCTGGCCCTGTGCAAAGAAATTATCGATACCCACAAAGGGCGCATCCGGGTGGAAAGCACCGTCGGCCGCGGAACGACCTTCACGCTCCGCTTCCCGAGCATCCCCGCCCCAACGCTCGTCCGACCGGTTTCGTCCTCCGCTCAAAAAGCGGGCTGACCGCGACGCGAACTTTTTCGAGAACATCGATTCGTGCAACCCGTTTTTCCGATTTCCCTGGACACTTTCCCCCGCCATAGAATTCTAGCGGAATCGGAAAGGGGTAAGTCGGCGAAGGAGTTCTGACGTGTCGACAATCCTACGCGATCCCGCAGTGTCAGCAGCTGTGGCGGGTGGTTCATTTCTGGTTCCTGAGTGAGTCATTGACTCACTGCACAGCGCAGTCTTGGTTCAACCACCTTCAAACCCAAGAGCGGTTTGGACAAACCCAACCAAGAGATGGATTGCCTTCGAAAGCTGATCGGATTTGAGACGTTCTTCACTCCGATAAACGGACAAGAGCGGAAATCCGGCAGCACTGGCCCCACGGATTGCCCAATCCGCGGGGCTGATTTTTTTGAGGGAGCCCGTTCCACAGGTCGTCTCAATCACTGGGCCAGCCGGGCCTGCAACCGGACACTTGGTTTCCTCGGCAGACGCTTTCGGTATACTCTCGCTCACTGGTGGTCCCCCGTTTTCGAGGGGACCGATCGCAGCCTCCTCTCGGAATCCGGGTCAACATGGCGGATTACAACAAGTTTGATCGTCGGATCGAGTCCCTGATCGTCGAGACCCGCACCCGCTTTGCGCCGGATGTGGTCGGACTCTCCCCCGAGGATACTCAGTGGATCTCCCAGGCGATTCACCACAAGCCCCAGCTCGCCTCGAAGATCAGCTACGAGCGGGCCCACACCGGGTTCATCCGCGACATCGTCGTGACTGCTGCCGATGTGGCCCGGTTGTACGAGACGCAGGCTCGGTAGTGCCCAGTGAACCGCAGTTGAAAATTGCGGGTCCAGATGTAGAAAGGACGCCTACGTCCGTTCAGCACCAGCACTGGAAGAAGGAACGGA
>JAYSUV010000671.1:0-8290 GCA_043718945.1 Planctomycetota bacterium
CTCACTCACTCACTCACCATCCGGCTCACGCCGGACGCTCGCCAGTGACCTAGAAGCTGTTGCCACCGGTGGTCGGTACTGCGGGTTGTGCCGAATTTACCGGGTTGCCAGCGGCTTTCGGATCACGGGACGTGACTCGGGCTCCGTCCAGCAGCGTCTCCGAGGTCTTGACCACCAATTCGTCCGTGGCCCCAAATCGACCACTCACAAACAGATGATCCGCTCCCATTTGCCCCAGTGCCTGGACCGGAATATCCCGCACAAACCCTTCGCGGATCACCTGCACCTTGCGACCGCCCTGCTCGGCGTTGATGACAGCTGCAGTCGGCACCTCCGCGACTGGCAATCGGGGAATCATGGACGAGTAGACTGTCTGGCCAGCTCTCCACTTGCCGCCGGTGTTTTCCAGCAGGACACGGCCCGTCGCCGGTGACAGAAACAGGTCTCGCAACGGGTCGAACTGTGGAGTCAGCGGCAGCACGGCGGCGAGCTTGGCGGGCACGTTCGCGTCCTCGACTTTGAGTTCGATGCTCTCCCCGGCCTTCTGCACCTTGCCATCGATCGGAACTTCGACCACGAACTGGCTTGGGTCAATCACCGTAGCGAGCGGCTGCCCGGCATGCACGTATTCGCCTTCCACCACGAGAATCGCAGTCACGATTCCTTTGAGCGGAGAACGAATGATAGTCCGCGACTGGTCGAGTTCCGCAATCTTCAAATCGGCATCGGCTACCTCGACCCGGGCTTCCGCAGCCGGTTTGGCGGTGGCTGCTTCGAGGTCGGCCTTCGCAGCTTTCAGTGCGGCTTGGGCTCGTTGGAGTTTCAGCTGAGCGTCGCGGCCATCCAGCCGGAGGACTTCTGCCTGAGCTGCGATCTCCTGTCCGACTTGGGTCTGGGCACTGCTGACCACGCCATCGACTGTTGCTGCCAGATGGAGTTTGCGGACCGGTTCCAGATGCAATGGCACCTGGTACTTGGCGGGGTCGCGAAACAGCACCGGAGCCCGCTCGATTACCACGGCGCGTCCGGCCGCTGTTGTTCCGGCGGCAGTCGGTGTTGTGGTCGGGGGGCGAGAGGGGGGAGGACTGGACTGCGCGAGCAGAGCCTGACCACCGACTCCCAGCATCCCCAGTGACATGATAAAACAACTCGCGGAACGTAAGCGTGAATGCCGCACGATGATCCTCCCAGTCCATACCCTCGCAGCCCTTTGAGGGGCTGCTTCCTCTGCGATGATGGCCAGACAATGCGAGCTTACGCCGACTGAGTCGAGGCGTCAAACCGGCGGGAGGGACGGTGGGCTGGCGGGGCCGGTTGCCTCGTTGACAACAGGTGGGACAGAGACGGCTCTGGGGATCGGCTTTGTGATCGACATGGGCACCTTGACCGTGCTGGTCTGACGCATCCCATCGGCCAGCAGGCCCACCAATTCTGCGGTGCTGGCCCGGATCGAGATCACTGCTTGAGAGAAGTTGGTGTGTGTTGATGCATGCGGCGCATCAAGGGCAAACTTCTCGACGGCCCGTCCGAGTTCCGGTAACTTCTTATCGAGCATCTTGAAATACTCAACAGGATCAGCCACACGAGTCTCGACCGCCCGCGACAGATCAAACACTGCCCGCACGATCCCCATCAGTTCGGGGAAATCCTCAATCTCCGCCGAGTGCTTCACAAACGTGCGGACCATCCACGCATGAGCGAGGACGATCTGGCAGCGGGCGACAAGTTCGGTGGGAGTGGGCATGGGGGAGGGGTGATGGTTGATGGTTGATGGTTGATCGACAGAGAGTGAGTATTGAGAACTAAAGCCCACCGGTTGCAACCGGTGGGCTTTTTTCCGGATGGTCGCTGGCCAGTGCTGGAGTGTCCTTCTGTCGCGTTATACTACGCGCGGGCCAGATTGAGGCGTACGACGGACGTCCTCGTCCGTCGCTCCCCGATGCTTTACACACGGACGGACGAGGACGTCCGTCCTTTCTACACATCTGCATCGCACAGCTGAATCCCTCGAGTTTGACCACGGAAGTCGGAATTTAACGCAAAGACGCCAAGGCGCAGAGACGCAAAGAATGAGGCAGACATATTCCGAGGGTGGCTTCTCACGCTGCCTGCGGCTTGGGAAATTCGAATGTTCGTGGGCCTCTCGGCTGTGCGAGAAATCTTGCCCCCTTGGCGACTTTGCGCCTTCGCGTCTTTGCGTTGACCTCCTCTCATTTGTGTAGAAAGGACGGACGAGGACATCCGTCCTACGAGACGTTTCAGTTCTCTCCGCGTCGAGTCTAGCACTCGCGTATCGAGGCTCCTTCGTTCAGGGGTGAGACGATCTCAATGAGCCAACGATCGGGACCATAGCGATCCGTGATCTCCCGTCTTAGGTCCACTGCGACGATCTCTGACGGGGTCATGGCGACAACCGTTGGTCCCCAGGAGGACTGGACCAAACGCCTTCCGAGTTGAGGCCACTGGCGGTCGAGTTCTCGCACGCGCGGGTCAGCGAACACGCCTCCTTGAACCGGGGAGAAGTATTCGCCGATCGCTCGGCCATACTCCGCGATCGCCTCGCCGAATGCGAGGCAGTTCCCCGATCGAAGTGAGGGCAACACCTCCATGAGTGTCAGCCGACAGAGCCGGTCGGTGAGCGATCTCGCCATCGGCGGGAGAGCTGCGAATGCGGTGAGTTCCTTGGCTCCATGGAGTCCTGGCCCCGAGTCACGAGGTCGCAAGACGACGATCCGCCACGCCTCGGGCACTGCCACGCGGACCGCCAATTCCCCGAGAGCCCCCTGCCCCGCCTGGCCCGCATCGACCAAGAATCCGCCCTGCTCAAACCCATGCAGCCCGATCGCCGAACGACGGCCTCGTCCGCAGCGCTGGGTGATCTCCGTGAGAGTCGGCCAAGGAGCGGGCTCTCTTCTGGCTAAGACCGTCGCGACTGCCAGACTCAATTGTGTCCCGGTTCCAAACCCGGCATGCTCGACCGGCGGAGTGTCAAACTCCCACGAAAGCGGACTCCCCGTGGGATAGGCTTCCAGCCTGTCATGGCCGGACCCAGGCACGTCGGAAACGTGCCCCACAGCCTCTCGCAACCGCCGGATCCGCTCACGAGTTTCCATCGAGCAGCCGACATAACGCTCGACCGGATGTTCCACGACGCGAAACGCAACCGCCGGATCGGCGACCATCATCCCGATTCCTCCGAAGCAGCGGCCCGCTTCCGCGCCACTCGCCAGTGGCCCGAAGTGCAGTCGTGTTCCCGTACGAACCTCGAACGCGCGCGGCATGACTGCTACTTCTCCAAGGGAACTGCGACCGGTGGCGGAGGCGGTGTCTTTGGAGCGGCGGGCAACGTCTTCGCCTGCCGCAAGTGTTGCCCCAGCTCCATCCGTTGACGCAATGTCCCCCAGCGGAAGGACATTCCATCCGAGTCGATCGAGTCGACCACGAACTCCATCTCCGAAGCCTTCACCTTGTCCCCCACATGGACGGTGATGGTGGTGTTCGCCAGTCGGTCATTCAGCTGAGCGATGCGGTTGCCATCACGTTCCATCGAGCCAGTCAGGTGTGTGAACTGCGCGTGATCATCGTCGACTTGCCCCTTGACCTCCAGCGTGGCGACGAGCCCGGGCGATCCACTGTCGGTGGCTGTGACCTGGAATGCGAGGGGACCCGCTTCGACAGTCTCTGCCGGGGTCCAGCTGATCGTCCCCCGGATCGAGTCGATCGTCATGCCCGCCGGAACTGTGCCCGCCAGTGCGTAGGTGAGTCGAGTGCCGGGATCTTCGTCCTGAGCCACGACCGGGAAGGTGAGCGGCTGGCCGACGAACGCTTTCATGGGCGTGGCCGGGTCAAACTTCGGCGGGCGGTTCTTCTCGCGCAGGGTCACTCGAATGTCTGCTTCAACCTTGGTGACCTCCCCGGCCCTGGCAATCACCCGGACGATGTACTCGCGCGCTTCAGCCTCAACGGGGACGACCCACTCCAGCTTGCCAGCTGCGGTCACCTTCAGCCCGGCGGGCGGCTTCACGAGTTCATACGCGGGTGCGGGCCACGTGGGGTTCCACCCTTCGACCTTCAGCTCGGCGGGCCACAGCTCGCCGCGCGTCAGCGCAGGCAGCGGCGATGATCCCAGTTTTGGCTTGAACTCAAACTTCGGCACCGGCTTCACGAACCCCGAATGCTCCAACAGCTGGACATAACTGGCGATCCCGACTGCATGTCCCGGCTCTGGCGTGCGGAACGGAGCGTACTCAACGCTGCGATCTCCCGCATGTGCAGCAGGTTTGGTGTCGTCGACTCCGCGTGTCAGCGTCCAGCTCTTCCCTGCCACGGCGGTGACCGTCGCGAACTCCCCGCCGATACGGATGCGGAATGGCGGCTGGGCGAGGAAGCCCGAACTATCGGCGACCTGAATCGTGGTTGCTTGCTCATCAATCGCCGAGGCCAGTTCGGTCTCGGGATACAACCGCGTCCGTGACTCCGCCGCGATCAGCGAGATCCCTTCCAAGGTGATTTTCACCGTGAACTCCGGATCTCCATCGGCGGAGGGACTGATCAGTTCCATCGAGGCGACCCGCTGGAGCAGATCAGCCCGCTCGAAGTGCCATAGAAACGTCGCGACCTCGCGCAGCCGGGCCTTCGCCGTCAGCGTCACCGGCACGCGCACGCCGATCTTGCCCAGCTGAGTGCGAGTATCGGGAACCTTATTCGGCGTGATCGCTTTCCACTGACTCAGCTCGGCCAGCTCCTGCACCCACTTCGCGTACACACGCTGCGCATCCTCTGGGCGCGAGGGCAAGCTGTCACTGACCGAATCGTGAACGAGTTTCTGCGACTTGATGAGGGCCTTCCACTCTGACCGGCTAGTACGGGAGTCCTCCTGAGTTTGCACCAGTTGGGCGTCCTTAGCCTTCAGCGGCTCCCCAATCTGACTGTCGTACAAACCCAGTCCGCCCCACAACAGGACAGCTGTCCCCAGCCCACCGGCCAGGAGTTTTTCGCGAGATTCCATGCGATGTCTCCAGTTCAGGTGGGGTGAGGGGTTGAGGTAGTCACTGCGGCGGGCTTCTCTTCGACCGGACGAGGTAGCTCGGCCTCGATGGCGAACTGCCACGGGTAGTCCGGGTCTTTCCGGGTCTCGAGCGGGGGCGGTGATTTGATGGTCCAGCCCGCGTCGGCAAACTTCTGCAGCAGATCGTCGTAGTCGCTGCGGCCTCGCGCGCGGGCTGTGCCCGTCATCTTGATCAGCTTGGCTCCCGAATTCGGAACTGACTTCAGGTCCGTCAGATACAACCGGTCAGTGCCCGGCAACAGCTGATGAATCTGGTCCCACGCCGCCAGCAGATCCTGGTCCCCTTCCCCCCAGGTCGAGAGGACTTTCGCAGCGGCCAGATCGGGGGCACCGAGAGTTACGTCGGCCTTGTACTTGCCAATCTCGGCGCTCAGGGTTTCGATGTCTTCGTCCATGCTCGCCATCTGCGAGCTGAAGTTCCACCACGTCCCGCCGACCAGCAGAGTGGCCGCCGCCCCGCCCGCCACGAGATACCGCTTTGTGTTGTCCGGCTTCTCGGCGGGCTTGCGGGGGTTGACCAAGTCGACACGCGGGATGATCCCCGCCTCACCCGCCAGCCCGCGCGCGATCAGCGCCACGAACGATAGCCGGTTCTTCGACGGGATCGGCGAATCGAAACGATCAAAGTCGAGCGGGTGGACCTTGGCCCCGAACCGTTCTTGCAGGGCTTTCACCACCGCCTCATCGGCCTGCTCGTCCTCGACAAGGTAGACCTGATCGACCTCCACGCCGGGATGCGATTGCCCCAGCGAAATCAGGCAGCGATTAATCTCCATTTGCAGCGGCGACACATGTCGGACCGCGTCCCCTTCGGGCAGCCAGACCGCATGCGTCGCGATCAACCGCCGCTGGTCGAGGATCGAGATCTCGACCCGGTCACCGGACTGCGCCACGATCAGCGTCGGCACATCCGGCGTTCCGACTCGCTCTTCCTCGCGAGCCACCAGTTCCGCGATCAGGAACGGGCTCACTTCCAGTCCGACCAGCTGGAGCTTGGCCCGCGCCAGCAGATCCCGCATCCGCTGCACTCGGGCGGAATCGAGCGTGACCGCGATGACCGCCTGTCCATCGCCCTGCCCTCCCAGCGGCACGTAATCGACGGCGATGGCCGTCGTGGGGGTCGAGGACTTGGCCGCTGACTGAAAGCTGACCAGCGCGGGCAACTCGTCCGCCGGGACATTTGGTAACTGGAGTTGTCGAACCACCACTGTTTCGCGTGGGACAACCACGACACAGGCGGCATTGGCCCCCAGAGCGACTGTCTTTTCGGCCAGCTCACTCGCGATGTCGGTCCCCGCGCGCTCGGGCGTGCGGTCCTCGGTGAAGGGAATGGAGAAGGTTTGCGAGAGCGACACCTTGCCACCCTCGAGACGGATCGCCGCCCCGACCAACCCTTCGGTCGACCACTCGATCCCCCAAAACTGCCGCAACTCAGTCTTGGTCGGTTGCCAGATCTTTCGCCAGTCGAACACTCGTCACTCCCCTGCCCCGCTACCAGCGGCCACGTCCCCGATCCTCCGCGTCATGACAAACTTACGTCGCAATCGGAGATGTCACAAGAGGGGAACGGCCTCGGGGGTGGGAATTCGCCCGCCAAGCGGTCACCGTCGCCGCCGGAAACCTCAAGTCGAACGTCCGCAGTCGGTCGAATGGGAGTGGCAATGTGCCATTGAGCGGTACAACGCTCGCCCCGGGACGGTGGGTACGGTCTATACAGAAGAGGACTCAGGGCGTGCCCCCACTCCGTTGATTTGACATACATGGCCTGTGCCGCCCATCCCGGTCGGGAACCGATTCCACTGAGCGGAGACGCCCCCTTGACCAGAACGATGAACGATAACAGGCAAGGAATGCGACTGAGCGGCTTTGCCTGGCGGTTGGAGATCCCCCGCACGCTGACGCTCTACCCCCACATGAACGACGTATCCGAGACAGTGGTCGGACACACCGCCGAAGGGCCATACTTGACCACCATGCGGTTCATCACCTGATCGATCGACAGGGATCGGCGGATCACATCCTCGACATCAGTCGAAGGGTTGTCGATCTCGATCACTCCATGCAGGCAGACACCGCCATCAATACGATGGACCGACAACGACTCGACATGGACTCCCGGTATCTTTCGTAACGTGCGAGACACCTCGGACTCGACCAGATGCGGTGGGCATAAACTGAAACCTGGCTCGGCGAATCGGCAGTCGTCTTCCATTTGGGCTTCAAACCCTTCCGGCACTCCGATAGTTGAGTGTTGTACCATCATGTCCTCCGTGTCTTCACGAGAAATCTCGAACGAAGTCTGCCCAGCGAGAATCTTTGACAGTCGCCCCCAGGCCACCTCACGCCAGTCATATTACCCGCGAGAACTCAACAAACAAGAAGAATCTCAACCATCATGCAAGTCTGATGGCATTGTCACACTAGGTAAGATTGGGACTCTCAGGGACGCCCTGTCAGGCGTGTGTCCCGGAGAGGTCGACCCTCTCGTCTCAGCCTGTTACTCTGCGTTTTTCCTGTCCGACTGAGAGCTTCCGCCTTCGGAGAAACGCCGCGATGCAATCATTGGCCCGATCTGTTGGGATTCTCGGCATCTGTCTCTTGGTGGGAGTGGCACAGGCGACCCCGCTGGTGGTCGAGACCGATCCGCTCACCCCCGAGCAGCAGCGAGCGCTGTTCCATCTTCCACCGGGGTTCGAGATCCAGCTGGTCGTCTCGGAGCCACTCATCGGACAGCCGATGAACCTCAACTTCGACGCGGCGGGGCGGCTCTATATCACCAGTTCATTGGAGTACCCCTACCCCGCGCAAGGCGACGGCGTCGAGCCTCGCGAGGAAAAGTTCGATGGCCCCTCTTCGCCAGCACCTCGCGACTGGTTGACTGTCGTCGAGGGAATCGGCCCCGATGGCCAACCCTCTAAAGTCTCAACTTTCATCGGCGGCCTCAACATCCCGATCGGCAACGTGCCGACCATCGACGGGGCGATCGTCTTCAGCATCCCGAACATCGTGCGTTATTACGACCGCAATGGAGACGGGAAGTCCGATGATCAGGAGGTGCTGTATGGCAAGATCGGGAACCTCGACACCCACGGGATGGCGTCATCATTCACGCGGTGGATCGATGGCTGGGTCTATGCGACGCACGGGTTCCGGAACACGTCGAACATCAAGGGCCGCGACGGGCAGTCGTTGACTTTGAACTCCGGCAACACGTTTCGCTTC
>JAYSUV010000672.1:0-1056 GCA_043718945.1 Planctomycetota bacterium
TCAAAGGCGGTGATGGTGCTGCATGTGCCGTGAGCCTTCAGCATCATGCGGAGTCCCTTGGTCGGGTGGACTCCCTGATGGAGAGCGACTTGCAGGATCTCCTCGGCTTTGGTGTAGTCGAGGTTGTCGGGCAGCGCTTCGATCGCGTCGGCAACCGGCTTCGGATCGCGAATCACCTGGTAGTACATCCACGCCGCCGCGATGTCGCCATCGGCCAGGAATAGCTCTCCAGCCTCACGAGCAGCCGCGATGTAGGTCTCCTCAACGCTCTTGCGCAAAGCATCGGGCACATCGGTCAACGACGCTGGCTTCGTGACTGGCAAACCGAGCGAATGCTTCTTCTGCATCAGCCGCGAATCGAACAGCTTGTGGTAGTCCTTGTCCGCCTTGAGCTGGAGTGCAACGCGGTCAAACAGAGCGTCCGTGTCACCAGCGGGGAGTTGTTGAAGTTCATCGTAGATCGTCGACATCGGGCGGGCCTTTCGGGTGAGGCCCCGATGTTAGCGGAGCGGTCTCCCCGCCGGGAGGGAACCACACCGACATTGTCAGCGGTCGTGTGTGCATCACAAAGGTAGGCAGCCGCCAAGTTCTGCCCCCCTCTCCCCCGCAATCGGGTGGATTGACAGGGAAGACTTCATTGCGGGGGAGAGGGCTGGGGGGGCTGGGGTGAGGGGGCCACCAGCCAGGGAGTGAACGGAAGCCAACCTCGAAACTGCTCAAATCTTCGCCGTCCCCACATTCAGTCGAGCCGGTCGGACGAACAGAACTCACAACAGGGATTGATTTCCCGGCCCGTCTGGCGTATCCATCGTATAGTGAGGTTCGCCGGGAGCGCGGCGGACCGGGTGGCTGGACTTTGCGGTGGACCGCAAGGGAGGTCATCTTCTGGATTGCTTCAGCCCCGATGCGATCCTCGCCTGCGAACGGACATTGTCCCACCATGCCTGACCCTACCCTGCAGATCCATAGCCAAAACCTGCCTTACATCGAAGAGATTTACGCTCGCTTCCTGAATGGAGATAGCTCCGTTCCGACGGAATGGGCGGACTACTTTCG
>JAYSUV010000673.1:0-8271 GCA_043718945.1 Planctomycetota bacterium
CAGTCCGGGCGAGTGACCGCCCGTTGGACTAGATCATTTCCTTCAGCTTCTTGAGGGCGCGAACCTTGACAACCTTGCGGGCTGGCTTGGCCTTGATGACGATCTTCTCGCCGGTGCGAGGATTGATTCCGTCTTTAGCGGGAGTGGCCTTCTTCAGCGTGACCTGGATCTTGAGGAGACCTGGCAGGGCGAAGACCCCTGGTCCCTTCTTGCCCAGACTGCTGCTGATGAGAGCTTCGACTCCGTCCAGAATCGCGACGACATCCTTCTTGACGAGTCCGGTGGACTCGGCGAGAGAGGTGACGATTTCGGACTTCGACATCGGCTTTGGCTTGTCGGCTGCGGCGGCTTTGGCCATCTTTGCTCCATAGAAATGGCGGTGGGGAATCGCCCAGTGGGCGTGTGTGAGCTAAGTAAAACACTCATATTTCGAGTTGTCAATCAGCAGACAGGTACAAAACCCACGAAAAACACTGGAATTCCGAAAGTTTCTGGTGATCGGCAGGCAAAAACCGAGTGAATCACGCACGATGCCTATCACCGATGACAGCCCGTCAGGTCGCCATTCGAAGTGTCAATCGTCGCCCTCTGAGTAGATCTCAATCACGTGGGAAGGCAGAAAACAGAGTTCATCCCCAGCTTGAATCGCCCCCTGGTGGTGAGGGTCGTTATCCAATCTGCCGGTGAAGATGCCTTCGTCCTCATCAGAGTTGATGATCTGCACCCACATCCTCTCGCACTGCTTATTGCCTCGCGGTGCCGATTCCTCACGAAATCGAAAGACGAGTTTGACGGTGTCCCCTGGCTCCAATTCGCTGAGTGCGTCTTCACATGGCGGCTTGATATCGAGCAGGAACTGCGCCAACCACTCGGCATCTTCCAGGTAATACCCGTCGTCTTCATGGGTTGGAAACGGATGATTCTTACTCCTCTCCCAAGGTTGAGTCGGATCGGAACGAAAGGCCATCCAGCCGTAGGGGAGATCGTGCAATGTTCTCGTTGTCTGGTCTTGCTCGACCATGGTTGAGAGGCAGACCACTTGAGCCTCGTCAAGCTGGCTCGACTCGTCGGCCTCGCCATGAAATTGCCAACCCCCCTCGAAATCGTGGTAGACCCTGAGAATTGGCGATCCCCGAAACACATCTCCCGTCACGAAACTGGCACTGTTCGGAGGATCTTCAAAGAGCCACTTTGCCATCGCCCGCTCCCCACAGTGAACCCGTCCCATTCCAAACGTCTCGCCCCGCCAAGGAGAGAGCACAACTCTTCATACCATATGACGTTAGTAACTCGATCGCAAGATTCCAGCGATTTGTGCCGGTCGAGAATATCGGAGACTTCTTGTACATCACGCAGGCGTTGCCAAAATTGGCCAGCCTGTCACAATGGGCTGCCGATTCCCGCGAGCGAGGCTCACGGGACACGCTGGGGGTGTTTGTACACCACGCATTTATGTCGCCTTTCGCTCCACCCAAGAACGTTCTGGGGCGGAGCAAAAGGCGACACTCAAGGGACCATCCAGACCATGTCAGTTGATCACGTAGAACCTGCCGTCGATGGGGCTGTCCTGGGGATCGATCCGAGCGAGCTGCAGGAGTGGTTCGAGTCGCTCGATGATGTCATCCATCGCTTCGGCCCGGAGCGCGTGCAGCAACTGCTGGTCAATTTGCAGGAGCGGGCCTACCACAAGGGCGTGATGATCCCCTTCGTGGCGACCACCCCGTACATCAATACGATTGGGCTGGAAGATCAGCCGCGCTACCCCGGCAATCTGGAGATCGAGCGGAAGATCAAGAGCTACATCCGCTGGAACGCGATGGCGATGGTCCTGCGGGCGAACAAGAAGACGACCTGGGAAGCCGATGAAAACCGGGCCATGGAAGGCGGCGTCGGCGGGCATATCTCGACGTATGCCTCGTCGGCCACACTGTATGAAGTCGCCTACAACCACTTCTTCCACGGGCGCACCGCTGACCACACGGGCGACATGGTCTACTTCCAGGGACATGCGTCGCCGGGGATGTACGCGCGGGCGTTTCTCGAAGGCCGGCTCGATGAATCGAAGCTCGAACACTTCCGCCAAGAGAGCGAACGCGGCACCGGTCTGTGTTCGTACCCGCACCCGTGGCTGATGGAGGACTTCTGGCAGTTCCCGACGGTGTCGATGGGCCTCGGGCCGATCTGCTCAATCTACCACGCGCGGTTCCTGCGCTACCTGCACCATCGCGGCATCATCGATACCAGCAAGTCGCGGGTCTACTGCTTTGTCGGCGACGGCGAAGTCGACGAGCCGGAAACCCTGGGGGCCATCACCCTCGCCAGCCGCGAGAAGCTCGACAACCTCGTGTGGGTCGTCAACTGCAACCTCCAACGGCTCGACGGACCCGTGCGCGGCAACGGCAAGATCATCCAGGAACTCGAAGGGGCCTTCCGCGGCGCGGGCTGGAATTGCTTGAAGGTCGTGTGGGGCAATGACTGGGACTCGATCCTCGCCAAGGACACCGAAGGCAAGCTCGTTAAACGCATGGGCGAGATCGTCGACGGCCAGTACCAGAACTACATCTCCGCCGATGGGGCCTACATCCGCGACCACTTCTTCAACACCCCCGAACTCCAGGCGATGGTTGACCACCTCAGCGACGAGCAGCTCAAGAAGCTGCGCCGCGGCGGCCACGATCCCGAGAAGGTCTATGCGGCGTTCAAGGCGGCGACCGAACACCAGGGCGCTCCGACAGTCATTCTCGCCAAGACGATCAAGGGGTACGGCCTCGGCTCGGAAGCCGAAGGCAAGATGATCGCCCACAACGCCAAGAAGCTGCACGACAACTCCGTGCGGCACGTCCGCGACCGGTTCAGCATCCCGGTGTCGGATGAGGACATCGATGAGATTCCGTACTACAAGCCTGCGGACAATAGCCCGGAAATCGCATATCTCAAAGCTCGCCGAGAGCAGCTTGGTGGAGATGTTCCAAGCCGTAATCCGACAGTGGAAAAGCTTGCCATTCCACGACTCGACAATCGTCTCTTTGCTCGCCATCTGAAAGGCACTGCGGAAGGAAAAGTTACATCCACAACCAAAGTTTTCGGTGCGATCATGTCGAACTTGATGAGTGACGATGCGATCGGAAACCGAATCGTTCCGATCATTCCTGACGAAGCCCGCACGTTCGGCTTCGAGGGGATGTTCAACGCGGTCGGCATCTACTCCAGCAAGGGCCAACTCTACGAACCAGTGGACAGACTTGCTGCTGACGGGTCGCCAAACAACGACTACTACCGTGAATCGATCGACGGCCAGATCCTCGAAGAGGGAATCAACGAAGCCGGGGCGATGAGTTCGTTCGTGGCCGCCGGGACCGCGTACGCCAACCTCGGCGTGCAGATGATCCCGTTCTACACCTACTACTCGATGTTCGGGTTCCAGCGCGTCGGCGACCTGATCTGGCTGGCTGCGGACTCGCGCTGCAAGGGGTTCCTGATGGGAGCCACCAGCGGGCGGACCACTCTCAACGGAGAAGGTCTCCAGCACGAAGACGGTCACAGCCAGTTGATGGCCAGCACCGTCCCCAACCTGATCGCGTATGACCCGGCGTATGCGTACGAACTGGCGGTCATTATTCAGGACGGCCTGCGGCGGATGTACGTCGACAACGAGAGCATCTTCTACTACCTCTCGATCTACAACGAGACGTACCAGATGCCTGCGATGCCGGACGGCGTTGAGAGCGGCATCCTCAAGGGGATTTACCGGCTGTCCCGCGTTGATTCGGCATTAGAGCAGAAGATCCGGCCCCAGCTGTTTGGTTCCGGCACCGCGCTCCCCAGCGTGCTGCGGGCGCAGAAGATTCTCAAGGACAAGTACAGCCTCGGCAGCGATGCGTGGAGCGTGACCAGCTTTAACGAACTGTGCCGCGACGCGATGGCCGCCGACCGCTGGAACCGCCTGCACCCGACCGAAACGCCGAAGAAGGGGTATCTCGAATGCGTGTTAGCCAGTGAGAAGGGTCCGTTCATCTCCGCCAGCGAAAACGTCCGCGCCGTCGCCGACCAGATCCGCCAGTGGGTTCCCGGCGACTACACTGTCCTAGGCACCGACGGCTTCGGCCGCAGCGACACCCGCCAAGCCCTGCGTCGCCACTTCGAAATCGACGCCGAATGCACCGCCTACGCCGCGCTGCTGGCCCTCTCGAAGCAGGGCGGGTTCGACAAGGCCAAGCTGCCGCAAGCCCTCAAAGACCTCGGCATCAACCCGGAGAAGGTGGATCCCCGCACGGCGTGAGCCGTGGGGCACGTTTCCTACGTGCCCGTACACTGACTGGATTCACTCGTTGACCCCTCGGTCCCAAGCTCCGCTTAGGACCGCATATCCTCGAAGCTCCGCTTCGCCGCGCGCCCTGTCGCGGCGGCTGAGCGGCACTGTGTCGCCCTAGCACGGCAGACTGATGTCCAGCCGCTCGCTGCTTCATTCTTCCGTCAGGGGTGGGCAGATCATCGAGGCCGGGCAAATGTGCCCGGCCCACGATTGGCTCAACCGACTTCGTGATCATCGCATTCTTTCGATCTGTCACTTCGCACCCTTGGCACGTGCTCATTGATCCCTGATACTGCTCCTCCTCACACTCAATACCCCATTGCCCCTCGGCCCCAGGCTCTGGGTTTCAGGCTGCCATCCATGGACGCACTCACTCAACTGGCCCTCTACGAAACCGATGCCCTCCGCGAGATCGCAGCGGCGACCGATGCGGCGGCGATCGAGGCAGTCCGGATTCAGTTTCTGGGGAAGAAGCAGGGGCGATTGAAGGATTTGCAGAGCCTGCTGGGGCAGGTCGATGTCGCCGAGCGTCCAGTCCTGGGCAAGAAGTTCAATGAGGTGAAGGACCGCGTGACGGCGACTCTCGAAGAACGGCAGTCCGTCCTCGCCAAGCCCGCAGCCCTAGTGGATGGACTGGACGTGACCCTACCGGGGACGCCGTACCGTCCGGGGCATCGGCATCCGATCTCGCAGACGATTGAAGAGTTTAAGTCGATCATGGTGCGGCTCGGATTCGATGCCGTTGATGGGCCGGAGATCGAGGACGAGTTCCACAACTTCGAAGCCCTGAACATCCCGCTCGACCACCCGGCTCGCGATCCCCGCGATAATTTCTATCTGGCGACGGCTGAGAAAACTTTCGGTGGGCCGCTGCTGATGCGGAGCCAGACCTCGACGGTCCAGATTCGCGTGATGCAGAAGACCCAGCCGCCGGTGCGGATCGTCTCAATTGGCCGCGTCTATCGCCCGGATGAGATGGACGATACGCACTCCTGCATGTTCCATCAGATGGAAGGTCTGATGGTCGACACGCATGTGACAATGGCCGACCTCAAGACGGTGTTGACGCTGTTCGCCCAGGCGTATCTCGGGAAGGAAGTCGAGATCCGCTTCCGCCCGTCATTCTTCCCGTTCACCGAGCCGTCGGTCGAGGTCGACATGAAGTGGGGCGACCGCTGGCTGGAAATCGGCGGGGCGGGAATGGTCGACCCGAATGTGCTCAAGGCAGTCGGATATGACCCGGAAAAAGTCTCCGGTTTCGCCTTCGGGCTAGGGGTCGAGCGGTTCTGTATGCGACGACACAACAACAAAGACATCCGCCAGTTCTACGCGAGTGACGTGCGTTTCCTCAGCCAGTTTTGAGAGGACTTGACGGCAGCCCCGAGGCGGGTGGTGCAGGAGATTTCGCTCGGAGCGGCTGTGTTGTTCGGCTCAGGCGGTTTGTCCCAGCCGGGGGGCAGGTGCTCGCGGCCGGAGTGGGATCTTTCGGCGTTATACCAGCTGGTCGTTTCTTTGAGGATGTGGTTGAAGTGGCGTTCGTTGAGGATGGCCATGCCGTCCAAAACCTCGTTTTGCAAAGCAAGGTAGGTCAGCAAGGTAGGTCAGGCTGTGCCTGATCGATCAGGTGAAACCTGACCCCCACGGGCCTATATCGGGGCGGCTGTGGATGCGGGGAATGCATTTGGCAGCAAGGTAGGTCAGGCTGTCCCTGAACGATCAGGCACAGCCTGACCTACCGCTGGGCCGCCCTCTGGGTCGCAGGGTACTTTCCAGGCCCAGACGCACGACGCTGCTCTTCACCCATTGGTCGTCGCCGAAGGGCAGCCCCTTGCGAATGCACGTGCGGACGGCGTTGACCTCGGCCTCTGTCTGCGGTTCGTTGACCCACGCTCGCCATTGACGAGGCAACGGTGGATCGCTCGGGATCGCCAACCACGGACGCTCGCCGGGCGGCCTGCGGCGGGCGTACGCCGAACCCCATTGCCAGTCTTCGGCCCGCTCGATGAACCCAGCCCGGACCGGATTATATTCGACGTAACGCATGACGGACCATAAATACGCATCGCTCTGCACGGGAAACGACTTGAATCGCCCCTGGTAGAGATGTCCCGTCCCGCCCGTTTGATAATGCGCATGCCAACGCATCGTGTGCATCACCGTCAGCCGACGAAAGAACTCGCTGACCTGCTCGTCGCTGTCGGGCCGCACCACAAAATGCCAGTGATTCGGCATCGCCACCATCGCCAAAATCGGCAGCGGCACCACCTGCCATGTCTCCGCCACCACCCGCTGAAAGGCCAGATAATCCTCCGGCTTCTCAAACATCGTCATCCGCGCCACAGCTCGATTGAGCACATGGAACACCTCTCCCGCCGGGCAAACTCGTTTGGTTCTGGGCATGCAAAGAGCATAATCAATGCTTCCCAAGAAAACAATGAGACCTGACCCCTTTCTCTCTGCCCAAAAGCTCTCGCCAATGCGGTGGCCAAGAGTATTGCGGCGAGGGCAGCGAAGCAGTGTTTGAAGACTGGTGCGCAAGCAGCTATCGGCCCGAAGACGATTGTTCAACGGGGACTCATTGATGCACAGAAACAATTGGAGCACGTCAAAGGATCAAAGGCGTATCTGAACAGGTTGAAGTCGAATTCTAACACGTCTGCGTTTTTCAATCAGGGATATGGCAACTGGCTCACGAAGAGGGCGTTTGCGAAAGGCAAGCCTGTACCAAACACGCCGAACTTAATAGACTATAAGTTCCCGTTCCCCGTCGGCACGGGAGGTCGTGGAGGATTTCAGTTCACCGTGCGTGTGTCCGTCAACCCCAAGACCGGACGGATTCATGGCTTCCCTTTTGGACCGGAGTTTTGGCGATGAACTCACAAATGCTGAACGAAATCACTGAAGCCTTTGGCAGCTTGGATTGTCCAAACTGGGCGTTCGTAAGTAAGTGGTATGATGCGAATCCTTATCCGAGCCTTGAGTCTCAGCTTCGGGGGTTCGCCGATGTCAAGGTCGAGATAGACTATAACAGCAATACTTCGGTATCCTATGATATTGAATCCAAATTGGGTGGACTTGGACTTTTTGTATCACTGGTTGGAAAGTATGCTTATGTTGGGAACAACAAAGGCAGAGTTCAGACTGAATCTGAATTGCTGTCAGACGAGTTGGGACGAAAGATTCTCCTCGTCTTACAGAGAGAAGGAATCATGAATATGACCGTCGATCAAATGAAGGAAGGAATCTACTTCAACAAAGAACAGACCCATCTTTACCGCGTATTGTTCTCTGAGCACTCAGCACCTTGGGAGTGGTATGAGGCGGGTGGCCCCGGTTGGCCGCCAGGTGCCACTGTCACAGGAGGCCCCACCGCCGAATGAGGGGTGGGAAAGAAAAAGGGTTCAACGCACTATTTTGGGGGATGCCCGGTGACCGGGGTGGATTTTCAAGGCATGGCTCCGATGTCCAATGAAAGGGCAGGGAAAAAAGGGCAGGGGAAGTTAAAGGTGTCAGGAACCTTTACTCGCTGTTTCAGCGTGATTTGACCATAAACGGTTCCTGACACCTTTGTTATGCCCCCCTTTCAGCGGGATCTCGATGCGGGCGCACGCGCTGGTGCCGGTGGGTTCGGATGGACTCAGTTATGCGTTTAATAATAACCCGACGAATTATGTCGGAGATTATCTGTGGACAGCGAACGACCTGCTCGGCGGCGGCAGCTCCGCCGCGCCCGAGGCCCAAGGCTTCTCCCGCAACTTCGACACCTCCCTCACCACCCAAAAGACCCTCGCCGCAACCCCCGGGGCGAGTACGACCAACAGCGACTACGCTGGCAGTACGGGTAGCGGCGGCTACACCGCATACGGGTCCGGCAGTGGAGGCTCCTCGGACTACGGCCCCGCCCTCCCACCGGGACACGCCACTCCGTACGAAGTTGCCGGTCTGATGTATATCCAGAC
>JAYSUV010000674.1:0-26427 GCA_043718945.1 Planctomycetota bacterium
AGCTGTGCCATTGGGCATTGCGCGTGGGATTGATCGAAATGGACAAAGTCGCTTAACGCGGGTTCACTGGCGCTGCTGACTGTTGTCTCGCTGCGAGACTGGCGGAGTCCCGTCCAGCATCCGTTGAGTGCCCAAGCCTTTACGAATCAATAGGAACTCGTGAACGAGGTGTCGCGTGCGACGCGGACCAAGAGTCTCCGCGACTCAATCGGGCCTCGCTTCCACTCCGTACTCCGAGCCGCTTGGTCGCGATCGTCAGGTTATCAGCGATTCGTCGTTGCCGGCGATTCGACTTTGGCCATCGCAACAGGAGTTGACTCCTCTGGAACCAGCGCCAGTGATGCCAGCGGCTGCACATTTCGTGAAATCAGCGTGCTCACACTTTGGAATCCGACTAGCGCGAATGCTGCCACGAGTCCGAAGACGATCAGTGGTTCGAGTGCGGAAATGACACGGCTGGACTTCATCGTCATGCTCCTGATGCAACTGCCGCTTTCTAGGCGGCGAGGGGGGGCGACGCCATTGAACATGGCTCGCAACCCAACAGCCAGCGTCCCGGAGCAAGCCCCGCAGTACACCAACTCACAACCCACATCCGAAGAACAGGTTCTGCCGACTAGGGATGGAGCCAGTACATACGATGTGCCGATTGCTAGGGTCTTGAGACTTCATCGAATTGCACGTCGTGAAATTGCCACGCAAATCATGAAAAAACTAAAGCCGTTGCCAGCCCCCCACAGCATCGTGGGGTGCATTGCGAAGAAGCACTCGGCCCTGTGCAAGACGACTCATGCTCGCGTGGCTTTCAGGAGAAGTTCCGATTCCGATTAGCTAGACTCGGTTAATCGGGAGAACTTTAACGACTCTACCGATAAACCATGCATGCTCAACTTTTCCGCCCAGACCGATTCCCTCGCCCGTGTTGCAGAGTTGGCGACGCAGCGCCATCAAGTGCTCGCAAATAACCTCGCCAACGTGAATACGCAGGGGTATCAACGGCTCGACGCCAACTTTGCGGATGAAGTCCGACGGCAACTCCACAACGGAGGGTCGCTGGACATCGTTCAGACGCAGGTCGCTCCGACCGGGGAACCGACAACTCGACTCGACGGCAACAATGTCGATGTCGATCGCGAGATCGGGCTTCTGGATCAAAACGCCTTACTGCATCAAACGGTGACGGAATTGCTCGCGTCGCGACTGGGAATGCTCCGCCGAGCCGCTCGCTGACCCCCCGATTCGCCACGCACGTGATGGTCACCGTGTCAGGACTGTTCCCCATGAACCTCAATCAGATCTTCGCCGCCGCCGACATCAGCTCCTCTGGGTTGCAAGCGGAACGGATGCACATGGAGGTCGTCGCGAACAACATCGCGAATCAGCAGACCACGCGTACGGCCAACGGAGAACCCTACCGGCGACAACAAGTCCTGCTCACCAGTCTGGCGGAGGATGGCGACCGACCGGGCACGCTCTCTGGAGTTCGCGTCGAGGCCATCGCTCCCGACCAATCTCCCTTCCGCAGCGTCTACGACCCCGGACACCCCCACGCCAACGAACAAGGCCAGGTCCAACTCCCTAATGTCGATCTCCCGCATGAGATGGTCGACTTGTTGGTGGCCAGCCGGGCCTATGAATCGAATCTGAAGTCGCTTGAGACCTTCAAGCAGATCACCAAACAGACCCTGTCCCTGCTGCGAGATTCTTAATCATGAATCTGTTGCCTGTCACCGCCACCAATCCCACCGTCCTCTCCGGACCCCAGCCACTCGCCGCGGGCTCGTCAGCTCCGTTTGCACAACTGCTCAGCGACGCGGTCGCCTCTGCTGAGTCGCAGCAAGTCGCATCGCAGGCCGGTGTGCAGGCCCTCCTGACCGGGGAGACTGACAACCTCCAATCGGTCGTCCTAGGAGCCGCCAAGGCCGATGTCTCCTTACAGATCCTCCTGGGTGTCCGTGACAAGCTGGTCAGTGCCCACCAAGAGATTATGAGGATGCAGATCTGACCCCATGCTGTGAACCCGTTCGACAGGCGGAGTCGACCACTCGCTGTTCCCAGCCTACGAAACGTGCCTTTTCTCAATCCTGATTCCTACGCATCGTGCCGCGTACAGAAGTGGACACTCCTTGAATACCTGGCAACAAACTTGGAAACAGCTCGTCGCGAGCTGGAACTCGTTCACGACGAGTCAGCGCGCCGCCTGCCTGGGGGGCTGCGGGTTGATGCTCTTTGTGCTGGGCGGAGTCGGCTGGTGGAGTTCTCGACCCGAATATGCGACGCTGATCAATCGCCTGTCGCCGACCGAAACGGCTGAAGTCGTGTCCGCACTCGAAGCCGAGCAGATCCCCTATCAACTCAATTTCGCTGCCTCCGCCGTTTCGGTTCCCAAGGCGTCGCTGGCTCAAGCCCGACTGACCATTAAAGATCAATTGGGACTCTCTTCCTCCGAGGCCGAATCGGGACAAGAATTCGATCTCTTCGCCGACCCCAGCCAGATTCACCAGCGACTGTTGCGGCAACAGGAAAGCCGCCTCGCGCGTTCGATCTCGCAATTCCGTTCGATCAAGTCGGCCGTGGTGCATCTCAGCAAGCCAGCGTCGTCCACGTTCTTGCGCGATGCAACTCCCGCGACTTCCAGCGTGATCGTGGAACTCAAGCCCGGTGCCCATCTGACCTCGCGGGATGCCAACGCGATTGTTTCATTGGTCTCGCACGGCGTCGAAGGACTTCGGGCCGAGGATGTCAGTGTGATGGATACTGAAGGCCGGCTGTTGACCGACACCACCAACTCGGGCGGCGGAGATGTTGCGGGTCAATTGGAATACCGCCGGCGTTTCGAGACCGAACTCTCGACCAAGGCGGAGACTATGCTGGGCGAGATGCTCGGTGCAGGACGCTCGATCGTCCGCGTCACAGCCGACATCGATTTCACCGCGACTGAAACCGAACAAACCACGTTCGATCCGGATGGGAAGGTCAAAGTCTCTGAAACCACGCGATCAGAATCCGTCACGGGCAAACCCCGCGCGGGTGGGGCAGTTGGAGTCAGCGGCAACCTGCCCCAATCGGCTTCTTCCGGGTCGACCGATTCTTCGACGCTCTCCAAGTCCGAGGAGAACGAAACGCAATACGCCAACGCAGAGACCAAGAACACCATCCGCGAAGCTCCGGGCAAGATTCGCCGCATCACGGTCGCAGCGGTCGTCGACCTATCGCCACCGGAGGGGGCCGATCCTGCTGCCACCACCCCAGCGCTCTCCGTCTCTCAGGCCGATGTCGAGCGGATTGTGAAACAAGCGGTCGGCTTCGACAGCCTCCGCAATGACGTCGTCGAAGTGCTGGTCTCGAAGATCGCGACTCTCCCGGTCATCCCCGCCGCCGTGACGTCCCCGATCGATTGGGAACGCTGGATCCGAACGGGATCGCTCGGTGTGGGGGCGCTGGTGGCGCTGCTGATCAGTTGGCTCACACTCCGCCGACGACAGACCACTCCGGCGACCGTCATCCCGGAATCCTCCGCGCCGCTCCCCGTGGCGATGGCTCATCGCGTGCATCAAATCTCGGAACAAGCGTTGCGGAACCCCCGGGCGGCCGCCGCTGTGCTTCAAGCCTGGTTGAAGTCCGAGTCCGCCGGAGCCAAGACCGAAGTCCCCCCCGCCCGCCGTCGCGCCGCCTGAAGATACCCTTCCGAGAACCCAGCCCATCATGCCCACCGCCGCTCCACCGCGAACACCTCGCCGCCTCTCCGGTCCCGAAAAGGCTGCGGCGCTGTTTCAATGGTTCTTTCCCGAGGCCGCTGAAGCCGTTCTCAAAGAACTTGACCCCGAAGCGATTGAGCGTTTGCAAGACGAGGCCAAACGCCACGACTCGACGGCGAACGACACCGTGGACCTGGAACTGTTGATCGAATTCGAACAGATGCTCTCGCTAACAGCGGCCCATATCGCGCCCACGAGCGGAGCCACCTCGACGACTGCCAAGGAACAACAGTCGGCCGCTGAGAAGGCCAGGAATCCGGTGGCTGATTTTGGCACCCCCACAGGGGATCCTCTCGCCGACCTGGAACGACTGCCGATCCCCGCGCTCGCCCAGGCATTGCAACGCGAACAGCCGCGGACCATCGCGATCCTGATCAGTCGAGTCTCCCCCTTGAAGACCGCCGAAATCCTAGCCGCTTTGCCCGAGGATCGACGTCTCAAAGTGGCTCAGGAGCTGGCTCGCGATCCTCGCTCTCCCGACATCCTGGTTCGGCGGCTCGCTCAGGCGGTGATCGAGCATGCGCTCTCGCTGCCTTCTGAAAGCGCGGTTTCCACCGATCGCGTGCAGCGTCTGGCGAGCGTGCTCCGTGCGGTCGAAAAGTCCCAGCGAGGTGCCATGCTCGCCGCGATCGAGCAACAGGAACCCGAGTTAGCATCGCAGCTGCTCGAACAGATTTACGTCTTCGAAGACCTTGCCTCTGCCACCGACCGAACCATCCAGGGAGTGCTGGGGCAGGTCGACACGAACACGCTGGCCACCGCGATCAAGGATTCGTCCGAGGACTTGCAGGAGCGAATCAGCAAAAACCTGTCGACCCGGGCGCGCCAGTCCCTCAAGGAGGAAATGGAGTTCCTCACCCAGGTCTCCCCAAAGAAGATCGAACAAGCTCGACAAGCGATTACCGTAGCTCTCGCCAAGATCGATCGACAGTCCGAAGCCGAGTAGTCCCCCACACAGAATGCACCCGCCCCCGTGTATGTCCCGTCCCCGACCCACCGAGTCTCGATCACGGTCCCCACGCGGCCTCAAGGGGTCGCGTTACGGATTTCGACCGATGCTCTCCCCAACACGTCGCACAGTGGCCCCGGTCCCTCTGACCTGGCAACGTTGCAGACACTCACCCAGGCTCTCACGGAATGTTCTCTCCAACTGGACGAGGCCACCGGGATCCGCATCCAGAATCTGCGAGAGTTGCAGGATCTGGCGGTGGAGATCGGAATTGCTGTGGCTTCGAGGATCGTGCATGAAGCGATCGAAGCGGGTCAGTTCAATGTTCACGGGCTGGTCCAGCAGGCGATCGACATGTGCGTGGTTCACACGTCGGGACAGGTCTGGCTGCATCCGGCCGATGTCGCGGTGCTTCACCAACGACTCACGGCCGAACCCACGACGGGTTGGATCGGCATCGAGATTCTCGAAGATCCCAGCCTCGCGCGGGGCGGTTGTCGCGTGGAGTCTCCTGATCGAGCGGTGCGATACGAAGTTTCGGCCCACTTGGCGGAGATGCGCCGTCACCTCCTGGAAGGATTAGATGATGCTGAAATTGAACGTCGAGAAACTTCGGGCCCGGGTCCGCGATTGCGACGGCATCCAGACCGCCGGCGAACTGCGTAGCGCGCACGAGATCCTGACCGCGGAACTCGACACTTCGCTCGGAGAGATCTGCGATGTCCATCTCGACGATGATCGCACGGTGGCCTGCGAAGTCGTCGGCTTCGATGGCGGCATCTGTCAATTACTCCCGTTTGTGGCAACATCCGGTCTGCGTCCCGGTTTGCCCGTCACGGCGCGTGGCCGAGCGCTGCGTGTGCCGGTCGGACCTTCACTGCTGGGGCGGGTGTTGGATGGGCTGGGTCGGCCCGTCGACGGCGGGCCACAGCTGAGCACTCGATGCTACCGCGAGAGCACCGTCGTCGCTCCCCTCGCAGTTCATCGACCCCGGATCGATCGTCCGCTCGAAACCGGTGTCCGAGTCATTGACGGACTTTTGACCCTTGGCCGAGGTCAGCGGATCGGCCTCTTTGCGGGGAGCGGTGTCGGCAAGAGCACGTTGCTGGGAGAGATCGCGAAGACCGCGACTGCGGATATGAACGTCATCGCGCTCGTGGGCGAACGTGGTCGCGAAGTCCGCCCCTTTCTGGAAGATTGCCTCGGTGCGACGGGACGCTGTCGCTCGGTAGTCGTGCTCGCGACTTCCGAAGAGCCGCCGCTGATGCGAGTCCGAGCGGTCCTCACGGCGGTGGCGATCGCCGCAAGTTTTCGGGACCAAGGGCACGACGTGATGTTCCTGCTCGACAGCGTGACCCGCATGGCAATGGCGCAGCGTGAGATCGGTCTGCTGCGGGGCGAACCGCCCGGCACGCGGGGCTTCACGCCGTCGGTCTTCAGTCTGCTGGCGAGCACTATGGAAAAGCTCGGCACGTCTCCTTCGGGTTCGATCACCGGATTGATCACCGTGCTCGTCGATGGTGACGACATGGATGAACCCGTCTCGGACGCAGTTCGCGGGATCCTCGATGGCCACTTGATCTTGAACCGCAAGCTTGCTGCGCGCGGTCATTTTCCGGCGGTCGATGCGTTGCGGAGTGTGAGCCGTCTCTTTCAGGAAATCGCCGATGCCACACATCGGGAGGCGGCTCGCCGAGTCCGCGAATGTCTCGCCACTTACGAGGAGATGGAGGACCTCATTCAGATCGGCGCCTACAAGCGGGGGACCACGGCGCGGATTGATCGTGCGATTCAATTGCATCCCGAGATCCTCAAATTCCTCAAGCAAGCGTCCGATGCCCCGTCGGCCTGGGACCAGACACGCGCCGAACTGATCCGACTCGGCCAAGCCTGGGGCGAGTAGTTCTCACATGAGTCGTCAGCCATGAGCTTTCAGCAGTCAGCCAGAAGACTTCTCTCGGTTCTGGCAAAAAGGCTGATCGCTGATGGCTTACAGCTCGGTCCAAGTCCCCGGCGATGTCCTCATCCACATGCACAAGTTCCATTCCCCCTTCCTCCGACTCGCCCGACTCGCCACGCAGCAATCGCGACTGGCCGAGACGGAGTTGCTGGCCGCACGACAGGCCGAAGCCGAAGCCGAACTGGCCCGTCAAACCCTCCTCGATGAACAAGCCGCCTGGGATCAGGAAGTTGCCACAGCCGATCCCACTTTAGCCCCTTTGGAAACACGACTCGCGGGTCTCGCCGCCCGGGAGAACATCCGTGGTCTACTCCACTGGATTGATCAAGAACAACGTCGTCGGGCGGCCCTCACGACCGAAGCGCTCACGCGCTGGCAGCAACGTCGACAACATCAAGCCGCCCTCGACCACGTCTTGACGCGGGACAAACAGGAATACCAGGACGAACTCAATCATCACCGTCAACTTGAACTGGAAGACGGCCATTTGATGCGTCACTCCGAAGACTCCACCATCGACAGTCCATCATCATGAAACAAATCCTCCTCCTCCTTGTGATCACCGCCGTTGCGGCCGGTGTTTCTTCGTTCATCTCCGGGAAAATGCGTGCTACCTCGCACGAGGAGCCAGCGTCGGCGACGCCGCACGAGGCCGAGACAAAGCATGGCTCCTCAGACAAGTCGGCGACGCCACACGAGGCCGAGCAAGGGCACGACTCCTCGGACAAGACGGCGAAGCACGCCCCCGCTGAAAGCTCCTACCTCCCCGTCGCTGCTCGTCCGAAACCGATGAGCGTCGAGGAGATAATTCGCTACGGCAAGGGGATCAAGCAACGCGGCGAACATCTCGACAAGCGGGAGTCCCAAGTCGCCGAGCAGGAGTCCCAACTCCGATTGGTCCTCGCCGATGTCCAGGGAGAACAGAAGGAGATCGACGGTCTGCGAACTCAGATCCGCGATCAAATCGTAACCGTGGAGACCCTCCTGAAGCAACTTGACGTCAAGCGGGCGCAGCAGTCCGAGGAACAGAAACAGGCCGCGGAACAAGTCAAGCTGCTGGAAGATCAGCAAAAGGACGTCGACTCTCTGCAGCGCGACAACATCAAACGGATGTCCGCCTGGTTCCAGAACATGGAACCGGCCAAAGCCGCCAACTTCCTGAAAGAGCTATCGAACGACGGCAAGACCGACATGGCGGTCCAGTTGCTGTCCAACTTCGAAGAGAGAGATGCCTCCAAAATCCTCGCCGAGCTCGACGACCCCACCCTGATGGTTGAGCTGATCGAGAACTTCAAGAAGTTGAAACGCGACGAGAAGAAGAAACCTGCGAGATAGTTCCATCCCGGAGTTCCAAACTCATAGTCGAACATCGGATAAATCCGGAAAGGATTCACATGACGGTCATCGAAGTCTATCAAATCGCGCGTGAGATGTTCCTGACGACCGCGTTGCTATGCCTGCCCCCCTTGCTGGCGAGCCTGTTAGTTGGCGTCATCATCAGCGTGTTCCAGGCAGTGACGAGCGTGCAGGAGCAGACGCTGTCGTTCGTCCCGAGGCTCGCGGCGGTCGGGCTGGTGATCATCGTCGCGCTCCCCTGGTCGCTCCAGTTGCTGATGACTTACTCAAACCGCATGCTGCTACGGATTTCGGAGGCGGCTCAATGATCTCGCCCGAGATTGCGACTTTACTTTTGGCCTTCCTGCGAATCGCCACCTTCGTCTCGCTCTTGCCGCCATTCGCGGGACGAGGGTTGCCGAAGACGGTGAAAGTCGGGCTGGCTATCGCACTGGCGATGGGCATGACGACCGGTCACTCATTGAACGCCCCCGTTCCCGACGGACCGATGTTGATTTGGCTGGGATTGCGGGAGACCCTCACGGGGGGACTGCTGGCGATCTGCCTCGGTCTATTTTTGTACCCCGCAAAGATCGCGGGCGAATATCTCAATCAAGAGCTCGGCCTCAGCTTCGCCACGAACATCTCCGCCCTCGAACCGCAATCCCAAGGCGTGCTGAGTCAGATTCTGGAGGCATTCGCCGTGTTGCTCTTCATGGCCCTCAACGTCGACCACTACCTCTATCGCTTCCTGCAACTTTCGTTCGAGCGTCGCCCCGTCGGGGGTCCGGTCTGGCAACCCAATGCGGAAGCGGTCGCCCAGTTGGGTGACCTGTTGTCGGCCTGGGGACTGCGAATCGTGGCTCCCCTCGCGTGCGTGATGGCTCTGACGTCGCTCGGACTGTTCCTGGCCTCGCGCTGGACTCCGCAGTTCAATCTGCAATCCATCGGCTTTCAGCTGCGCGTGCTGGTCGGGCTGACGGCGATTTTTTTCGGCCTGCCGGAACTCATCACAATGCTGCAACATTCGATGTATGAAGTCGCAAACTGGACTCAACACCTTTAAGGTCACGACGACACGATGGCCCAACCGGACATGGAAGGACGGACTGAAGACGCGACACCACGTCGGCGCGAACAGGCGCGCGCCGAGGGACAGGTCGCTTTCAGCAGCGATTTGATGATCGGAGCCGTCTGTTTCATCGTCGCGCTGCTGCTTCAGTGGCGAGGTCCGACTTTACTAGCACACGCAGCTGAATTGATGCGTTCCGCGTTGAGCAAACTCCCTGGAACGGATTTGAACGTTATCGAAACCCAAGCCAGCGTCAATTGGTTGATGGGAGGTGTCGCCACATGTTGCCTGACACCACTCCTCATCGTCTGGGGCCTTCAATGGGCGGTTGGCTTCGCACAGACCGGGTTTCACTTTCGAATGGAGGCGCTCGAACTGAAATGGGACCGACTCTCTCCGGGGCAGGGGTGGAGTCGCATCGCCTCTGGAGCATCGATCCAAAAACTCGCAGTGACGACGTGCAAACTGCTTTTGGTCGTGGGGTTGATCGGTTGGCGTGTCGCGCTCGATTGGTCATTGATCCAGTCCCTAGGCCGGCACTCGATGCGACAGGGTTTGGTCAACACGTCACTGATCGTCTCGCGAACTGCGCTTTGGCTGGGAGTCGCCATGTTGATCGTTGGCTTAGCGGACTATGCCCTCCAGCGTTGGAGGCACGAACGCCAACTGATGATGACCCGCGAGGAACTCAAGCAAGAATCCCGCGAGGAACAAGGTGATCCCCAGGTCCGGAGCCGACAGCGCAAACTGCATCGTGAAGCCCGTAAAGAACGGGGGATTAAAAATGTCCCACAAGCCAACGTTGTCATTACCAACCCGACCCACTTGGCCATCGCGCTCCGCTATTCCCCGGACATGGCGTCACCGATCGTGGTCGCGAAAGGCTCCGGACGGCGTGCTGAACGCATCAAGGAAGTCGCGCGGCAACACGGGATCCACATCACCGAGAACAAACTCGTGGCCCGTACGCTCTACAAACATATCGATGTGGGTCGCGCCATCCCGCCCCAACTCTACGCCGCGGTAGCCACCATTCTGGCCGTCGCGTACCGTGCCAAACGCTAAAGAGGGATCGTCGCGGTTCATCAGCCTGGTGAACTCTACACAGAGACACGTAGTCACGGAGGTTTATCGGCGATGCATTCTGTTGAGTCTCGAATGTTCGCTTCCGGAATGCTGCGGCTCCCCGTCTTCGTCTGGTTCTCTTGGTGCCTCCGTGTCTCCGTGGTGAACTCTGGCTTGTGATTTGCAAGAGTGTCTATTCTTCGAGCAACTCGTTTGCGACGAGATCCCAGTTTACGGATGACTCGGCCACTTCCAGCATTTGCCGAGCGGTCGGTTGCTCGACAGACGAAATCTCGGTGTGCAACTCCTGTCGTACACGCCGTGCCAACTGGACCCTGGCGTGCTGTTCCTTGGAGAGGATCTTCTGTCGAACTGGCTCCGCGTCCTGGGACTGGGCTTTGATGTCTTTGGCCAGCGCCAGTAATCGTGCGTGCCTTTCCGGATTGGCGTTGACCCAATCGCGGGCGACACTGGTCTCAAACTCGCTCGTTCCGTCACGTTGATGCAGCGCCCGCTCGGCGTCGGGAGTGTTCCCGGGATTCGTCTCTTGAAAGATCGAGCCACTGGCGGAAGGATCCCGCGAAAGGCCGATCGGTCGAAAGCCCGACGGATCGTTGAAATACTTGGCGACCGCTTCTTTCGCCTTTTGATCCTGGGCGATCAACCACATGACCATAAAGAAGGCCATCATGGCCGTCACAAAGTCGGCATAGGCGACCTTCCATGCTCCTCCCCCTTTACCGGCCATGTGATTCCTCGTTTTTGATGTTGTGAGAGCGGTTTCTCTAATGAACTCGCGAGCGGTCAGCTTTCAGCTTTCAGCCGTCAGCCGTCAGTCAGAAGGTGTTATCAGGGTGTCTGACTGACCGATGACGGCTGACCGCTGATCGCTGACAGCTTCGTGGACGGTTATCCGCCGGACTCCACGGTTTTGCAAAGTTCGGACAACTCGTCGGCCGTAGGGCGGTGTTCCGTTCCCACGCCGCGCCGAGCTATTTCGATCACTCCCTTCGGAGCTCCTCCGGCCAGGAACTCGGCGATCATTCCTGAAATCACCCGAAAAAACGCCGACTCTTGCGTCCCGAGATACGCCATACGACCGGCGAGCGGTCCGAAAAATCCGTAGGACAGAAGAATACCTAGGAATGTTCCGACGAGTGCGGCACCGACTTTGTGTCCAATTTCTTCGACGGGGCCGCTGATGGCACCCATCGTCACCACGATCCCGAGCACGGCCGCCACGATTCCGAAGCCCGGGAGCGCGTCAGCGGTCGAACTGAGCGCTCCGACGGCGGCGTGGTGCTCGTCCTCCATCACTTTGATTTCGCGTTCGAGTAAAGTTTCCACTTGCGCCGGTGTGGCCCGACCATCGGAGATCATCTGCAGTGCCCCGCAGAGAAAATCTCGGACATGGTGATTGCCATGGATGAAAGGATACTTTCGCAGCAGCGGACTCTCTTCCGGAGCGGACAGGTGTGTGTCCCAGGCCAGCATGCCATCCCGCCGGCCGATGCGAAACAAATCGTAGAGTACGGAGAATAATTCCACGTACGCCCGTTTGTTAAAGGGCGAACCTTTAATCGCGTGAATGAGCCCGTGTATCAGGTCCATGAGGACCTTCTTCGGCGACATGACAATGAGTGCGCCGAGGGCGGAGCCACCGATGGTGACGATTTCTGAGGGGTGGACCAGTGCGTGGAAATGTCCACCAGCCATGGAGAAGCCAGTCAACACCGAACCAACGACGACAATCAAACCGAGAATGACAATCATGGGATACTACTGGGGGTCAGGGGGCGAGTGTCGCAGGTCGATATTCGATATTCAGATCTCGACAGAGACTTGGGCGACCGCTGGGGGCGCAGTGTGTTCCTGTTGCTCTGTGGCCAAGTGACGCAGACGGCGGAGGCCGAGGAGTTCGATCGCCAATCCAACTTCTTGCACCGGACGAATCAGTCCGCCTTGAGCGGCATTGACGGTCCGGAGGATCGCCGCTGTCACCTGGGGTTGCAGATTCGCCAGATCGTGAATCAGGCTGGTATCCGCATCGTCGCTGATCGCCGAGTTGAGGATCTCTGTCCAGACCCGATGGGCGGAGATTGCGAGATGCGGCCGAGCTGGCGCGGTATGCGCCCGATCGAATCGGAGGCTAGGGGCTGCCGATGTGGCTTCCAGCAATGGTTCTTGCAGCATCGCCGCGATGCCACGAAACCGCGAAGAG
Source organism: Planctomycetota bacterium (assembly GCA_043718945.1). Classification (GTDB taxonomy): domain Bacteria; phylum Planctomycetota; class Planctomycetia; order Planctomycetales; family Planctomycetaceae; genus TH-plancto1. The sequence continues at coordinate 12,361 of JAYSUV010000674.1, forward strand.
GTGATCGACTGTCGAGGGAGCTGGCGCGTTGGACCATCGTGCCTCGGGAGGCGATCATCATCAGGTGGTGGACTGGACATCGAAGCTCCTTCACGCCAGGAAGTTCAACAAGGACGTGTCGAAGAGTTTCGACAGCGACGCCATGGTGAATTGAGTTTGTGTTTGCGCTTGTTGGAGCTCGACGATCGACTGGGGTAAATCGGCGCTCAAGGCTTGCGAGCGGAGTGTCTCGGACTCCAGCTTCAAGTCAATGAAGCGGCTTTGTGCCGATTCGATCTGTTCGAGGGCCAGCGATTGTGAGCCAAGCGACTGCAACAGGTGATCTCCGAGCTGTTCGAGGTCGCCGAGTGATTGGGCGAACTGGGAATCGGTGACCGACGCGGGCTGACTTCCGGCTCCAACCAACGTCGACTGGAGATCGGCGATGACGGCGAAGGTGTCGATTACGTCGGTCCCGACGCTGGTCTGGAAAACATCCCGTCCAACGGGCAACACCGCCGACCAGTCCCCGAGTTCGCTCAAGACGCTCATCGGCTCCTCGGAACCGACATACGTCACGGTGCCGTCCGGTGCCGTCTCGAACGGGAGACCATCCGACGCGGTGCCACCATATAGGGCGATTCCCCCGTGACGACTGTTGGCGATCGTGATCAAGCGTTCTCGCAGCGAGCCGAGTTCCTGCGCCAAGGCTTGTCGCTCGGCTGGTTCGGTCGATTGACGTCCGCTCAGCGCGATGTCCCGCACGCGAACCAGCAGGGAATGGGACTCGCGAGTCGATGTTTCCGTGTGCGACAGAGTGCTACGAAGCTGGTCGAGAACCTGGGTTCGCGCATCGAGTGATTCGATCCGTCGGGTTTCACGCAATCCGATGCGCAGCGCGGCGGGATCGTCTGAGGGACGATTGACCCGTCGGCCCGAGGAGACTTGTTCCTGAGCCCGAGCAAATTGCACGGTCTGTCGGCGCAAGTGCTCGAGAGTGACGCTGATGGTGGAAAGATCAGTGGCTCGAATCACAATTTACCTCACCAGTGTCATGAGTTCTTGCAGGTTCTCATCGGCAGCCCGCAGGAAGCGGGAGGCCGCCTGAAACATCCGTTGATATGTCAGCATGTTCGCCAACTCTTCATTGAGGTCGACACCCGAAACCGAATCTCGTTGCTGTCGCAAGGAGGTCGAGAGCGCCGTGGCCTGATCGACCGACCAACTGGCCGCCGCCGTCTCGGCACCGACCTCCACTGTCAGCCCATCAAGGGCGACGGTGGCCGACTGGCCTTGTAGTTCCGGCAACCCGGCATCACGCAAGGCAGCCAGACGTTTGGCGATCGAGTTGTCCCCGCGCAGAGCGGTCGTCCCGGCGGCGAGTTCGCGGGGGTCGTCCCAAAGGTCGTCGCGAACCGCGAGGTTCCCCGCAGAGTCCCCCTGAAAGAAGCTGCGCATGCCGAGCGCGGGCCAAAGCCCAACTTCGTCCGGTTCAGGAATGACATCCCAGGTCGATGTCTCGCCCGTTCCCAATGTGCCCGCATCGAATCGCAACTCGACTCCCTGAGCAATGACGATCGACTTTCCAGGGAGATAGCTTGATCCGAGTTGCACGGTTCCCAGCAGCGTGCCCGAGGCGTCGCGGACTTCCGCTCGGACATCGGCATCGACCCCCACTTGTCCCCCCTGCGTGACGGTCAGGGTCCACTCTCCGTTGATGGCTCCGGTCGGGCGACCACTCACATGCCCGGGCGCGGTCCCCGTCCAGCCGGCCGAGGGCGTCATGACGCTGGGCAGTCCTCCCGCGAAGTCAACTGCAAATCCGGGCGCTGTCGCGAGGGACAGTAACCGGGTGCGTGGATCGACCGAGGCCGTTACGTTGCCGATCCCCAACAGCTTGGTGGCCATGTCCTCCAGTGTGTCTTGCGTCGGATCGACATCAATCGTGAAGAGCCGCCGCTCTCCCGTCGCGGCTTCGGTCACCGCGACCGTCACCTGTCCCGCAGACAGTGGCCACTTTCCGGTGACTTGATTCAGCGGCTCAGCGACAGCCGTCACGGCCCGCACGCCCGTCAAGTGGGTGAACGGGCCGGACAGCCCGACACCCCCCGCGTGCATGCCGTCCACGGCCAAAGCCAGAGAGCGCGTGATGGAATCGAGTTGACCACGGACCGCATCGACTCGATCGGTCCCGCCCTGCAACAACCCGGCCAACCGGCCCGATGCGAATTCCAGTGGTGTGGACCCGCCCTTCCAGGTGATCTCACTCTCACCCAGGGCGTTCGTCGACATGACCAGTACGATGGGCTGGGTGGAGAACGACACGGCACCGGACGCCAGTGTGACGACATCATCAACATCGGCCCGCAGCGGAAAACGAGCATCGGTGAGTACCGCGAGTTGTTCCAGCAGCGAGTCACGGCGGTCGAGCAAGTCGAGCGGTTGCTGTTCGCTTCCGTGAGAGGTGGAGATTTCGCCGTTCAACTCGGCAATCTGTTTGATGAGTCCATTGACCTCGTTCAGCGTCCCTTGAATCTCTTGATGAACCGAGGACTGGATCGTGTCGAGTCGATCGGCGGCTTGATTGAAAGCTCCCGTCATATGTTTCGCGGCCTGCAACACGGCACGGCGTTGTGTGAGATCTCCAGGATTGACGGTCCACTGATCGAGCTGATGGAAGAACTGGCTGACTCGATCCGTCAGACCCCCGGAGATGGGATCGAAGACCCCTTCGACAGCTTGCAGCGTCTCCAGTGACGCTTCCTGAGCGCCTTGCTGCGAAATCGAGTGATTGAGCGAATACTGCGTCAATGAATTGACGGATCGATCGACGCGGAGTGAGTTCACGCCCGTGCCCACAGCGACGCCCTCAATTGGCGTCGCGGCGCGCTCTCCCAAGTGGAGACGCTGCCGGTGGTAGCCGGGCGTGGCGGCGTTGGCCTGATTGTTGGCGGCCACGCGCAGCCCGATCTGGGCGGCACGCAGGGCAGTCAAGCTAGTATCGAAAGAGATCATCGGCTCATGTCCTGAAATTGATCACGGGTTGGGGGCTGCCGGTCGACAACTGACCATGGTCGTCGTAGCTCATCGAGAGGGAGCGGCCACCGGTCAGTTCCTGCAAGGTGCACTCGACACCGAGTTCCAAGAGGGCGACCTGCCGCATCCAGCCTCGGGTCGCGGAATGCACGGCCTGCGCCAGCCCCCGGACAGTGTCGCGTCGTTCCTGAAGACTCGCCGCTGCCTGGGGAGGGAGTCGCCCCATCAGGATCGTCAGCCCACTATGCGCTTGCTTAATCCCACACACGGTGGCGATTAGTTCCTTGAGCCGTTCTCGCCGAATGATTCCCGGACCAGGATCCCAGATGTCCCCGTCGGCGGCCGCTTCGAAAGGCAAGGCCGCTCCGTCCGGGGGGCTTTCGCTAAGGCATTTCAAGATCGACGAAAGCCGCAACTCCTCCCAATCGAGGTAATCACGGCATTTAGTCACGAGAGCGACCGCTGGCGCCGGAGAACGAGATGCGTACAGGTCGGGTGGCTGAGGTGTTGGCATGGTCAATCTCCAAACGGGAATCGAGGCCCAGCCACGGACGTTCGTCCAACGGCACAGGGCAGTTTTTGATGGGGATCACATGGTTTCGGAAGTGGTGGTGGTTTGGGTCGGAGTGCGGGCCTGGTCCACGAGGTAGTCACGCAAGCCCAATCCACCGGCATCGGCGATGGACTGTCCCATGTACTGATCGAACATGCCTCCGAGGACATCGGAGGAGTCGCCGCCGAAAAGTCCCCCTTCGGTGCCGCTGCCCCTCATTTCTTTGAGTAACAACGAGGCGAAGAGTCCCTCCACCTGCCGCGCGACGGCATCGGGTGACGCCGTACTCGGGAAATCGACAGCGGCCGGAACGCTGGTGAGTGGACTGAGGGACATGTAGGAGCCGTGGAGGGTGGGAATGGGGCGTGGGAGTAAGGTGTCGTGAGAATCGCGGCCGATTACTTGAACAGAAGTTCGGCGTGCAGCGCACCGGACTCCTTAAGTTGTTGGAAGATCGAACTCAAATCGCGCGGCGTCACTCCGAGGGCATTCAAGGCTTGCGCCAGGTCACCCACGGTCGATTGCCGATCGATCTGGTTCACAAACGCTTTTTCCTCGAGTATGTTCACCTGTGTGCGAGGAACAACCGTGGTCTCTCCCTGGCTGAACGGATTAGGTTGTGACACTTCCGGCGACTCCGCCGTGATAATCGACAGGTTGGCGTGGGTGATCAATACTCGTGCGAGCCGCACATTCTCTCCAATGATCACCGTGCCTGTGCGTTCGTTGATCACGACCCGTGCGGGACGATCCGGAATCACTTTTAGGTTGCCGACCCGGCCAATGAATGCCGGGACATCGCTGACATCAAGAGGCGGGACGTTGATCTCGATGGTTGTCGAATCGATCGCTCGCGCCGCTGTGGGGTGTTCGATGTTGATGGCGATCGCGATGCGTCGGGCGGTTTCGAAGTCGGACTGCCGCAGCAGCATCCGCACGACTCCGTTCTGACCGATCGGAGTGCAGGTCTCACGCTCGATAGTCGCACCGTTGGGGATCCGGCCGGTCGTGGGATGGTTCTTCTGCGCGCCGGCTGCATCGCCGGAAAAGGCAAAGCCGCCGGTCGAAATCGCTCCCGAAGCTACCGCGTATATTTCCCCGTCGACCCCCTTCAAGGTCGTCATGATCAATTGCCCCCCGGCGAGGTTTTTGGCGTCGTCGAACGTCGAGACCAGAACATCGATGGTCTGGCCATTGCGGGCGAACGCTGGCAGATCGGCGGTTACCGTGACCACACTTAGGTTGTCGGTTTTCTCAGAGGTATCGTTGCGGAGTCGGGCGCGAATCTCTGGATCGACGCGGAGTCCGAAGCGTTGAATGAGGTTCGTCGCGAGTTGCCGCGTGATCGGGCTTTTGCCGCCGGTGCCATTGAGTCCCGTTACCAACCCGAGCCCCACCAACTGATTTGTCCGCACGCCTTCGACTTCGGTGAGGTCGCGGATGCGAACTTCGTCGTTCGCCGCGATGTGGACGTTGATCAGAAGAATGAAAATGAGTCCCACAAGGAGACGGTGATCTGGTTGTCGGGTGATCATGGTTCGGCCATATGAGGGAACGTGGACTGAGTGAAATGCCAAGCTCGTTCGAATCAAGAGGTCAGCCGTCAGCAATCAGCTCTCAGCCAGAAATGCCGAGGAGTCTTCTGACTGAAGGCCGATGGCTGATTCTGCTCTAGAACGGCCAGACCTTGTTGGCCGATCGGCCCAACCAGCCTTGTCGAATGAAGCCTTCTTCAGCGCCGTCACCCTCGTAGTTCATGTGCAGGTCGGACACGAGACGCGAGTTGACCGTGTTATCCGCAGAGACATCAAACGGCCTCACGATGCCGGTCACCACGAGCGTGCGTTGATCGCCTTCGATGAGAATCTTGCGGCAGCCTCGAAAGACAAGGTTGCCGTTGGGGAGGACATCGATAACGGTCACTGTGACGCGATCGTCGAAGGCCCGTTGGCTGCGAAATGAAGACTTTCCATCGAAGTTTCGGTTCGACTCCAACGCAGAGTCCATTTCACCCTCCGAGGCTTGTGTAGCGAAACCTCCGTCGGACTTGGCACCGAATTTCAATAGGCTTTTCATGCTGGTTTTCTTGCCCAGCCCCCGGTTGTCCTGGTTGCGGACATTCGAGTCCTCCCGGACCACGACCGTCAGCAAGTCCCCGACGCGTCTGGCCTGCGTGTCGTAAAACAGCAACCCTTGTTCGGGTTGGTGGCGCTTCCACAGCGATTCGGCGTGGGCGGCCTCCGCCCCCCACAACCCCAGCACAAACGGGCCACAGACGGCCAAGAGGCACCGCAGGAGTCCCAGATATTTGATGTCTTCCATGATTGATCGGTTCCTATCGAAGTTGAATCTCGACCTCGCCCGCCGCAACGACCGTTCCAATGATCACGCGTTGGGATTCGAGGTTACGGAGACGGATACGTTCACCGGGACGCCCGGCTTGCAGGGCCTCGGCCGATGGTAACACCACCGTCAAGTTGCCGCGCACCGCGCTGACACGAATCAGGTCGCGAGGTTTGATGACCGGGGCCGATGGGGGTTGAGCCGCAACGGGACCGGGAATTGTCAGGTCGGCAAGCGTGAAGCTCGCTTGGGACACCATTCCGCGTTTGAGTCGTTTGCCCACGCATTGATCAGCTTGCGGAGCGATCTCCGTCCAATGACACCAGACCGGCTGCGTGACGACATCCGCAGCGACCAACACCTGTCCCACGGGCAAGTCTCGGGCCGCAGCGGGCCAGTCCCTGGAGACTTGAATCCGCACGCCGCAGGTCAGCGAGGACTTGACCACTCCTCCGTCGAGCCATCGCACCGTGATGCGGGGATCATTCGTTCGCGGCAATGGCGGAATGATGTCCAATTCCCCGAGTTGTGAGTCCCCCCCCGAGAGCTTGAGTCGTTCGATGCACGGACCGAGCAGTCGGACCTCCACCTGCTCGGGATCGAGTCCGAGTTGACGGGCCACTTCTTGTTGGGCGAGTCGTTCGACTTCGATATCGTTCTGGTCGAGTCCTTCGATCCGCTCCACCTCGGCAACCGTGGCTCCGGCAAAAGTGATCATGTCGGCTTGGCATCCGGCCAAGAGCAACCGTGCGGTAATCAAGGACCGGGTGATTCGCGTCTCGGCCGGAGACTCCTCCGTGCCATCCATCAGATCGAGTTCTTCCCAACGTTTGAGGGCCGATTTCGACGGGCCTTCGAGCTTGGCAACGTGCTTGATTTGGAGCACCCCATCGGTGGTTCGCACGTGGTCTCGCAGGGTGACCTTCAGCTGGGGGCCATCAGCCGCTTGACTCACGGGCGATCCTCCCAGCAGAGCGCCCAGCACTCCCCATGCGATGATTGTCGAGATGCTGCGGGTATGTGTCATGGGAAGAGTGTTCCGGGGGGAAGCTGTCAGCCATCAGCAGTCATCCAGAGATACCGAGGAGGCTTCTGACTGACTGCTGATCGCTGACTGCTGATCGCTGACTGCTGCACTAACGGACGATTTCGTTGGCCGTCGACAGCATCTCATCGCCGGCCCGGATGGCACGCGAGTTGACCTCGTAGGCGCGCTGTGCGGTGATCAATGAGATCAATTCGTTCACCACCTCGACGTTGGACCGTTCGAGGAAGCCTTGCCTGAGCATCCCCATCCCGTTTTGTCCTGGGACCGCTTGAACTTCCGACCCGGAAGCGGGAGTCGCGGCATACAGATTCGCGCCTTCACTGCTTAAGCCTGCGGGATTTAGGAACCGCACTAATTGGATTTGCCCGAGGTTGACCGAGGACTCCGGCGAACCCGCTGTGATCCCCGTCACGGTGCCATCGGCTCCGATACTCAACTTCGAGAGGGAGATCCCGTCTTGAATCGTCACAGCGCTATCAAGGAGAAAACCATCTCCCGTGACCAGCCGCCCCGTGGAGTCTGTGCGAAACGCTCCGTCACGAGTGTATCGAGCTTCTCCGTTGGGCAGAGTGACTTTGAAGAACCCATCCCCCTCGATCCCGACATCGAGCGGATTGCTGGTCTGGGCGAATGTTCCCGGGGAGAAGACCTTGGTCGTGCCCACTGCCCGCACGCCGCTGCCGACCTGCAACCCCGTAGGGGAGGGCTGCCCCGCGGCGACTTCAGTCCCGGGCGCTTTGAAGGTGGAATAGAGCAGGTCGGCGAAGTCCAGCTGACTTCGCTTGAACCCGTTGGTGTTGACGTTGGCGATGTTGTTCGCCGTGTTGTCGATCAACATCTCCTGCGCCCGCATTCCGGTCGCGCTGGTGTATAGGGCTCTCAGCATGGAACAATCTCCTCGATAGTGAATGAGTGACTGGGTCGCGAACCCCGGTCAGGACTTGCGTGCGGTCAACCGTCGGCTTTGTTGTTTGAGAGTCTGGCTGACCGCTGACGGCTGATCGCTGATGGCTTCGACCGAAGACCATTTCTTGGCATGCTCTAGTTCTCCATTCGTTGTGAGATCGATTTGGTAAGTGTTTGCATCGCACGTTGGGCCGCCTCGTAGTTGCGGACCCCGGCCAGCATGCGGACCAGTTCCAGCGGAATCGAGACGTTCGAGAGTTCCCGAACCCCTTGTTGGACGCGAGCAGTGGCCGCGGTGGGTGCCAGCTCGGGGGGGGCTTGGAACAGTGTGTGCCCCACAGGTTGTAGGCCGTTCGGGTCATTGAACGTCACAATATCCAACGTCCCCAACGACTGTTCGCCGACTCGCAGCTCACCGGTTTCACTGACCGTGAGATCGTTTTCGGAAGCCGTCAGCGGAAGTTGCACTGGTCGACCACTGGCCAGGACGGGTAAGCCGTCGACCGTAGTCAATTCTCCCTCGGAGTTCAGGAACCAACCGCCCGCCCTCGTGTAGAGTGAGCTGCCATCCGATCCCTGCACGGTGAAAAAACCTTCGCCCACAAGGGCCACATCCAGAGGTCGTCCGGTCCGTTGCAAGCTCCCTGGCGTGAAATCGATATGGGTCTCGGCACCAGACTGCTGTTCACCGACCTGGCCCACGTCAATACGTCGGCTATATCCAGGGATGTTTGCGGCGGCGAGATTGTATGCAGTGAGTTCATGACAGCGTTCAGCCGCATCCATGGCCGATGCCGCGTTGTAGATCCCTGCGTACATGTAACGACTCCTTTGATCGTGCGACTGGTAGGGACAGTAAGCAATCTGCGTGCCATACCGATTGCAACAACGATCCCTCAGTAATTCCGCAGCCCGGACGCGTCCTGGCGAAATCGGCCCAAGTCCCCGGCCGGAGCGTTTCGTCCTCGGGGCGGAAGAAAATTCTGCTTCCATTCGACTCACCACGAGGAAACTTGTTGCCGTACGCGTCTCCACTCACCTCTGGGTAAAGGTCGCCGTGCGTGTCTCCACTCACCTCTGGATAAAGGTCGCCGCGCTGCGTTCAATCCGTTTTTATCGCGACGAAACACCAGCAGCCCACAAGGTTTTCGTGACCATAATTGTCGACCCAAACATCATATATTCCATTTACTCGTCGGGGGGGGCGATAAGTTAATACACAGACGGGAAAGCCCGGTCACACGGAACGGAATCCGGAGAACTGCGATGGCGGAAAAGCCGAATGCGAAAGACGACGCCGGAGGCGACCCCCCCAAGTCGAAATCGGGCATTGTTGCATGCCTTGTGTCATCGCTCATTGGGGGCGGAGTGGGCTATGCCACACCAAAATTCCTGCCACATGCTCCCGAGACCGTCGCCGCCGCGTCGGAAGAGACACCGGAGATGCGGGAACCAGTCAATCTCTCCTTTGGCGAGGTCGTCGTCAACTTGGATGAGGGACGGCTGAACCGTTACCTCCGAATGAAACTGACGTTGCAAGTTGAGCGGCGGCACGAGGAGTCCATTCGCAAGCTCATCGAAACGCAATCAGCCATCTTGAAGAACTGGCTGATTGGGCATTTGTCGGACAAAGACACAGCCGAGATTCGAGGGGCCGCCGGACTCAACATGCTGCGGCGCGAAATCCAGGATCAATTCAACGTTGTACTGTGTCCCGATGGTCACGATCGCGTACGAGATGTCCTGTTCGAGGAGTTCAATATTCAATGAGCACCACTCCTACCCCTTACGAGTTTCGCGAGCGTCGGCAGAACACGACTCCTACCCCATACGACTTTCGCGAGCGTCGGCGTATTTCTCCAGCGGCGATCCGAGTCCTGGAACGCTGGATGACGGATGCCACGACGCTCGGCAACGACGTGTTACGACTGCACTGCGGCGGTGGTGAACTCCGCTCACCGACCGTCGCGACCGCTGACTCCCGGTCCCATGTGGGTGAGCTGTCCGATCCTGGCTTTGGGTTCGAGGTCCATGTGGGTTCCGAACGAGCCACGTCGCTAGTGGCCCTCTCGCAAACCCTTGCCTTGGAACTTGTCAGTCGCATTCTCGGAGGTCGTGCCCCCGGAATCCCGCCCGAAGCCAATCGCGACTTGAGTCGAGCGGAACTCGCCGTCCTCGAAATGATGTTGCAACAGTTGCTCCCCTCGCTCGTACAAGCTTGGCCGGCCGATGCACCTCCCCAGATCGTGCTCACGCAGGTCATCGAACGGCCCAGCCGATCGCGACTGTTGGGGCACGCCCAGCCCACGATCAAGTGCGATTGGATTCTCGTGTTCGACGATTTTTCGGCTCCCTTGAGTTGGGTGCTGCCCCAAGAGGCGACGGCGAGACTAATTGACTCAAGGATCGTCGCCCCCCCCCCCAAGCTGTCCCAGGAATCCAAACCACTCGCGGCCTTGGCTCGGCTTCTGCCCATGACTGCCGTGGTCGAACTGGGGTCCACCGACATCAAAGTTTCCGAAATCTCTCGCCTTCAAGTGGGAGATGTCCTGTTGCTGAATCAATCGATTCACAAGCCGATGGTCTGTCGCGTCGCCGGACAGCCGAAATTCGGCGGACATCCCGGACGTGTCGGCACCCATAGCGCGTTTGAAATCCGCGGACTCCTGTCCGATCCAGAGTGACCCCTACACACTCCCACTCGCAATTCCTCTTCCGTCAACCTCACGACGAATCCGGCCATGAGCACTTATCAACCACCTGTGTCCGACGATCCACAAGTCGCGATCCATCCCGCCGAATTCCCACCGCTCCGAGCGAAATCCGCAGGCCCCGGTCACGGCATGTCCCGATTCATGGACGTGACCGTGCAGGTCTCGGTCGAACTGGGACGAGTGGTCCTTCCCATGGGAGAGCTCATTCAATTGGGAGAAGGATCGGTTCTGGAACTCGAACGTCAGGTCGGCGAGCCGGTCGATTTGCTCGCTCAAGGAGTGCGGTTCGCACGGGGCGAAGTCGTGGTCGTCGACGACGCCTACGCGGTCCGGATCACCGAAGTCGAGTCATCGGCTCAGGTCGCCCCGGTGTTCACTGCTTCCAACTAGAGGATCCTCGCGATGTTCACCTTTCGACATGCTCTGGGATGGGGACTGCTGTCTCTGGCGATCACCCCCGCACTCGCGCAGTCGGTGGATGACTCGGAGTCGCAGCTTCTTCCATTTCACGATGCGTCCATCGCTTCGTTTGATGATGTCTGGCGAGATCCGATTCGCGGTATCGAACGGCGTATCATCGAGGTCGCTCAGCATCCGATCGAATTGGTGTCGGAGGAGACGGTCTCTCCCGGAGACGGGGAAGCCGCCGCGACCCTGCCGGTCGCCGCTTCGCCCAGCCTGTTGCCGACACTCACCGCACAACCGTCGGCCAAACTCCCACAATTGCTCTCGCCGATGGACACGATCACAGCTGCCGAGACCGGTCTGTTCAAGTGGTTGTTCGGGATGCTCGGCGTCGTGGGACTCTTCGCCCTCGGAGGCGTCGTTTGGATTTATCAAGTTCGCCCCGCGCTCGATGTTCGCCACACGACCAGTCGTCTCCGGCTGTCATCGGCCCTTTCCTTGCCCCGTCGCTCCGGTCTGTTCCTGGTCGATGTCGAGGATCAAACCGTGTTGGTGGCGATCGATGGCGGCGGAATCCGACAGGTCGTCCCCCTCGGACTATTGACCAGCATGAAAACGACAGGACGACACACGGCGGCGGACAAAGCTCAACTCGCATCGTCGCCATCCAAGTCCAAAGTCGCCAAAGCCTCGGAGGAGGTGGCGTTTCATAACGTTTATCAAGAACTGCAGGCCTTGGGGGGAGATGTGTGAGCGGTCCTGCCAGCGGCCAAGTCCGCGACCAAGCCCCAGACTGCCGCCGCCCATTCCAACAAGGCCCCTGAAACAATCACCCCGCACGGAAGTACCGTTCCCAACACGACGAGCACGCGTTCAAGGAGGAAGTATGTCGACCAGCATTGATCTATTAATGGAAGAGGCGCTGAAAGCGCCGACCGCGACGCAAGGCTCCCCGGTGCAGATCGCTCTACTCTTCGGCGCGCTCAGCCTGCTCTCGTCGGCGCTGGTCATGATGACGGCCTTCACGCGGATCGTGATTGTTCTCTCCTTCGTTCGCAAGGCTCTGTCCACGCAGGAGATTCCGCCGACCCCTGTGATTATCGGGCTGTCGTTGTTCCTTACCGCCTTTGTTATGGGGCCGACCTTTGACGCGATCGAACGGGACGCAGTCCGCCCCTACCTCGACGGCGAATTGGTGGCCAAGGAGGCGTGGCATCAAGGCGAGCAACATTTACGGACCTTCATGCTCAATCAAGTTCGACAGGCCGACTTGGCCCTGTTTTGCGAGTTGGCCCATCTACCAGTGACAAGCTCATCGACCAGTATCCCCACGCGAGTGCTCGTTCCCGCGTTCGTCACGAGCGAACTCAAAACCGCATTCATCATGGGGTTCTGCCTTTATCTTCCCTTCTTGATGATTGACCTCGTGGTCTCCGTGGTGCTCACAGCCCTGGGCATGATCATGATGCCGCCGGTCGTCATCTCGACACCGTGCAAGCTGTTGCTGTTTGTCTTGCTCGATGGTTGGGTCGTCTTGCTCAAAGCCTTGAGTCTGAGTTTTATGCCCAAGTGATTCTCCTGACCGCGTGACCGCCTCAGTGTTAAATCCTCCGTCCGATTGAGTTGTTCATGACTGGCTCCGACTCCACCACCGCTGTTCGATGGTTCCAGCAGAGCGAAGTGTTGCTCTCGCTGGCCATGATCGGCGTGTTGTTCGTGATGATCGTGCCGGTCCCGGCGATCATCCTCGACATGGGGTTGGCGACCAGCATTGCGCTGACGCTCGTACTGCTGGTCGTCTCGCTCAATGCCCGCAGCGCGATCGAGATCTCCGCGTTTCCTTCGGTGTTGTTGTTATTGACGCTGTTCCGACTCGCGCTCAACGTGGCCACGACTCGGCTCATTCTCCTTGAGGGTACTGGTGGCAAGATTGTCGAGGCTTTCGGCCGAGTGGTCATCGGCGGCAATCTGGTGGTCGGACTGGTGATCTTCCTGATCCTGGTGATCATCCAGTTCGTGGTGATCACCAAGGGGGCTTCACGGGTTTCGGAAGTCGCTGCGAGATTTACCCTCGATGCGTTGCCGGGCAAACAGATGGCGATCGACGCAGAGCTCAACGCCGGTTCCATCAGCGACGTTGAAGCCCGCCGCCGCCGTGAACTACTCGCCCGTGAAACCGACTTCTACGGAGCGATGGACGGAGCCAGTAAATTCGTCCGCGGCGATGCTGTCGCGGGCTTGATGATCACCGCCATCAATTTATTGGGCGGCGTGGCCTCGGGTGTCATCAACGGGCTATCGATTGTCGAATCGATTCGGCTCTATTCGGTCCTCACCGTCGGTGATGGACTGGTCTCGCAGATTCCGGCACTGATTGTCGCCACCGCGTCGGGGATCCTGGTCACCAAGTCCGGTTCGTCGCGGAACCTTGGCGAAGAACTGGGCGATCAACTTAATCTGCAGTCCCGCAGCCTGCGTTTGGGCGCTCTCCTCGTCGGGGCACTGGCGCTCGCACCGGGTCTTCCGAAGTGGCCCTTTTTGTTGTTGTCGGGTGGATTGTTCTGGTGGCTGCGGTCGCTGGATCGCCCCCAGAAGACCAGTCCCGCTGCCCCGGCCGAGGAGACCACCACAGCTGCCGGCAAAGACTCGATTCAACTCCAGGAGTTTCTCTCCACCGATCGTTCGGTCATCGAGGTCGGCGCCCGACTGATTCCCTTGGTGATTCAGAAACGGGAGAAGGGGATCGCCGCCCAAATCACTTCTCTGAGACAAGAGTTCGCCCGTACACACGGAGTCTGGATTCCGCAGATTCGGATCACGAACAACACCGAACTCGATCCCGAGGAATACCGTGTTCTGATCGCCGGTCGAGAAGTCGGCCGAGCGACACTCCGCCTCGCCCATTGGCTAGCCCTCGCCCCACCCGAGGGTGACGTGGTGCTGCCCGGCGAGCCGACGCGCGAACCGGCTTTTGGCCTCAAGGCCAAGTGGATTCAAGAAGATCTCCGTCGCCAGGCGGAAGCCCTCGGTTACACGGTCGTCGATCCGATCAATGTGCTGATCACGCATCTGGGGGAACTCCT
>JAYSUV010000675.1:0-8247 GCA_043718945.1 Planctomycetota bacterium
CTTGTCAGGACAAGGTCGGCCACCACAAACAGATGCCGCTTATAAATTAATCCAGTGGAGCTCAATACACAGCCCGGCTGTCCCTCTGTGAACGCTTCGACTGGCCAGTTGCCCGTCCCGCCGCATCACTCGAGGCCCAGGCGACTGGCTAGGTCTTCTCTCGTGCGACTCTCTCATTCGCGACTCTCCCCCAGCTTACGCCGGCGCACCCTGACACCATACCTCTCCTACAAAACGACCTCTTACCCAACTGGTCGAGCCGTACCAAATGGCTCCCGTGGCATCTGCTCCAGACGCTTCTTGGAAAAATGGCTCACGTCATCTCGCCATCCCACCCACGTTCAGACAGCGTGCTAAGGTTCATGGAACTCCGATTGAACAGTGCGGCTCTGGCCGACCTTTCAACGAGTGTACGCTGATCGCCACCACGAATCGACCGGAAGGAGGGAAACATGGGTTTCCTCACGCGACTGACGAAGGACGCCTTCCGCGATGGATCGCTCACGAAGCCTCGCAGTGCTTTCGATACCGCGAGTACCAAACAACTCGAAGAGCATCTGCGGATCGCCCGCTACGGCAGCTTCCTGCTGACCGATGCGGTTCGTCCGTCGATGGACTTGAGCGTCATCCCCAGCGCGGGCTGGCGTCGTGATACGTATCGCGATCCCGAGACCGGAACCAAGATTCCCGTCATCATGGCGGCGCAAACGAAGGAACGGCTGTTCGATCTGTTCATCGATCTGCTGGAGCCACTCGGGGATGAGGTCAACGTGGTCCTGGAGACCAGTCATGAGGACGAGCGGGACGGCCATGTCGATATCTATCGCGAGCAGATCGATCTCCCCATCTTGAAGAGCACGCTCTACGACTTCGAAGACCTGCTCACGAATGATGGCTGTACCGGCATCGCGATCATGCACTCGCGGTATCCGATGGAGATCCAGTTCGATGAGCACAAACTGCTCATCATGTATGGGCATGATCTGGATGCATTCGAGCAAATTCTGGAAGACCGCTTGCCGCTGAGTGATACGATCCGCTTCGTCACCGAAGGGGAACATGTCCACTCGACATCCGATGACTACGCCCGGCAACTCGACGAGTTGCGGATGCGGCTGAGTTGTGACGACGACTGAATGCCTGATTGACCGGATCGGAACCTCGTCCGCCCCGGCGACCCTGCCCTCGTGAATCCGTGAATTCCCCACGGAGGACCAGAGATGAGTACTGACTCCCGCATGCGCGCGGGGCTGATGATGGCGTTGCCCCTGATGGGACTCGGCAGCCTCGTTCACGCCCAGCAGCCGTTCGCTCCGCGCCCGACCTCTCCTCAGACGCAGCAGCGTCCGCAAGGAGGATCCGCACTTCGCAATTCGCGCGAGCTGTTGCCCCAAGAGCGGCAGTTCCTCGAACTGGAGGTCGATCTCGGCCAGTCGTCGCCGTTTCCGGTGAAGGCTCCCCTGTCAGTCACGCCGATGCCCGCAGTTCCTACTCCCCATGAGGTCGCTCACCAGGAACCCAAACCCACACCGATCGATCTGCCTGCGATACCCATCGAACTCGGGCCCGTCCAATGGCGGCGCGATTTCGAGAGCAACAAACGTCGCCCCATCGAGACAGCTGTCTTCGGCAAAGGGCCGCGTCGCATCGCCGTACTCAGCAGCCTGACCGGCAATTCGGACGCGACCGTAGCACTGGCGGAGAAATTGGCTGGAGTGCTGGCTCGTGAAGAGTTGGTGCCCGTGCAATTGTCAGTGCTGGTCGTGCGCACTCCCAACCCCGATGGCCAGGCGGATCGCACTCTGACCAATTCGCGCGGTGTCGACCTCAACCTCAACTTCCCCTCGACCCGCTTCACAGCCAGTCCCCGTCGAGAAACCGGTGAGAAGCCCGGCAGCGAGCCCGAGACGCGGGCCGTCATGCAAATCCTCAATCAGTTCAATCCAGAACTCGTCGTGCATGTGGTCGAGTCGCGCAGCACTCGTGGAACCGTCCGGAGCGATGACTTTCTTCCCCGCAAGTTGCTGCCCCAATACGACGCCGCTCCGTTTGATCGGGTGTACAAGGGGGGATCACTGGCCGGATATGTCCACGAGACGATGAAGCGTAGCATTGTCGAAGTCGAACTCCCGAGCGAACACACAGCCAGCAGTGATGAAGACTCATTGATGCAGCTGATGGTGACGACTCTGGACCAGACGGAGCGGGGTCTGCGGTCTCAGCTCGCCTCGGCTCAACAAGGTCGCTTGACCGTCCGGGACAATGGCCCGGTCCGCCCCGATGGGCTGCGGGGAAACGTCGAACTCCTGCCCCCTCCGCCGGATGCAGTTCCCGCTCCGCTGAGACAACGATTCCTTGAACTACCTCCCCCGCCAGAGTGAGTTGCCCAGCCCCTCAACCCGACGAAGGCGGAGAAGAAGTCGGACGGCGAAGTCATGACTTTCGCGGGAAGCAAATTCCTCACCCCGCGTCGAACGTCAGTTCCCCGTGCTGCTCGTTGACGCGGATGGTGGATCCCGGGGGAACTCTCGCTGAGCAGGGCGTTGGTCGGGGCGTTTTGCAGGCGGTTATGGATCACGCCGGGTGCCACTGACGAGGGCTTTGACTCGCCGGTGTGGGGGGACCAGCAACATCGAGAGCTACGGTTCACGCTCGAAAACACGGGCGGCCCCAAGCGACCGCCAGTGGCATCCGGCCGATCGCCAGTGCCACGCCAAATCGACCCTCATTCGGAGGTGGAGCCTCCATTGACAGTGCCACTCCGCCGCTCATCAGGCCAGGGTCAACTGCCACGTGAAGTATTCTGATTACCCGACCGAGGGACATGCGGACATCTGGAAAATCCTCGTGCAGATGTTGAATCGCCGAACTCCCTGAACGCTTGCGTTATTGTGCGGAAGAAGTCGCGAGACTTTCACCCGAATTCTTGCATCCATCGAGCATATGCCGTTGATATCTGTCAGGGGAGGGTACACAATGTCACCGTGTGTGACCGATCGAAAACGCACAGCGGAGCCATGGGCCATGATGCCGGGTATTGATGTTCGTACCATCCGGGAGGCGCTTCTCGACGCCTATTCCGAAGATGATTTGAGAATTGTGCTGCGAGAGTGCCTGGATGTCCGGCTCGATCATGTGGTCGGGGCTGGGAATCTCTCCACGCGGGTCTTCGAGCTGCTGGAATGGTCGGAACGCAACGGACGAAAGGCGGAACTTATTCGGGCCGCTGCCGTCAGCCGCCCTCGCCACGCCAAGATGCAGGAGGTGTCCCGCAAGTATGGGATGTCCGTCCCCGTCTATGTGGAGAAATCGGGCATCCTCGTCGCTGGCAGCCCGACGGATGCGACGCAGACGGGGTTGGAACGGACGGTGCGCGATCACCTCTCGTTCGCCGATTTTGGCGTGTGGCGAGAACGCATGACCTCGGTCGAAGGTCGAGTGTGTCAGATCACTTTGAAAGGGCGGGCCCAGGGGACGGGGTTTCTGGTGGGGCCTGATGCGGTCCTGACGAACTATCACGTGCTGAAGCCGGTCCTGTCGGGCACCATGACTCGCGCCGATGTGGAGTGCGTCTTCGATTTCAAGAAGCTGCCGGATGGCACGCAAATGCGGACCCCGGTCACACTGCATCCCACCGACTGGAACGTCGATTTCAGCAAGTACACCCCCGCCGAAATCGCCGGGCAACCCGATCAGACCGTGCCGACGACGGACGAACTGGACTATGCCCTCGTCCGGCTGTCAGCTCCCGTGGGGGATCAGCCGTGGGCGGCTCACCCGGGTTCCGGCGCGCCCCCGCGAGGCTGGGTGTCTATTCCGGAAGCGGCTCCGGTTTACAATTCTCCGATGGGGGTGATCATCGCCCAGCATCCGAACGGCTGGCCGATGAAACTCGGCATTGATACGTCAGCCATTGATCGCACTGCGAACCCACCCATGTGGCTGAACAGCAACGGCACACGGGTGCGTTACGCCACCAACACGGAAGGCGGCTCCAGCGGCTCTCCCGTGTTTGATCTGGAGTGGAATCTGATCGCCCTGCATCACTATGGCGATCCCGATCAGGGCCATCCCGCGAAATGGAATCAGGGCATCCCGATCTTTCCGATTCGCGAGCGATTGGAACGCCAGGGGAAGAGTGACGTGTTGGGAGGAGCGCTCCCATGACTGTCATCCCCCATCCCGCCGCCGAGTTGAACGGGGCGCAGGTCAAGGCCCTGAAAGACCTCATCTCGCTCCGTTTTAATCAGGACGAGTTGGAGATTCTCGTTCGGGAAGATTTCAACCAGAGGCTGCATTTGCTGGTGGATGCCAGCAAGCCGTTTTCGACAGTCGTGTTCAAGTTGATCGATTGGTTTGAACGGAATTCGATAATCCCGGAGTTAATGCAGGCCGTCGGGGTACACAAACCCGGCCTGCAACCAGACCTGCAGGCCATTCGGGAGGGCACCCCGTCCCCGGTCGCGGTGCCTGTCGACCGGGCAAAACTGCGTCAGTTTGGACTGGAGTTTCGTGGACGCCGGGTGTGGTTCGGCTATCTCAATGCGTACAAAGAACTGCACGAACTGCTTCACAACCTCAGCGGAATATTACCCCAGATTCAAGAGGAAGCCGCCGAGCGCTCCCGGAACGGAAGCCCCATTCCCGAGACCACGGTGGAGGATCTTCACCAATGGGTGGAAGACGGTCGACGGTGGGCTGCGGAGACGGAACACCCGAAAGCACCGCCCTTGGCGGTGTGGGTTCCGAAATTCGCGTCCGCCGTGGATGACCTCCTGGGGGCAGATGCGGCCAAGTACGCCTCCGCGTTTGCCAATCTGGCCCGCATTCCCGATCAGCAATTGAGAGACCTGAACATCCAGTTGGTGGCCTGTGCCCGGCGACTCAAGGTGTCCGATCTCGTGGACTTGCTCGACAACCTGCCCATCGCGGAACTCGGGCTCACAGCCCAGGTCGCCAGCTTCCGGGATCCGTGCCAGCGCTTGGAGCAGTTGATTGACGATCACGACCTGTGCCAGAACATCGACAACGAACTCCGCCTCGCTGCGGGTATCGCGACGGTCGTGCCCGCCGCGATTCTGGGGTGGAGTGACGTGCGGAACTGGCTGGAACAATTGGCAGTCCTGCGACCCAATGATTCGCGAGTGACCCGCACGCGGCGGGCCGCCGACGCCTTCGACGCCACTCCGTCTTCAGACACATTTCATGATGTCGTTGAGAAGTTCGACGACCTGTTCAAGAAGACGGACGAAGCCCTGCTGAAAGTCACCAACAACCTCTTGCGGGCCGCCACCGTCCTGGCCGACGCCCTGGAGCATGTCCCATGATCGCCGAAGCTCTTCGCCCGGAACGATTCGCCTCCCTGTCGGCGCTACAGACCGAACACTCGGCCCTGCAAGCCTCTCTGGGGAAGCAGCCCATCGACGGATCGCACGCCCAGATCATCGCCCCGCTGGTCCAGAGGGCGGTCGAGACTGGGGCCATCCTCGACAATCGCGAGGACCGGCAATCGGCACAGGCCATTATCAACTACTGGATGTCACGGGCCGCTGCCTCTGTCCGCCTGGAGTCGAGCGCCCCCAATCCGTTTGCCGATCCGGACTTCGATTCCCTGCTCAAGGATTTTGACTCCGGAACTCTCACGGACACCACAGCCGCTGCGGATCGCTGGCTGCAGAGTCTCCCCGATGAGCACCGCCAAGTGGCCCGCCGCATTTTGCTGCGACTGGCCCGGTTGCCCGCCGATAAGCGTGTGTTTGAAGCGGTTCCGACATCCCGGACCTCGCTGCATGATGTCGATGCGGATACCTGCTTGGTCGACCGCATGATCGATGGCCTGGCTCAGGCGGGAGTGATCCGGGTGACGCCGGGTAGTTCGACAGAGGTCGATCAGGTCGCGCTGCGCTCTGGCAATCTGGTGACGGAATGGAACACCTACGCCGAATGGCTGCGAGCGCGAGTGGAATTTCGGGAACGAGCCGAGACCTGGAGCCTGATGCGACAGCAAGAGGTGCCCACCTGCTGGAGGACCAAGCTCGGGTTGCCCACGTTCAATTCAGTCAATGAGCAGCAACTGCCCGTGCCGCCGCTGCTCTGTGATGCAGCGCTGCAAGAAGTGCGGAGCTATCACGACCGGAATCCGCTGGAACGCAGGTACATCGAGACGTGCTGGCTGCGCGAACGGTCGAAGAGTCAGTCTGATCGGACATGGAAATTGATCTTCGGGTCTCTGTTGCTGTTTTCAGTATGCTGCCTGCTGTTCGCCAATAATCGCTGGAGCGATGCCAATAAGCAGAGGGGGATCGCCGAGAAGCAGAGAACCGAGGCGACGAAACAGAAGGATGAAGCTATTGCCCAGAAAGGCGTCGCCGACCAGGCTCTGGCAGATCTGAAAGTCGCGATTGAGAAAGAGAAGGCAGCGACCCTAGCGGCACAAGAATCGGAAAAGGCCGCGATCACTGCGGTGAAACAGGAGACGGCTGCCAAAGATGAGGCACTATTTAGCAGCATTCGAGAATCTGCCGCCAAGAATGAGTCGATAAGAATCTTGGAGCAATTAATAGATGCCAAGAGCAGAGGAGAGATTGCCGACAACCCAGACTTGCTGGAGAAATACTCGGAACGACTTAAGGTACTCAGAAATAACCAGAACATCCTCAAAGAACTGCATGACACGACTGGACCGATCCGACCTGGATGCATTTTGTACATTAAAGAGGGCGACCATATGCGTGAACAAGGTTCGGCATGTTGTATCGTGCGAGACGATCTGGGAAACCGTTATGCGGTCTTATTCGGCGGCGTAGGGCATGCCTATTCTGTAGGAACTATGGATGTGTACCGAGGTGTGACTCATATTGGAAGGCTGATGAACGAGAGTGAGATGCCACGGAAGTCCGAAACGATTCATGCACAACCATCCGCTGCTGATCTCGGTTATCGAGATTATATGGGATTTGTACCCATACCACCCAATGTTGCAGCGACAAATATCCTCCCTCTTGAAGGAAGGTCCATCGTCGGGCTTGCGGAAACATGCAGAGTAGGAGATTCCGTGACGATCATTGGTGCCGGTTCTGGAGTATCCAATGGAGCAACTATTCAGCGGATGCAACCAGACGGCACAATTCACTACACGCGTGTCACTAAGGTCGGAGATGGAGGTGGTCCTGTGCTGAATGCCAAATTGGAGCTGATTGCCATGCATCTCGGCGGGAAATCCGATTACTCGTTCGGGTATCTCTTGGCTTCTATGCTGAAAGACCTCGGACTGACGCTCGTGATTGATCCACCGTCAGAGCCAGAAGATTAATTGTAGGAAATAGGTATCCACTTCCCTCAAAGTGATGTAGGCCCACCTTTATCGGAACACGGGTCATCCGTGGTGGGCCGGTGTTCCAGAGCGAGCTTGTCCCACCGACATAAATCGAACGTCAGCGGCGACGGGCAGGATTACCCATCGTACGTTCGAGAGGGCGGGTGGCCCAGACATCGCTTTGGATGCCTGGATTGCAGGGCCACAGATAGGAATGCGAGGCACGCGCAGCTTACAATCCGTCTTGTGCCTATGTCACCCTAACATCCCACGCGATGTCTGCTTGGCGCAGGAAGCAGAGGAATTGCCTAGGCGGCCTGTCGTCCGTCACCCCCTCCTGGCAGCGAGAGCTGCCGCAGCGTGTAGCCGTGGGCGCAGCGGCATCAGCCGCCAGCCCACGGAACCAGTTCCGCCAACACCCAACCAGCCGCGAGAGCGGCGACAGGAATGCGTCGTGGGAGCGTTCACGAAACTTGGCGAAT
Source organism: Planctomycetota bacterium (assembly GCA_043718945.1). Classification (GTDB taxonomy): domain Bacteria; phylum Planctomycetota; class Planctomycetia; order Planctomycetales; family Planctomycetaceae; genus TH-plancto1. Next base: position 7,798 of record JAYSUV010000675.1, read on the forward strand.
CGCTGTCGCCACTTACGCGGCTGGGACGAACTTCGTGAATCGGGACCGTGGGCTGGCGGCTATCGCCGCTGCGCCCACGGCTACATGCTGCCGCCGCTCTCGCGGCCAAGAACAATGCATCGAGACGCTGGAACGCATCCTCCCGACGAGTGGCTGGGTCAGGTGGTGGGAATACGAGACACTCGCAGCTTACAATCCGCCTTGTGCCTAAGTCACCCTAACATCCCAAGCGATGTCTGCTTGGCACAGGAAGCAGAGGGATTGCCTGGGTGGTCTGTCGTCCGTCACCTCCTCTGGGCAGCGAAAGCTGCCGCAGCGTGTAGCCGTGGGCGCAGCGGCGGCAGCCGCCAGCCCACGGGACGAGTTCCGCAACACAGAACCAGCCGCGAGAGCGGCGACAGGAGTGCGTCGTGGGAGCGTTCACGAAACTCGCCTATCACATCGTCTTCA
>JAYSUV010000676.1:0-26408 GCA_043718945.1 Planctomycetota bacterium
TTCTGCGATGTCCCCTTTAACTTCTTGACCACATCCTGACACAACGCACGTTCTTCGTCCGACAATCGGACCACATACTTCTTGTTCATGAGCACCTCCTTGTGCCCCCGAAGTCTCACCGATATCGGCCAGCCCTCCTACCCCAGTTCTTAGCTTGGCGGGGGCACTAGCTAGACCCAATCAAAAGATGTCTGCTCGCATTCAAAGGAATGCCCATGAACAGCAACTGGATTCCAGTCCTCTGCCTGCTGGCGATTGGCGGAGGAATGTGCCTCTCCGGTCCCCCACAGCCATCGGACCCTGATCAGGGCCTGCGACCGAAGTTCATCCAGCTTACCGACAGCCAAATTTCAGACAGCCCTGAATGGGCACCCTTTCCCGGGATGTCGACAAAACTTAAGACGACTGGAGGTCCAATCTTTATCCTCGCACGGACCGGTGGTCTTGCGACTGATGCTGATTTCAACAGGAAAGTGATTGGTCAGATTACATTTCGGCTTGTCGTCGACGGAGTCGAAGTGAGTACTATGAATCGTCTCAATGGACCTGACCTAAATAGGCACTCAGAACCTAATCAGGTTCCCAGAGAAGAATTGTTGTTGTTCGCTCTCATCGAGCGAGGTCCAGGTGAGCACGAGATCGGCGTGGAATGGCGCGACCGCAAGCTCAAGAGTACGGCAGGGATAGAAGGAAACGCACGTTCGCTTGTCGCTTTCGAATTGACCTCGCCAATCGTGACCGAGCGGCTACGGCATGACTTCGGTGCTTTTGTGGGTAGTACTTCCTATGAGATTGAAGCTTTGAAGAAGGAAGTTTCCGTTCTGCGGATGGAACTCATCGATGATTCGAAACGTGACAAGTCGTTCTACGATGCATTGAAGAACGAGATTCTCATCGAATTGAGAGCTGAAGAGGCGAAGAACCAGAAGAACCCGGCGGGGCGCTAGCCGAGCAATAGCTGGAATGGGCTTCAACACAACTGTTTTTGGGGGAAATACACAGATGTTTCGGAAACTCACCGCGTGCCTCTTGTCGTCGATTCTCTTGGCAGGCACTGCAAGGGCTGACAGTCCGCAAGGTCTGCCGATTGAGGTCATGCGAAAGCTCGCCGAACCTGATAAGCAATCTCCATTGCCCTTCGAACCAGATGCAGCAACACGACTGGATCGCATCCGCGCCAGATACACAGCGATGTACCAGTCGAAGCTGGCCCGGACCGATTCATCGGATCGTCTGACACCGGTGATTGTCGCACGACATTTTGAAGGGACCACATTCGAGAATCCATATTTCAAGGTCTACAAGCAACTCCGCGAAGACGCTGGCAAGAACGGAATGCGATTGCGGCGATCATTGCGTGAACCTATTACTGACCAGAAGCTTCAAAAGCAATTTGCTGAGGCGCTGGCGAGAGTCGATATCACAAAACTGGTTGATCAAGACGTATCTGACTCGCAAGTTGATGTTGTAAACAAATACATGGAAGTCCTCAGTGTGAAGGATGCCATGACAATTCTTACTCTGGCTTACGAAGGTGGCACGTGGGTGTATGAGAAGTACAAGGATGGACAAGAACAAGCTAAAGCAGAAGATGCTCGCAGGGTTCAACTTGACTACTTCCGCCAGTTGCAAGAGGACGTGGGCGTCTTGGGAGACAAACTTGAAGTCTTAGGTACACAAGTTGACGGTATCGGACAGTCGGTGGATCGTGTTGATCGAAATACCGTCGCAGTCCTGATCACGCAGCACGCACACTTGAAATACACCGTTGCCACGCTCCGGGAGATGCAGGCACAGATTGACTCGGTTCAGGTTGTCCAAGAGGACACACTCGTCACGGTTAAGGCTGGCTTCCACGAAGTCAGGAAAGAATTGCTTCAACAAAAGGCTATTTCTCAGGCCACTCTCAACAAGACGATCGAGAACGGCCTGAAACTCGACCTGGTGGCGAGCGGGATTTACGAATCCTTGCCGTCGGCAGATGCGAGAGTCCGCTTTCTGAATCACCCCGCGTTCAACATTTCTGGCAAGGAGGCAGAACTGACCCGGCAGACTCGTCTGCGAGTCGCCGAACGGCTGGATGACTACTTCGCAGCCAGTAACCAACTCATCAACGGACTGGGACAACTTGGATGTGATCCGGAGTTTGTCAAAGTGGCCAGTACAGCCGTCGCGAAGGGGGCACAGGCGAATCAGGTCTTCAAGTCCGCAGTGAAAGGTGACTGGCTTGGTGCGGTCGCGGGCGTGCTGGGCCTTGCCTTCGGGGGTGGTCCATCAGCCGAAGAACTGCGCCATCAGGAAGTCATGGACGCTTTTCGGCAAGTCATGGAGTCTCAGCAGAAGATATACGATAAACTGCTAAATATAGAAAAGCAGATTCGCGAGTTGAGGGTTGAGCTCGTGGAAGTGAAGGAAGCGATCCGCGAGGTTGGGACTCAGGTACAGGACGTTCATGCGCTGTTGCGAGAAATGGCAGACAAAGACGCATTGCTTCTCGATGATTTTCTGAAACAACTGTCTGCGGAGGCAGATTATGATGGTGAATGCAAACACTTCAACTTGGCTGGCAATCCGGAAATGTTTAATCGCGGTTGGCAAGAGTTGCAGGCACGTTTTCAGTTTGCCACCAGTAATGGCATGTCTGCTCCCCTTTCAGAGAAGCATCTTTTGAAGGCCGCTGATGGCGACAAAGCCTCTCAATATCTAACGGAGTATGTCGCGCCGCATTACCAGTTGCTGAGAGATATGAAATGGCAGCCACGCGATTTCGGTCAACTCTCGCTGTCGTCACAGACAGTCAGAGATATTGAACGGCGTACCAAAGAAATGATTCAGGGGCAGCGCGAGATCATTCAGGGTCAGCGCGAGATCATTCAGGGTCAGCGCGAGATCCCCGTTGAGCACTTCAACTCCTTTGTGAAAGCTCATGTTGTCGAACGCGATGTCAGGCTGCTGATCCAGGCCGCCAACTACCGTTTCCTGCAAGCTTCCGATGCCAGTCCATCGAAAGGGCTGATGACGCTGGTCCAGCTGCAGGATGCCAACGCGCTGAATGATCTTAAACAGCGTCGCAAAGAGATTCTGAATGTGCTGGCCAACGCCTTATCCGTTGTCGAGACCGCGACTGCCCAGCAGACGATGCTGAGTGGGGATTTGCTGCTTCCTGTTCTCTATGCGGATCCAGATTCAGCCGTGGCGAGGCAGATTTTGCGTTCCAACCAGCTACTGCGAGGCAATTTCGGTCTTTATCTCGCTGACCAGAGCGGCATCAACAGCATCCAGTATGCCTCCCTCTACAATTTCCAAGACCCGGTTCACTGGTCTCCGATCAACAACGCTTGGAAAACCAAGTGGCCGGGCGTGAAATCATGCTGGTTTCTGCGTGATACCGATGGTTGGGGTGCAATTCTGCCGAATGGAAAGAATGAGGATTGGGTGAGAGTCCCACTCCCGCTGCCCAGCGCTGAAGCTCTTGGCGAATTCGAATGGTCGAGCGCTTTACATCGAATGCATGCGTTGAGGGCTGAGTTGGTGGACGCCATCATTCAAATCGAATTCTGTAGTTCAATCTCTATCGAGGATGAACGGCTGCTCGTCCAATTGTTTGCCAGATCCGGTCGGTGATGAAACATTCAGCCCCTCTGCCGAAGCCGAATTGATGTAAATGCGATTACATTCTTAGAACCTCGTTCCTAAGCTCCGGCTTGGGAACGCCGATCTTCGAAGCCCTGCTTCGCCGAACGTCTCGCGACGTGGAACGACAGGCCGTTGCGACATGAACCAATGGGGATTGTTCGAATTCGGAAGGAGTGTGGTCGCCATCCTACGCAGGGTTCCCGTCCTCAGCCCCGCTCGGGAGACTCAAGCCTCCGCAGACTGCCTCCCGTCGCTCCGTTCATCAGCCCGATCTATCCCGAAGGGATTTCAGCCCATAGCCGGTGGTGAGCGCAGCGTCACCACCGGTTCGCGGCCCCCCCGAGCCGCCCTATCCCGAAGGGATTGCAGCCCTGTGTGTCGTTGACTCCCGCGCGTCGGCTGGAATCCCTTCGGGATACGGGAGCCTGCTGGAACGTGAACCAGTGGTATTCGCTGCGCTCGACCACCGGCTATGGGCTGCGACCCCTGCGGGCAACGCCGTGAAGGATTTCCACGGGACCACGCTCACAAGGCCGCCAGCACGCTTCTTGCCCCCTCTCCCCCGCGAGCGACGTGGATTTCGGAGGGTGCGTGTTGCGGGGGAGAGGGTGGGGTGAGGGGGCCACACCGCACGCTCAGGCCCTCTCCCCCACAGTGAAGTCCTCTCCGAAAGCAGCATCGATTGTGGGGGAGAGGGGGCAGAACACTGGGAAACGCCTTGCGCAAATCCTACACGGCGTTGCCCTGCGGGGTGGAAGGTGGCCCGAATCCCCAGGGATTTTGTGTAGGATCGCGACCACATTCCTTCGGAAGTCCACTCCAGCGGCGGCGAAGCGGAGCTTCGGGGAGATGCAGCCCCCAGGCGGAGCTGGGGACTAAGACGAAGGTAGGACGGCCTTTCCAGGCCGTCCGTTCGACACAAATCAGAGGAAGTCAACGCAAAGACGCGAAGGTGCAAAGACGCCAAGGGGGAGAGTGTTCGTGTGAGTCGAAAAGCCTCCGAGCATCGATAATTCGCTAGCCGCTGCCAGTGTGTGTATCAACGCTCAAAACATGTCTGCCTCTTCCTGGCGTCTCTGCGCCTTGGCGTCTTGGCGTTAAATTCCGACCTCCTTGGTCAGTCTCGTGGGATTCGGCAGCGCGATGACGACGTGTAGAAAGGACGGCCTGGAAAGACCGCCTTACGGAAAACGCCGTTACGTGCCCACCATCTCCGGGAACGCCAGACGGAACTTGGCCAGCTTCGGTTCGATGACAGCGGCGCAGTAGGGCTGGCCGGTGTGGCGGCGGTAGTAGTTTTGGTGTTCGACCTCGGCGGGGTAGAAGACGGTGAACGGCTTGACCTCCGTCACCACGGGCTGGCCGAGAGCGGCTTCGACCTCTTGAATCAGATGCAAAGCCGTCGTTCGTTCCTCGTCGGATTGGGTGAAAATCACGCTGCGGTATTGGGTGCCTCGGTCAGCTCCCTGCTGGTTTTTGGTCGTCGGGTTGTGGGTACACAGATGAACGCGGACGATCTTCTCGAACGAGACGACGGCGGGGTCATAGGTGACCTGAATCACCTCAGCATGCCCGGTGCGGCCCGTGCAGACTTCGTCGTAAGACGGGTTCACCGTCTCGCCGCCGCTGTAGCCGCTCTCGACTCCGGTGACGCCACGGATCTGCTGAAAGACCGCCTCGGTACACCAGAAGCAGCCGCCACCGAAAGTGACTTGGGACATGAGTTGGGCCTTTCGCAATGGAGAGTGTGTGGATGCGGAAAACTCGTGAGGAATGTCGGGTGGGACAAGCATGCTTTGGAGCACTGGCCCACCATGTCTCACACCTGTCCCGGCCATGGGGGGCCCGTGCGACAAAGCTGGCTTGTCTTTCTCGATGTCACTCCGTTTCGACAGTCTTGGATCGATACCGCTGCTTCGGATGATTCGGCTGATCCGGAAAGATCATGACGAGTCTCCCGTCTCTGACCATCGGAGTGACATATTTGTCGAGTGTGTACTGCCGATTTCGTTGGAAATGTTGGGCCAGTTCGTCCAGGTTCCAGTCTCGAACACGGCACAGCCGCTCGATGAGATCCTGCATTGTTTGTTGAGATGCTTTTTTGGGTAGATCACGAATGTCTTCCGCCAGTTTTGATGGAACTGTATTCAGAGAATCGTTTTTCAGGTTGCCATGGGCTGGTGCTTGCGGTTCTGAAGTGAGCTTACCAGCTTCTGTGGTTAAGTTACCAGTTTTGTCAGGGAGGTTACCAGCTTCCGAAGCGGGCTTACCTGTTTCCAGAGCTAGGTTACCAGCTTGAGTGATCGCACTTTCCGACTGTGAGCGATATGAGGATTGCCAACCCTCCAGGAGAGTCTCAGTAGGAATGTAGTAGGTCTCGGCTCCTTTTCCTTTCATCTCCAGCAAGCCACGATCACGGAGTTTTCGAAGATGGTTGCTCGCGTTGAGCGTGTCTACGCTGTTCAGGTCTCTGTAGGTCTGATTTTTGATGGCACCAGCCTCCCGTACGAACACCAGTGCGCGAGACTCCTCATTGGTCAAATTCTGGTCCGTGAACCTTGTGAGCCAATTCCAGTCCTCCGGTGTCAGGAAGTGATGAAACAGCATGGTGACCCAGAACTGATTTCCAGTTCTGTCGGATTCGAAAGTCGGTGGCGTCAAGCCAGCCAGGGTCATCGACTCCCTCATGACGCGAATTCCGCTCCCCTTGGTCTCAGCCAAATTCGTTTCATGGAGTACCGCAGCCAGATACGGGTTTCGAGTTTCAGATCCCGGTTCTCCGAGTCGCTCCTCCGATTTCAGCGAATGACCGGGGTTGCGAATCTCTAACCGATTGGAATAACGGATGATCTGGATAGGGCCGTTGACGCGATACGACCGATGCATGACCGCGTTCACAACCGCCTCGCGGATGACTCGGTCGGGGATAACGGGAATCTCCTGCCGCTCCAGTTGGCCCGGTGGAAGCGAAAACGCCTTCGGCAAATCGTCCAGAATCGCGTGGTGTGCGCGCCGAATCGAGCGAATGAGTGGGCCTCGAATTTCGATCGTGTCAAAACGCCGATCAGGGTCACGCACCCATGCTCGACCGGGAATGCGAATGTAGTCGACTCGGATCATGGGAAAAAAGCGACGAAGCGCAGAAGCCGAACCGAACAATAAGATGCCAGCGACCGTGGGCAAATACTCGCCTTTGGATCGAGTGACGCAACCCAGAGATTCGAGCAGTCCGGAATCAGACAATCGAAGTTCTTCAGCGTCTGGTTTCACTTCCGAACGGATTTGTCTGTACTCTGCAACCGCAAGTGGATCGATGTGTGAGAGATCACTTCCGGGCACCACTCCGATGTCAAAAGTTTCGCCTCGCCGGTCCTGAAAAAGTACAAGCAAATCGTCGTCTGTGCAGTGCTGATCTGTCGTGCCTATCCTGCGAAACGCGCCTTTTGGTAATCCCTGCTTTTTCAGGTAGACGGGTTTCTGAGATGCTGAAACTTCAGGGACGTACACCGCCATGACACGTTTGTCTCTGATGATGGCCGACTCGATCTGGACTCTGATCGGAAGGTTGAATTCCGTGGCACATCGAGACGCCAGCTCCTGGCTCATTTTGTCAGGATCGGCGATGCCCTTCGGTTCATACTCTGGCCAGAATGTATTCTCACGAGGGGCGACGCCTAACAGAATCCAACCACCTCCCAATCCCGGCTCATTGGAGAACGCGCAAATCGTCTCCATGACAGACGACCCCAGTTCAGAGGCTTTCTTGGCCTCGATTTGTGTCTGCTCGTCGTTCTGGTTCAGTTGCTCAAAAAGCTCTGCTGCCGTCACACCGTTCCTCCTCTGCCCGATGCATAATACTCGAAAACTCAAGTAACTTGCAGTTGATGTTGAGCAAATCAATCAGCATCCGCAATCTGTCAAATTCGAATCCCCAGCACCCGAATCGCCTCTTGCACGGTGGTCAGTCCCGCTTCGATCGCCTGGGCGGCCCGCTGTTGCAGCGGGATCATCCCGGCGGCGATGGCAGCTTGGTCGATCTCGTGAACATCGGCGAGGCGGAGCAGGGCGGCACCGATGGTCCCGGCGCGCGGGGAGAGTGCTTCCACCAGCGGCATGCGGCCCTTGTAGCCCGTCATGCCGCACTCGGCGCACCCGACGGCGATGCCCGCCCGCTGCACCGGCCAGCCAAGCAGGTCGGCCTCAGCGGTCGATTCGCGATGGCAGTTGCACAGTGTGCGGACCAGCCGTTGCCCGAGGACGCCGAGCAGCCCGCTCTTGATGATGTACGGCTCAATCCCCATATCGAGCAGCCTCCCACACGCCTCCGCAGCGCGGCCCGCGTGGAAGGTCGTCAGCACTTGATGCCCGGTCAGGGACGCCTGGAATACGATCTCGGCGGTCACCTTGTCACGAATCTCACCGACCATCAGCACTTCGGGGTCTTGCCGCAGCAGTGACTTCAACCCGACCTCATACGTGAACCCGGCATGCGGTTGAATCTGCGATTGGGCCACACCGGGGACCAGCGATTCGATCGGGTCTTCAAGCGAACACAAGCTGCGCGGCGTCAGGCTTTGCAGCTGGATCTGACGCAGTGCGGCATACAGGGTGGTCGTCTTTCCGGCACCCGCTGGCCCACTGACCAGCAGCACCCCCTGCGGCTGGGCGAGCCACTCGATGCACTGCGACAGCACGTCCGCCGGGAACCGCAGATCGTCCAGCTTCAGGAATCGGCTCGCCCCCGCGAACAGCCGCACGACCGCCTTCTCACCGTGGACCGTGGGGAAGGTGCTGACCCGCATCTCGACCGGCGTCTCGGCCCCGCTGCCGGTATTGCGAATGCGTCCCTCCTGCGGGAGATCGGTCCGGTAGGTCAGCAGTTCGGCCAGCACCTTCAGCCGCGACACGATGTTGGACGCCGCACTCTCGATGCACGCCACCGGATGCAACAGCCCATCAATCCGGCACAGCACATCCAGCTGCTTCTTCGCATTCGGGACCAGATGCAAATCACTGGCCCGCGACTCACGAGCATAGTCGAGCAGCAGCTGGACCACATCAACCGCGAACTTCTCCGACTTGGAGTCGAGGCGTGGGAGTCGTTCGAGCAGCAATTCGGTCGAAGTCAGCACAAGAGACCTTGCAGGCGAGGTGGGTGTTGGATCACACGATGATACACGCCCCCCTGCTACGCCGCGATTCGCCGATTCGTTGGAGGTGATTCCTCGCGGGGCCGCCCCCCACGTAGGACGGGCACATCTGCCCGTCCGTCCCGCTCTTCGGCCCCAACGGGGCCTCACTCGAAAGACCAGGGTGAAGCTGGCGAAGCCAGCGCAGCCCTAGGAGTTCAGTACGAGTTTGAAAGAGAGGCCCAACGGGCTGTGACTCGTTTCGGCGAACCTCGTGTGTGCCATTCGATACCGTGTCGCGGCCCGTTGGGCCTTGAGGAGATTTCTGGTACGCCCTGATACCCAGGGCTTCGCGGGCTTGGCCCGCTGCACCCTGGGCTGTCGGGTGACGCCCCTTCGGGGCTGGTGACGGACGGGCCACCCCGCCTGTCCAACGGCTTCGGGGTGGCCCCGGTTGCCGCTTTGGGCGACCGGGGCGGCACAGCCGAAAGAGGTTCAGATACCGAGAGGTCTATCACGGCGAACCTCTTGTGCCAAGGCACACAGGTAGGCTCCAAAGCGAGCCAACCTGTGCCACCCTGCCGATGTTATTTATTTTCATTTTATCCACTTGACGGCGTGTAAATGCGGTATAGACTACGAAGAGTTGATCGGGTACTTATATTCAAGAAGCCGACCTTCGCAAGGATTTAGTCGAAAGGATGCAATGATGTTGCCGTGTTGCCGTGTTGATCTGCTTGGCGTTGGTGGCCAGTTCTAAACTCGCTGCTGCCAACGACCCGAAAATTAGGTTTACGCCAGTCAATGGTACAGTGCTTCCGAATACGGCAGCACTGATGCCGACCGGAGAGACAAAGTATCCCGCAGGAACTGTGGTGATCGTTAGTGCGGTTGCCCCCTAGGGCGGCACGAACATCATCAAAGCTGGGAGTTTCACGGCCTGGGGGCCTCCCACTTGGGACGGCTGGTACTATCTTCCCGTCGGAAGCTCGCTGACCATTTCGCCGGTTTGGAAAATTGGTGGTGGTTCTTGGGCGGTGTCGGGTAAGAAGGACAATGGCACTGTGCAGACCACGAATAGCGGTCTAGTTCAATAGTCATCGAACAAGCTGTACCGGATCAAATGTCCAGAAAAGTAGCGATCTTTTTGGTTCTCGTGTGCTTCGTGGTTCTGGGGGCGTTTCTGTTCTTCAGGAGCCGCCGTCCCTTGACATACAACGAGAGATACTCAGCCATGGAACGCACGAGACCCGTCCAACTGGCGTCATTTGCCGAAGGTTCGGAGCTGCACGTTGAAGGTGTCAATGCCTATCGTGACACACCGCAGGTCGATAGCAACGAGCCATTCGAGATGACTGCAAAATTCCACTCTCCACTTCCACCAGACGTGATTGGAGTAACGATCGTGGCCCGTCTGCCCGAACAAGGAGAGGAGGGGTTCGAGTTTCTCGATTTCCGCTGCGATACGAGGTGTCAGGAGTTGGCTGTGACGTCGGCTCCCGATGGGACGACGAGTTGCCGATTTCAAAGTACCCTCGTGTTACAACCGGATGAGTATAACGTGCGATACTATCTGGAGACACGCCCGTTTGATTTAGAGACTGGTGATCTTCCACGGAGATACTGGATTGGATCGGGCAAGCTGCTGGTACTGCCCGGATTTAATACCAAGCAGACATTCGTTCCATTGGACCGGAAAGAGTATGCCGTACCGAACCAGCATTTTAAGGAAGAGAAGTGAAGACCACGCTCCGCTATCGCTCTGTTACTCAGTCCGAAAACCTGCGGAGGCCGGGATTTACTATGATCGAGTTGCTGGTCTCGATCGCGATTGTGGGGCTGCTTGTCGCCCTAATCTTACCGGCGGTGCAAGGGGTGCGTGAGTCTGCTCGCAAGATTCAGTGTGAGAACAATATCAAACAGATCGTTCTGGCGTTCCACCAGCACGAAGCCTCTCACAAGACGTTTCCTGTTCCGGATATGGGGGAAGGATGGCATATCCAAATTCTGCCCATCTTGGAGCATGAGAAACCACGGTTTGAGAATTACGTGCAGGTGAGTGGTGCCAAGGAAGTCCCGACGTATATCTGTCCAAGCGATTCGAGTTCCATCGGTGAAGTGATTAATGACAGACGGAGCTATTTTGTCAGTAACGGACACGGTTCACCCAAGAATGATGGATTCTACCAGAGCAAAGCCCCACGTCAGATGACAGCACGAGATATCACGGATGGTCTGTCAAACACAGCTGCGGTCGGAGAACGGCTCAGTCCGCTGGAGGGCCGATCAGACTACGGCGGTGACGCCTGGAAACATCGGATTACTCGACTCACAACCGTATACCTCGTGGACTATGATCAGTTTGCCGACGAATGTGAATTTCGATCGGTCCCACCTCTGATCACGCGATTCCCCAGTAGCACTTTCGACCATATTCAAACACCGAATCGAAACAGTTGCCGGAATGGTGGCAGTTTCGTATTCGGTGCCGGAGCGGACGCGACCTATGCCGCGTCGAGCATGCACCCCGGCGGGGTTAATCTCGGATTGGCCGATGGCTCAGTGCGATTCATTGCTGACGGGATCAGTCGGCAGGTTTGGCGAGCGATCGGGACGCGGAATGGGAATGAGACGATCGGGGAATTTTGAGCGGGGTGGCCCCTGTTGGATCGCTTAGCGGGGTAGCGGGGTGCCACTGGTTGGCTCGCTTTGGAGCCTACCGGTGTGCCAACGGCACCAGAGGTGATCCCCGAGCGATCGCACGATACATAAACCTCCTGTGGCCAAGCCACCCCGGTAGATTCCCAAGCGAATCAACCGGGGCGACCCAGCTGCATTGAACCTACCGCTAGGGTGGCCGGGTGTCGGAGGTGACAGACAGGATTGACTATCGTGCGGGAGACGGACGGGCCAATGGGCCCGTCCTACGGCTTGGGCTTGGGCTGCTTCGGCTTTGGGGAATCCTTGATCAGCTTCACCGGCACGGCGTTCGCCTGTGGCTCGCCGGGGGTGCTGCGACCGTTGGCGATGAACTGCTCCAGCAGTTGGGTCAGCCGGGTCACCTGCTCGGGGTGCTGATCGACGAGGTTGGTCCGCTCGCCGATCTCCTTCGCGAGGTTGAACAGCTGGACGGGGGGCGAGCCGTCGGGATGTTTGCCCGGACCCGGCGCACTCCAGCCGCCCGAGCCGGGGCAGAGGGCCAGCTTCCAGTCGCCGTCGCGGATGGCGAATGACCCGTTGATCGAGTGATGCACCACAGCGGGTCGCTGGGGGCGGTCGGTGGTTCCTCGTAGCGCGGGCAGGAAGCTGACGCTGTCTTCGGCAGCTGTGACGGGGAGTTTGGTGCCGGTGATGTCGGCACAGGTGGCCATGAGGTCGGTCAGGCAGATCGTGTCGTCGCACCGGGAACCAGCTGCCACTTGGCCCTTCCACCGGGCCAGGAAGGGGACGCGGTGGCCGCCCTCATAGATGTCGGCTTTGTGGCCTCGAAAGTGGTAGCTGGGATTGTGACCGAGTTTGAGGAGTTCCGGGAAGTCGGCCTGCGGCGAGCAGCCGTTGTCGCTGGTGACGATGAGTAACGTGTTCTCGGCGAGGCCATTTTTGTCGATGGCGTCGATGACTTGCCCGATGACGTGATCGGTCTGCATGACGAAATCAGCATAAGGATTCAGCTGGCTCTTGCCTTGCCACTCGAAGGTCGGTGCGATGGGCGTATGCGGCGAGGCCAGCGGCAGATAGAGGAAGAACGGCTGGCCCTTCTTCTGAGCGGCGGCAGCGCGGGCTTCAATCGTGACGACCGCCCGCTGGGCCAGAGTTGGCAAGACATCCAGCGCCTCGAAGCCGGGGGCAGCGGGGCCGAGACGCGTCTTCCCGCCCTTCCGTCCGAGCATCATCGCAAACGCATTCTCCTCGGTCGGCTGGGCGGTGAGGTGGTCGTTCTCGATGAACGTATACGGCACCATGTCGAGCGACGCACTGATCCCGAAATACTCATCGAACCCGACCGCGTTGGGGCCGTTCGTGATCGGTTGGGTGTAGTCGACGTTCCGGTTCTGAGCCAGCGGCTCGATGTTGAGTTCCGTGACCTCCTTCCCCGGCAGTTTCACCCAGTCCATGCCGAGATGCCACTTGCCGACACAGGTCGTGTGATAGCCCACGCTCTTCAGCATCTGAGCCACAGTGAGCCGGTCATCCTCGATGAGCCTCGGACTCAACCCGCCGAGAACCCCACTCTGCAGCTTCGACCGCCACGCATACCGCCCAGTCATCACCCCATACCGCGTCGGCGAGCAGACCCCCGACCCGCTGTGGGCATCGGTAAACGTTATCCCCTCCTTCGCAATCTGGTCCATCCGCGTTGTCGTGATCTTGCCGTCGGGGTTGAGGCACTGCACATCCCCGTACCCGAGGTCATCGCACAGGATGAACACAATGTTCGGGTGAGTCGGCGTCTGTGCCGCTGGCAGGGCCGGGCAGAAGAAGAGGAGCAGTGCGAACAGTAGGACGGGCACATTTGCCCGTCCGTCGCCGATTTCTCCGAAATCGGCGGTTCGACGTGGCTCGTGAGTGATCAGTGGTGGAGTGAGTCGATTCAGCGATTTCGGAGAAATCGCCGACACTGGTTGATCGCTTCCCATGTCACAGCTTCTCCTACTTGATCATCGATCTCGGACGGGCAAATGTGCCCGTCCCACGGTCACTTTCCGGCCACCACCAGCGGCAGTTCCTTCGAATCGCTTTGCGGCTGGCGAGTCAGCAATTCACTCAGCTGGAACTGGTAGTACGGGCGCTCGGCGGCGGGGGTCTTGTCGGCACCGGCGTTGGCGACCCAGAACTTTGTGGATTTGGGTTCGAACAGGACGTTGTGGAGGTTCGACCCCATCGCGACGGGGCGATCCATCAGGGCGATGGCCGTCTCGGGAGTGAAAGTCCCGTGACCGGCCTGCACCCGCTCGACCAGCTTGTCATAGCGTCCACCCGCCGACAGCAGCGAGCAGTCCTTGACGGGCTTGGGCAGCAGTTCATGCCCCACGCCCGGACGGATGACCTGCATCTTGTCCCAGCTGGCCTCCATCCCGACGGCATCATTGGTCTTGGCATCGGAGACGACGTAGTAGTATTCGCAGGTGCGGGGGTTATCGCGGAAGACCGACAGAACGTCTTCCAGCGTGTGCCCCTTCTCGAGTCCCTCGCGCAGCAGGAAGGCCATCGGGACACCTTGCCAGTGGCCCAGTCCCCGGCCTCCCATCTCGCCGATGGCCACATGCTCGGCGTTCATCCCGGTCACTGACCCGACGAACCCGGCGTACGAGACATTCACGAACGGAATACTGCCGTTCGGCTCGGCGACAATGATGACCGCGTGCTCCTGCAGACCCCAGTCGATGGCGTAATCGAGGACGCGACCGTGGTACAGCGTGCCGTCCTTCGTCGCCGAACCCGAAATCGCAAACCCGCTGCAATGGAACAACTCGGGAATGAAATTCGCCATCTTCGCATCATGCGGGTCGAGGCCCGACCCAGCTGCGAGGCCCGCGATTTCGTCGTAGTATTTCTGGGGGACGAACTTCGCCTGGATGGCGATGATCGACTGGATGGCGTCTTTGGGTTTGAGCGAGACCGGCCCGAACTTGACCAGCGTTTGCCCGGCTTCCAGGTTCAGGATGCGGTGCATGTTGCTGGTGACCGACTCCTTGAGCAGGGCTCCATGCTGGAAGCCCATCTCGTACGGTGTCCCCTTCAGGTGCAGCACCGGGTAGCCGTTGATCTCCTCCAACCACCCCGCACCGCAGCGAGCGATGGTCTTCCCCTCGGTGCCGGAGATGATGCGGTCTTTCGAGGAGGTAAACGCCGGGCGCTCCTCCGCTTGGAGACCAGAAACCATCACCACTAAGCTGAGCAGGCTCGACAGAATCCAACGCATGGTGGATCACTCCAAGGAGAATGACATAGGCCGCTCGGTGGTCGTGCGGAGAGCCTCAGCGTAACAGAGTTGAGGCCGGATCGGAACTCGTTTCTCCGACGGGAGCCACGAGGCTCCGGGTCGTGAACGCCGCCTGGCCCGCCAGTCCCGTGATCAGCAGTGCGTACCCCATCAACACGCAGCTGCCGACGCCATTGCAGAACAACACGACCTGGATCTGATTCACCACCTCTGCGGCTTTCATAGCACTGGAAGTGGCATACTCTTGAAACGACAATCCGCAACGAACCCACAATGCCGAGACGATCACTCCGGACAGACCCAACTGGATCAATGCTGCGATCGTGACCACCGGCCATCGAGGGGAGTTCGTCACGTACTTCGGACGCGTGACGGACTGGACAACGCTTCCCACCAGCAGTGAGACATGAGCCACGGCCAGCAGTCTCCAACCGAGTGTTATCATGGCAGTAGATTTCATCGTCGTCTGGGTCAGTTGTTCTGCCGTGATCGCGGCACCGGAGAGAACGATGTTGCTTAACGCGACCCGCAGACTGTATGTCCCCACGCAGACCGCGAAGGTTCCGCACAGCGCGAGCACTCCATACAACTCGATCAACAGGACACACGCCAGCGACAAGCCATTCCGCCGAGCCGCTTGTCGTACGCCGATCGATACGAGTGTGCCACCAACGACCGCTCCCAGCAGACACCCACCGAGTGGTATCAACTCCCGGCTGAGCGTCACGATCCCGGACGAATTGCGAGCCGTCAGTACCTCTAGCACCACATCGCCAGCACCCTCATACCACGCCAACCCCACCGCGGACACCAACCCGATCGTGCTGCCCATCAGGAGCAGCCCCATTCCGCGTCGCGATACTGAATTCAATGGCTCGTCAGCAGACTGGGGCATGTTCAACTCCGAATCATCACACGGTCGCGGTCAGTGGTCAGGCGACATGTCGTGCTGAATCTCTCGCGAGTCAGCGTACCAGAGATCGAGACGGATCGAAATCGGGAGATGGGTCGCGTCCCTCGAAAAAGGTTGTCATCAGCTTCGGTCACTCTTCGCCGTGAGAGCGGCGGCAGCATGTCGCCGTAATCGCAGCGGCGTCAGCCGCCAGCCCACGAATGCCGCCTGAATGCGAGTGCATACGCCCATTGGCGGTATCCGGCCCCCTCTCCCCCACGAACGACGTGGCTTTCACCTTGTGCAAGTTGCGGGGGAGAGGGTTGGGGTGAGGGGGCACATCGCCCGCTCTGGCCCCCTCACCCCGGCCCTCTCCCCCACAGTGGAGTCCTCTCCGAAAGCCACACCGATTGTGGGGGAGAGGGAGCAGAGAGGGCGGAGTACCGCCAATTGGCGAATGCACCCGGAACGGTGGCAGCGCCTGCGCGGTGCCTGTCTTTTTGAGAACAAACTCCGAATACTGTCCGGAGTCGTGCGTCATACGCAGGAGTGGTTGTTGCGGTTTCGCCTCGACTGGCGGGGATGGACTTCCTGAGGAGTGGACTCATGCGAGTGATGACCGGAGCGTGTTTTTGGTTGTTGGCTGTCGTGGCGACGCTTCTCTCAGCTGTGTCTGCAGGCGAGCCGCCGATCGTTGTGATTCCGGCGGACGGGGTTCAGCTCCCTGAGCCGAAACTGATTGAAGTGCAGCGCGGGCATGTCGCCTCGTATCCGCGCGTGATTACTGGGAAGATCATGGACGCGGAGGGGAAGCCGGTGGCTGGGGCACTGATCGAGTGGGGGCCGGACTACCCGCACGAGGCCCCGCGCGAAACGACCCTCTCTGGTCAGGACGGCACGTACCGCCTGGAAGTCCAGAAGGCAGGTGGCCACTACCGGCTTGGCATCTCCGCCGCTGGGTTTTGCCCCCAGTGGACTGAGGGGATCGTCCCCGGTCCGGCCTCGGCCCCGACCCCACTCGACTGGAAACTCACTCCCGAAACGGTGATCGAAGTCTCCATCGTCGGCGAGTCGGGCCTACCGATTCCGAACCTCGAACTGACTCCAATGACTCCGCAGTCCGGCTTCCACTCCAGCTTCTCCAGCGTCCAGCAACCCGAGCCGATTCCGGGGCACAACGAGCCCACAGTGTGTAACGGGCAGGGCGTGTGCCAACTACTTCAACTGCTTCCCGCCCCCGTGGTGAAACCTCCCAAACCGAGCGGCAACACCGTGGAGGAGGTCGCACAGCGGGATCACCAGCTGAAGCAGGGGTGGCTCCACCTGCGAATCACCCAGAGCGGCAAGTGGGTTCACGAGCATCAGATCACCACACAGGAGTACCTCGACGGCAAAGGCCAGATCCGCGTCGTGGTGCCCGACTACCGCAACCCACTCGTCGAGCAACTCTACACGGGGACACTCTATGGGCAGGTCGTCGGCCCTGATGGTCAACCGGTCCCGAAGTACCACGTCACGCTTCGCCATCGCGGGGAACCTTTGTCCGTGAAAGACCCCGAAGGCCGGTTCCAGTGGGGCAAGACTCTCGACCCGACTCGCGAGTACGAAGTCCGCATCTTCGCCCCGGGATTCGCCCCTCAACTGGCCAAATTCACCCCGCGCTCGACCAGCCGCGAAAAGCCCGAGCGTATCGAGCTCACCCCGCACCCCTCGGTCGAATTCCAGCTGCTCGATGAGCAGACGCTGAAGCCGATCGCGAACGTGCCAGTGGTGACCGGGATCTCGAAGAAGACCGGCTGGAATTATGTGGAGTGGCACAGTCTGAAGGATTACGCGGACGGCAGCCACGGGTTGGAGATGGTGCTGCACATGGTGACCGATGCCGAGGGACGGATCACCGTGCCCGAGGGGGACGAACCGAAGACGCTGGTCATCTTCACCCCCGGCTACGCGAGAACCATCATCACCCCGCTGCTGCGGCCCGACCCCGACGCCACGGGGCTGATCCAGATCCCGGTCGAACCGGCCTCTTCGATTTTGGGCGTTGCAGCTCCCGGCAAACGCATCAGCCCAGGGCAGGGCGGGGTGTCCTTGCATTACTACTCGACCGATGGCTTTGACCATATGTTCCACAACCTGACGCAAGATGAGCAGGGGGAGTGCCGGATTGACTCGCTGGCGGCCGGAGATTACCTCGTGATGCTGCAACACAGCGACGGCAACATGTCGACCAGTTGCTGGACCAAGAAAGTGATATTGAAAGCGGGAGAACAGCTGAAACTTCCACTGGGTGAGATGACCGGATCGCTGACGCTCAGCGGGCGGACGACGCCGTTTACCGACATCCAAATCACCCGCAAGCCGAACCTGCCTGGTGTCGATGTTGCCGAGTTGGAGGACAAGTCGAGCGTGCTTAGCGTGGCGACGATCGCCGATGTCGACGGCTACTTTGAGTTCAGTCACGTCGAGCCGGGAGCCTATACCGTGGAGTTCAGGAGGCTCTACCAGGTTGGGGGGCGACCACAAATCTACTTCCGAGTGTACGGCAAAGGCCCGAAAGAACTCCTGCTCGTCGAGGACACGCACGTCGACTACGCGACCGGCGAGGTGACGCCTCCGGAAGCGGCAGTCGAGGCTCCATCAACGAAGGTGAACTAAGGAATTGGTCCCACATTACGACACTCCGCGCCAAAGCCGACAGCCAGCCCTGGCCTGCCGAGGCACACCGCATAAGGCTTGTGATCGCAAACCACATCCCGGACTCGTCCCGGGCCGAGGTTTCGTACACAGATTTCACAGATCACCACAGATTCATAGGGCAGGGTGTCCCTGACATCGCTTTGGATGTCTGGGTGACGCAGGAGCAAGAGGGATTGCCAGAGTCAGGTGTCCACCATCGCCTCTTGTTTCTCGGCAACCCAGACATCCAAAGCGATGTCTGGGACACCCCGCCATCTGCCGTCCCTGACGGGACCGGGCGATTCGTCAAAATCGCTCTCTCACCGTTGAAACGGTGGGTGATTGTCGGTTGTCTCAAGCGGGACAAAATCCGCGTTTTTCGCTGAATCGCTCGCGTGGGAAGCCGTGCCCCTTCGGGTTGAGGCGGGCAGGGGGCTCAACTGACCCGAAATGAGTCGCTTGCCACAAGTCCATCTCGGGAAGGCCAGACCATTCCAGAGTCGGATGATCCCCATAAAACCAGCCGCGTCGTCTCGATGGCGAGAGGACGCGGCTGGTGAGTGGCTTAACATGCGAACTAGGCGGTCGAGCCTGCTCAGTTATAAAGCCCCTTGTCGATCGATTCCGGCTCCTCCTCGAAGCCCTCCTGCATCTCGTTCCAGGCGTGGAACGCCTCGTACAGGTCCGAGGAAACCATCACAGCGGGGGAGTCCCAGCCGATCTGGATATTCATGGCGACTTCGCCCAAGGCCGCTCGGATGTCCCGGATCACGCCGATCGGGGCGACCAGGGTCTTGGCAGGCAGGCTGGGGTCTTCGCGAAGTTCAAGGCCGAAAGAGTCTGGCGTCGGCATGGGTGTGGTCCTTCCTTGAGGAGAAAACGCCGGAAATCAGCTTTGGAATCATCCTCTCGACGAACGGGTGTCGCAACGCAACTTCAGTCTTTCTTCGCTCTTTCGACTTGATTCGCCCCGCATTTGTCGATCACCACGTCTGGGAATGTGGCGTCGACTGGATGTTCTCGGGCAGTTGGGAAGTCTGTCACGAGTTTGCCATGCCATCTGGGGGGCGTGATCGACCGAAACTGTCGCTTCGAAACAACACTGATTCAGTTTTGCGACACGATTGTTTCGAACTCTGAAGCCTGGGCTGCGGTGGAATGAGAGAGCAGGGGAGTGAGTAAACTCGACACTGGGTGATCCAGCACTCACTAACCCGAAGCGTGAGCGAGGGCCGAGCGTAGCGAGGACTTCCGAAAAGTCGCTTTCGAAAGCGGGAGGAGCTTTCAATGCTTCTTCTGGGGGCAATGCTCTCGGAGGGCGTCGAGAGACGTACGCCCTCGCTGACGCTTCGGGTTGGAGGACAGGATCGACTGTGTCAACTCAATTACCCGATCCAGCGGGCGGGGACCGTCAATTGGCGATTGCTCCGACCGGCCCGTTTGAGATTCCCGCTGGACCGGGTTAGACTGGAGTTTCTCAAGGGGAGCGGGTGCGGCATTGGGCCGTGATTGTTCCCCTTGTCTTCAATCGGGCGATGAACAGACATCGCACGCGAGTTCGTTCCCCGATTAAGGATTACTGAACATGTTTGGAATGGGTGTTTGGGAACTGGCTCTGATTTTCGGGATCGCGCTCCTGCTGTTTGGGAGTCGGTTGCCGCAGACGATGCGCTCCGTCGGCAAGTCGATCACCGAATTCAAAAAAGGGATCAAAGAAGGCGAACATGACGACAAGCCCGAGCCCCCGAAGGAAATCGGCGGCTGAGTCGGCACAGAGCGGCGGGTTGGTCGC
This sequence comes from Planctomycetota bacterium, assembly GCA_043718945.1. Taxonomy (GTDB): domain Bacteria; phylum Planctomycetota; class Planctomycetia; order Planctomycetales; family Planctomycetaceae; genus TH-plancto1. The sequence continues at coordinate 20,073 of JAYSUV010000676.1, forward strand.
CATTCGGCACGAGATGGCCCCGGTCGCGTGGGCTTTAGCCCATGCGGGAGTGTTGAGTTTCAATTGGCGTGGGCTAACTCCCACGCGACTTCTGCGACTCTTGGCAGTCTCGACTTTCTCGCTGTGCATCGCGTGTGACTCGGTGACCAGCGCCCAAGAGACCGACGAATCCCCCATCACTGTGAAGGAACTGCAGGCCCACGCCGCCTTCCTCGCCAGTGACACCCTGCAAGGACGCGAAGCGGGCACTGCGGGTGGCCAGGCAGTCGCAGCCTATCTCGCCGACGAACTTCGCCGCTTGAAGTTCAAGCCGATCGGCACCCAGAATGACTACCGTCAGTCATTTGGGGCGGGGTATCAGAATGTCCTCGGCCTGCTCGTGGGGGCCGATCCCCAACTCAAGGACGAGTGGATCGTTCTGGGGGCACACTTCGACCATGTCGGTTTCGGGAGCCTCACGGATAACCAACAGCTTTATGGTCAGATCCACAATGGGGCCGATGACAACGCCAGCGGAGTGTCGTGCCTGTTGGAGATCGCCGAAGCGCTGAAGGGCGGCCCACCTCTCTGCCGCAGTGTGGCGATTGCCTTTTGGGACGGCGAGGAGAAGGGCCTGCTCGGGTCGGAGTATTGGCTCGCACGACATCCCCACCGCTCCCAGATTCGGTTCTATACCAATCTCGACATGGTCGGACGTATGCGAAAAGAGACCATCGAGGTCTATGGCATGCGGACGTTGCCCGGACTCCGTACGGGGCTCGCTCGCTCGAATGTCAGCGATCTCCAGTTCAAGTTCGACTGGTCCCAACGCGACGACAGCGACCACCACAGCTTCTACCTCCGCAACATCCCGTACCTGATGTTGTTTACGGGAGTCCATGACGACTACCACCGTCCCAGCGATGACATGGAGAAGTTGAACATCGAGGGGATGCAGAGGGTGGCCAACGTCGTGGCCCGGCATACCACTCAGCTGGCCGATCATCCGGAGCCGCTCGTCTTCCGAGATGCCAGCCGCTACGAACTCTCTCCGCACACGCCGGGAACTTCGCTGCCGAGTCGATTGGGGATCACCTGGTCGCCCGCTCGGGTGCCGGGTGAGACGATTACTCTGTCCAAGGTCGTCCCCGGATTGGTGGCGGACCGGGCCGGGCTGAAGCCGGGGGACGAACTCCTGTCGATCAACGGCCAGGATCTGCGAGAGGTCGACGACTTCATCGCCTGGGTCCGCCACAGCCCGCAGCATCTGGAGGTCGATCTCCGCCGGGTCAGTACCGGGGACAGCGAGCACCTCGCTTTCGACCTCGAGGGATTCGCTCTCCCCGATGGAGCCTTAGCTGCGAGCGACTCAGCGGAGCCAGGGATCGCGGTGCTGACTGCGGTGGCCAACCCCTCATTCGCCAGTCAGTCTGGCTTCCGCACCGGGGATCGCATTCACGAAGTGCGCGAAGGGGCAGGGCCCTCCGACCGCCGCTGGCAAATCGAACGCGACGGGCGGCTACTGGTGCTGCCCCAGTAGGCTGGACATCCTCGTCCGTCCCCGAGCGACGTGCGTGGTGGTTCCTGCGAACGATTCAGAATTCAACGCCAAGGCGCAAAGGAAGAAAAGAAAAGGGCAGTGTTCCACTTCATACCCGCCCCTTTGCATCCTGGCGTCTTGGCGTTAAATCCTCAGCATTCCATGCCATTGAACCTGGGCACCAACGCTACATTACTTCGGCTCGGCCAGCTCGCTATTCCGCCGTATCCATTCCTGCCGGACTGATTCCAGCAACTGATCCTTGGGGTCGCGATTCGCTTGCCGGGCCCGCGTCGGAGTGACCAGTGACTCTTCCCAGATCCGTCGTTGGACTTTCCAGGTCTCGCGATCCACTCCCGCCTCGGTGGCCAAGTCATCCATCGTGGACAACGTCGCCGTGACCGCCTCGCTGGAACGCTGCATGTCAGCGGCCTCGTACCTTGATGGCGTCTCTGCTTGCCAGCGACCGGCCCAGCGAACTCGCATCACATCCAGCAGTTGGCTGAACTGGTCCCAGCGCCACGCGGGGTCAGGGACGATCTCCGGATTTCGACGCAGCAGATCAAGGGCAGCTGCGACGGGGAGGACCGATCGATCGTTTCCGGGTGCATAAGTGATGCAGTGCATCCAGTGCCGATATTCGCGGGAGGGATCAGCGACCTTCATCCGGCCGAGAAGGTGGGCCACCTCGAACGACACGAAGTCGGTCACCAGCGGGTCATAGGGGGCCGCGAATGCCTCCACCCTTTCGATCGCTTCCAGGGAGGGAAACTCTTCACGAGCCGCGCGTCCGAGAGCGACCATGTAGGCCTTGCGGTGCTGGTCTTCCGGGATCAGCGCCTGGCGAATTTCGTGGTTCACTTTCTGGATTGAGGTGCGGGGCCGGTCCTTCAGGGCTCCCTTGAGGACACGGCGGTAACTCCACTGATCATCGGGAGTCTCGGTGAGGATTCGAACTCGTTCCTGTGCGTCTTGAATCCGACGTGCCAGTATTTGTTCGGGCTCCTCTTCCAGACGCATGTCCGTCAAGACAAGCTCTGTCCGATTCGCAAACAGCGCTTGTTTCTCTTTCCACTTCGGTCCCCAGCGCAGAGTCTCCGCTCCCAGATTCATCGTGAAGCGAGCATTCGCGCAGCTATTGGGAGTGCCGCTGGACCTGGCGAGCAGTTCGTCGACAGCCTCGGCGGGGACGCAGGCGAGTTGAGTGAACGCTGACCAGTCCGCTCCCAGAGTGGCACACAGGCGTTGGATCTGTGGCGTCTCCAGTCGGGTGATGAGGTCGGGTTCAAAGAGTGGAGTCGGGGAGTTCGTCGCCAGCAGCAGCACCTCGGTCCCGTCGGTCGTGATAATACAAGTTTGCTCAAACACCGACCGCAGACTCCGTAGCGTCTCGATCAGTGGAGTGGAACCGAAATCGACGATGTTCATACGCTGGCAGAACAGCCCGCCCTCGCTCAGGTGACCGGCGATCCGAGCATGGAACTCTCGGGTGAACTGCGGTTGCGATCTCAAGGGGACGGAGGAGATCTCCGGGCAAACAATCACATCGTAAGTGCGAGGGGCCAGTGAGGTCGCGAACTGCATGGGGGTTGCCGTGACCCACTCCAGTCGACCGTCATGGAGACGGGACGGGGCCGTCATGAGTGAGGCCTCGTACTCGATCAGCGTGCGGACATCGCGATCCGCCTCGACACAGGTCAGCGACTGCACCGGAAAGCCGAGAAGCGTGTTGATCTCCACCGCTCCGGGAGTTCCCAGGCACAGCACATCGTCCGCTTTGGGGTGGACTACCATTGGCACTGCCGTCGCCATGATGGACCAGAAGTTCTGCGGTCCCAGAGCCGGATCGAGGCTCAGCTGTCCTGCAGGGAGGCCATTTCGCCGGACGACCAGTTGATTGGCGCGCTGTCGCCAGACCGTCCAGACACCGTTCTCGCCCTCAATGGTTTTGAGCCAGCGTGAACGGTCCGCGCGTTCAATGGTGAGCAGGTCATGACCGCTTCCCGCTGCGGCGAACGCCTCGCCGCTGAACAGCAGTTGAGCCGAGCGAGCCGGGTTCAGCCAGCCTTGGCAACTGATCGTGAAGGCGACGAGACAGACACAGGCTGCCAGTGTTGCGGCAGGGCGATTCATTCCCCGGCGAGTGGTGAGGGCTTTCCATTCGCTCGCTGGCCAGAGGGCGAGTGACAGGGCAGTTGTGACCACCGTGACTCCGGCGAGCACCGCGACCATCGGCCCCGTGAACGCTGTGGCCAGTACATAACCGGCTCCGATCGAGACAGCGATCAGGCCTCGATTCAAAGAGCCAGTAGCGTGGGCTTTAGCCCACGCGAGATCGCAATCCTCTAGGACGCGTGGGCTAAAGACCACGCTACCGGCACGGTTCAGTAGTGCCCCACTCGCACACCCCACGGGCAGCATGATGCCAAACGGGATCAGCCCCTTGGCCAGCATGATCGACACGAGTGAACTCAAGGTCGCCGAAGACCAGATCCCCAGACGGATCCAGACAGGGAACAACACGATGACTGCCGTTGCTGCGAGACCGGTTGAGAACAGGGACCGCCTCAGTCCCGCCCGTGCTTCGAGGTTTTGTCGACGCCAGTTCGCCAAGACGACCGCACCGATCAGGAACCCCGCCCAGCCAAAGAACTTCAACGCCAGCGACTCCAGGACAAGCTGCTCCGCCGCACGGTTCGCCGCTTCAAGCGTCAGCCCGACGAGCAGGGCCGTCACCACGTTCGCCGTAGCGTGGGCTTTAGCCCACGCGTAATCGTGATCCTCCAGGACGCGTGGGCTAAAGCCCACGCTACGGTCAACCCCATCAGTCGCCTCCCCTCGCAGAAATAGAGACAACCCCGCACCGACCAGCAAGCAGGCCGACAGTCCCAGCAACACCTGATCCGCACTCGCTCGCACGAACAGAGTCGTCGGCAGTACGCACCAACTCAACGCCATTCCCAGCCAGAACGAGGGCTGGGGATTGCTGTGCGAGCCCGTTGAGTCCACAGAGGGGGCAGGGCAGAGCAGGCATCCCAGTGCAATCGCGGGCACTAACGTCAGCACTGCCGGAATCGCCATCGCCGCCAGCGAGGTCCACTCCCCGGCATACCAGTCAAGGGGGATCATCTCGCGATGCGACAGGACCGCTTTCCACACCGTCGGCCAAAGGGCCAGACCGCAACTCGCCGCCCCGACTCGCCAGAAGAGCGGGACACGGCTCAGCAGCCCCCAAACTCGCGGCGACCACACCGTCGCTAGCGTCAGCGCCCACGCCAGTGCAAACGTCATCCGAGCTGCCGGAACCGGCTCAAACGCCGTCCAGTAGACCGCACAGACTGCGATCCACGCCGTCCCCGCAGCTGCTCCGCACGTGAGTGACAAGGCGTGTGGATGAAACAAGAATCGCGAGACCCACGTCCGTGTGGCTTGCAGCATGGAATTGACACCTGTCGCGACCGGAGGAGTGCCCCGGCGAGTACGCAAACGCCCGCGTGGAAACTCCGTTTTCCATGCGCTGGCTTCGCTACGGGTGGGTTGTATTCCAACCCGCTCGCTTCGGGCAAGATCGATCGGCGAATGCTGCCACAACCGGTCTTGCCCGAAAGAATTCGTCTCTGGTATATCGTCATGGTCTGATCGCTCCAGGCGGCGGGTGGCAGGGTCAGGAGGCTTTGCGCATGGCCCTGTGGTGTGCGTTGCCACGCTGGCGGTCCGGGCCTTCCGCAAAGCCTCCAGACCCGGCCACCCCGCTCCTCTCAAGGACGAGTTGCCGGGGAGTGGTGGCCGACAATCGAGCAGCTCACCACACCAATAGACACGGATGGATCGACCCATGACCACTCCCGCTGCTTTACCAGTTGCGTTCTGGGGATACGGAAAGTGGGCCGTCGTGCTGGCCTTGCTGAGCCCGGCGGTGTTGTCGCTGTTTCATTCCGTGGCCACGAGTCGAACTCAAGCCGCGATTCCCGGACCGGATCGACCTGCCTTGGCGTTTGACCAGTACATGGTCAACTTCGGCCAGCCCCAGCCGCGCGCCATCCATGAGGCCCAGTTTCACTTCGAGAACCGCAGCTCGCGCTCTGTCAAGATCACCGAGGTCAAGCCGAGCTGTGGCTGTTTGACACCCAAGCTGGTGGGGTACAACGCCGAGCGGCGTCACGAGGAGCGGACCGAGTTCGCACCCGGGGAACATGGCGTTCTGGCGATGGGGATTCGCCCAGCCAAAGAGCAACCGGGCGACAAGAGCTACACTGTTTCGGTCAGCTACAACGACGGCCAGCCCCGAACCGAGACCTTGGAGTTCCGCATCACGCTGCCCAAGAAGAAGCTGACTGTCGAGCCGAATGAACTCTACTTCTATCAATTGACAGGCGAGCCCGACTCGCGCGTGGTCATGGTCCGCGACTTCCGCGACAAGCCCGCTCACGTCATGAGTGCCGAGGCGATGACAGCTGGTAATGCCGCCGAGGCGAAACCGCTTCCCGGTGTGACGGTCGTGCTGGGTGAGATCACTCCCGGCGCTGACGGGGAAGTGGCTTGGCCGATTCAGGTCAGCATCGGTCCCGATCTCGCCCCGGGGCGCGTCGATGGCTGGCTGGTGATCTCGACCGACGATCCCGAAGCCCCGCGCGTGAAGATCCCAATTCTGCTGTTCGGAAAAGAGCAGGGCACCGCTGGGGAAAAAGAGAAGTCGCTCCCCCGCAACTTCTATGGCCCCGCCTCCCCGAAGACCACTGTGCCGGACGACTCCACGTTCGAGTAACCCGTGAGCGGCACGGCGCTAGCCGCCGGTTCTTCTTCGTGTGGTTCGTCCT
>JAYSUV010000677.1:0-1049 GCA_043718945.1 Planctomycetota bacterium
GACCTGATCATCGCAGCCACTGCGATCGAAAGTGGCCGCACGCTGGTGACCGGCAACACGGGTCACTTCAGCTGGATACCGGGATTGATGTTGGACGATTGGCGGAAGCAGTAGTCGCTTCGTGGATATGCGGTCCTCAGCGGAGCTTGGGACCGAGTTTTAACCCATACTGTGGAATGCGGTGCCCCATCGGTATGCTGTGGTGCTCCCCATCGACGCTCTCTGAGGAAGGTTCGGCATGTCGCGAGTGAAGTTTGGCATCCTAGGTTGTGGTCGCATCGTTCATCGCGGGTTGATTCCGGGGCTTAAGGACTCGACGACGGCGGTGCTGCATGCGCTGGCCAGCGAGCGAGCGGGCGTGGCTTCGGAGTGGGCTGCGAAGCATGGCGTGCCGAAGGCGTATGACTCCTATCAGGCGATCCTCGACGATCCGGAGATCGCGGCGGTCTACATCCCCTGCACCGGAGAACATCACCACCGGTGGGTGATCGCAGCTGCGAAGGCGGGGAAGCATGTCTTGTGCGAGAAGCCGCTGGCGCTGAACGTGGAACAGTCGCAGGAGATGATTGCCGCCTGCCGCAAAGCGGGCGTGATCCTTCAAGAGGCGTTCATGTGGCGGCACCATCCGCGAGCCAAGATGGCCCGCGACCTCGTCCGGCAAGGGGCGATTGGTCCTCTCCGCCAGATCGTGGCCAGCTTCTCCTTCGACATCGACCGCAGCGACTGGCGGCTCGATCCCGCTCGGGGCGGCGGAGCGATGTGGGATGTCGGTTGCTACGGGGTCAACTGCAGCCGGTTCTTCGCGGAAACGGAGCCAACGCGGATCGACGCCAGTGCCCACTGGTGGCCCACCGGCGTCGATATGTCGATGCGGATCGGACTGACCTTTCCCGGTGAAATCCTCGCGAACATCGATTGCAGCTTCGAACTCCCCTACCGGTGCCAGGCGGAACTCGTCGGAGAAAAGGGCCGGATTCTCCTGGAGGATGCGTTCGTCCCGCCGGACAATAGCGTCATCAAGATCAAGCGGAACTGCGACAAAGAGACGC
>JAYSUV010000678.1:0-26370 GCA_043718945.1 Planctomycetota bacterium
TGGCCTGCTGCGGCATGGGGAGACGATGAACATCATCGCCAGCCCGAAAGCGGGCAAGTCGTGGCTTGCTGGAGATCTGGCAATCACGCTGGCGTCCGGTCGCGACTGGTTCGGGATCTATCCCACCACACCCGGTCCCGTGTTGCTGATCGACAATGAGTTGCACAAGGAGACCGTGAAGTATCGCATTGCCAAGGTCCGCGACGCGCGCGGGATCTCTAATTCCGAGTTCGCCAGAAAGCTGCGAGTGGAGTGTCTGCGGGGACGGCTCGTCGACATCAAAGCGATGGAGCAGTACTTCGAGCACTTCCGACCGGGGCAGTTCAAAGTCGTCATCCTCGATAGCTTGTACCGCATGTTGCCCGCGGGGATCGACGAGAATGACAACGCGGCGATGAGTCAGGTGTACAACGCCATCGATCGGTACGCCGACATGCTGCAGGCTTCGTTCATACTGGTCCACCACTCTTCCAAGGGAAGCCAGTCCGGCAAGAGCGTGACCGATGTGGGCAGCGGGGCTGGTGCCATCAGCCGGGCCGCTGATGCGCACCTGATCTTGCGGCCACACGAAGAGCCGAACTGTGCGGTGTTCGAATCGGCAGTCCGCTCCTGGCCTCCCGTGGAACCAAGAGTGTTCCGCTGGTCGTTCCCGATCTGGGTTCCCGAGGACAGCCTCGATCCATCGCGGCTCAAGATGGAACCGAGTCGGCATCGGCCCAAGGCAGATGCGAACAAGGAAGTACCCAAGGATCCGGAACCTGTTTGGTCACCTGAACGCTTCGCCGAAGTGTTCATCAGCCCGACCGTTCAGGCCAAAGCAGACATCATCTTGACTGCCCAGGAAGAGGCGGACCTGTCCGAACACCGCACCGGCCTGTTGCTGCAGGCGGCGATCTCACGGGGGCTGGTCCACGCCTGGAAGGACGGGGGTACCCTGCTGGGTTATGCCACGCAGCCGATGCCCATCGCGCTCACCAAGAGCGACCGCGTGCGACAGCTTCTACTGGCCAACCCGGCCCTCTCAGGCCGGGAAGTCGAGGACCAAACTGGAGCGTCACGCACGCTGGTGAACCGGCTTCGCAAGGAGGTCAATCTCCCTGCAACAACCCGCTCGCCACACCTGACACCTCCGGTGTCGTCGGTTGCAGAGGGTTGCAGCTTACCAGCCTGAGAACTGGTCAGGAGTTACGTGGAGAAATGGGGGGTGAAACTCGACGTATGCACACAACCCCCATACCCCCAGGTAGGCGCGGGAGATCAAACTCCCGCGCTACCGGACTGGTTTGCGTGTCGTGTTCGCACGCGGAGATTGATGATCGAAAGACCAAGTTGGTCCAGAGAGACGAGACCGCTGAGAGATGCCTTGATACGCCACAGGATCGCTCACAACGCCCCAGGCGAACGACGTGCGACCGAGTTGCCGTCCGAGTGCCAAATGGCTTGCACGATGCCAGCCCTGCGATTTCGAGTTCGGTTCGATATCGATGATCGGTCCCAACGGTCTTCGAACTCGTGAATCAACGAACACGTCTTCCCGGTGGGGGTACGGTTGTTCCGGCGGTACAGTCCACCGGTCCGGCGCGGTGGGTCACGGTGGGAAAATGCACTTTCCCACCGGGCGCGCGGTGGTGGTGGGACGGGCCCCTATAAGGGGGCCGTCCCACCCACCACCACCGACTGGAGCGGCGGGACGATGAGCAAGCGTTGTCTCACTTTGGCCAGTCGAGATGATCCTGCCAGCCGAGCCAACCCAGCTTCGGTCGCGTCGACATTGGAAGATCAGAACCCGCGGGCACGATCACTCTGCGTGGTCATTGATCGTCCGCAACCGCGAACCGCCAGAAGCGATGCCAAGGGCCATAGGATCGCCCACAACGCCACGAGATTGTTCCGTTCGAGCGAGTGGTCACCCACCCGTCTCTGAGCCATGGCAATGCCTTCTGTGCGATTTCGAGTTCCGTTCGATCATCGAATATCGAAGCCAACGGTCTTCGAACTCGTGAATAGTGCAGTGATTTATAATGTGTCAGCGAGACGCATTATAAAATACGAATAGTTCCAGAGTGGCATTGTTAAATCGAAGTGGTCTGCCAGCGTGTGATTTACCTTGCGGGCACATTGCCAGACTGGCAGAGTTCCAGTTACGGAAAATGCGTCCGTAGGTACTCCCGTGCCCATAACGACTTGCGATACCAGGGGGAACCATGGCGGTCATAAACACACTTTATTTACTGGGACATGTGTGACATCTGTGACATGTTGCCGAACGCGAGTGCGTAACCCCTGTCGCGGGCAATGGAAGCGAAGTGCGGGCGTGTTGTAAGTCACCCGATGGGAAATGGCCATTGTCACAGATGTCACAGATTCGATCGGGCCAGAGAGGACCGGGATCGAGTGTCCCGGCGAGACAGTTTCACACTCTTTCCTGGGAGCGTTGATGATGGATGACGAGATGCCGTGGATGACGTTGGATCAGGTTCGGCCCAGCTTCGTGCCGGAGTCGGACCCCGACACGTTGGGCAAGCTGCTGCTGCGAGCGATCGCCGATGATCTGGCATGGTTCGGCGGGGTCGAGTTCGATCCCGATCGGACCACGGACCGGGTGCTGCTGGAACTCTATTTCCGGGGCGTGCCGTACTCTCCGACGACCTGGTTTCCGGAGTCGGACAGCTGTCACCGGAAGCGGTGTTCACGGGCGTGCCGACAACTGGAGCGAGATGGATATCTCGCCCGCGACACGGAGCGGCTCCGGAATCGGGTGAGGTCAATCGTCCCAACCGTCTTCGGCATTGCTTGGCCGTTACGCACTGCCTCGGAGGCCAGGGCTCAGGAAGTGGTGGTCGGACTCCGGAAGACTCTGTGGGGACGAGAGCTGGCGGACGAACTGCTCGATGAACTGGCCAACGGGCGGCGTCGGTAGACTGCTGGCGGACGTTCGTTCCTGGTCACAGAAGCGGTAGAGCGACCCGCATCCGAAGAAAACTCAAGCAGCGGGAGTAGCGTCCCTCAGACGACAAAACGCCCGCACGTTGGAACGTGGGGCGTCGTCCGGGAGAACCGGAGTCAAATGTCAGTTGCCGGGAGCGTAGATCGTCCCGCAGGTGCTGCACCGGACGAACTCGTCGTCTTGCCAGACCAAGCGATCCGCATCTGCTTCGCCGCATTCGGGACATTTGAATGCAACGTCGTTTGTTGTCTCCTGGACTGGTGGGTCGAGGCGGTCGGCGATGGCCAGCAGCACTTCGACCAGGTCATCGGCGTCGATCCTCCGCGATCGGTGGCCATCATCGATAGCCTTCTGAACGGAGGCGGTCACGTCGCGGATGGCATCTGCCAGTTGGTGGGTGGGGTTAGTCATGGTCGTCTCCTATTGCTTGAGGGCGAACTGTCCCCGGTCGACCTTGGTGAACCGCGCGTCGGCTCCCTTCTTCTGCAGCTCGCGGAGAATCGCGGAGTACAAGGTCTGGGCTGGGGTGGCTCCGCCGGGGCTGACCCAGTAGCCCTTGGTGGCCATCGCTTCGATCATCGCCTTGGTGGTCATTGGCTGACCGGATTCGGTGAGAATCTTGACCGCCGCATCGAGCTGGCTGAGCTGGCCGTCGGTTTTAGTCGCCTTCGGTGTCTTGGCCGGGGGAGCAGCCTTCGCGGGGGCAACGAGCTTGGCAGCCTTGGTTGCGGGGGCCTGCTTGGTGGTCTTGGGGGCGGTCTTCTTCGTGGGCATCGTGGTGTCTCTTTCAATCAGGGGTTCAAAGGAAAGGGCCTCGACCACAACGGTCGGGGCCCAGGAAGTGTCGTGATTGCGTGAGGCCCGAAACGTTCGGATCGAGCCATCGGGGGCGGTGAATTCGACCATCTGTAGTGGTTGGTCGATCCTCACCAGGGCTCGGCATTCATTGACCATCAACAGCTTGCCGGTGATGTCGAGGTCTGGTTGCCGGAACCGCGTTCCGGGCGGCAGTTGGTTCAGGGGGCGCTTCATCGTGTGTTCGCTCAGATCAGGTTCATCGCGGCGACGTATTCGAAGGTGTAGAGCTGGCCCCATTCCTTCACCGTTCGTTTGGCTGCTCGACGCCCGCCCTTCGTTGCGGCGATCTCGTGGAGTGCCAGCACCTCGCCATCGAAGTCCATCAGGACCAGCGTGTTCGTGATGCGTTCGACGGTGCAGAACCGCCAGTTCGTGTGTTTGGTCATCGTGGTCTCCTTGGTGGTTAGCAGGGGAATCCGAGGTCGCGGGACTCGTCTTCGCTGACGATCCCCATCGCGAAGGCGGCGTACACCGTGTACTTCAGGGCGTCGTGCATCTGCTCGGCGTGGCCCCAATCAACCTTTGGTCGTTGAGGGATCTCGGTGGCTGCGGCCTGCATCCGGGTGAGGATCGCGGTTAAGGCTTTGGCGTGTTTCTCGGTGGCCAATCGGGCACTCATGGTTGGGTCTCGCGTCGTGGATTCGAAGGTCGCATCGCTGTCGCGACGTGACATGAGTTACCTCGACTGCGGAATGACATCCAGTCGACTGCGAGCCTATTTCTCAGGAATTCAGCAGGTTCCCTATCGGGCCTGCATGTATCACTTTCCGGGCGACCAGCGTGGTTCCCGGTTCCAATTCTCTTCTGCATGGAGACGTTGATGTCGGGTTTGAAAGTGTTCAGTTCAGAGGGCGGCGTACTGCCAGAGATCGCTGCGATCCTGGCCAAGGGAGTTCTCGCTCACTGGCAACGGATGAAGCGGTCAGAGGTTCTGCCTATCCCGAGGAAGGCCGAGCTGTCGGAGATGCCCCGACTGTCCCGACGTGATCGACCGCGCCGAGTCATTCGTCGCCCGGTCGCAGAATCTGGCCGGAACAGACTTGAGGTCTCGGTCCACAGTCGGCCCACTGTCCACGCGGGTTAACCGACCAAGACCTCGAACCGAAAGACAGGCAGTATGCCACTCAATGTCGCCAAAGAACTCGCCGCGCTGCAGAAGCTCAGCGTCGGCGATCTCCGGGAACGTTACACCCAGCTATTTCGGGAGACGACGCAGGCCCGGAACAGACCTTGGCTGATCAAGCGGATCATCTGGCGAATGCAGTCGCTCGAACAGGGCGGGTTGTCGGAGAGAGCGATACAGCGGGCCAAGGAACTCGCCGCGACTTCCGATCTGCGGGTGACCGCTCCCAAAGCACGCGGCACGACGGAAGGCTCCACCACCCGGACCGTTGAATGCTCGGTCGCCCCGTCCCGCACCCCACTTCTCGGCACGCTCCTCACCCGCCACTACAAGGGCCAACTGCTCCAAGTCCGTGTTCTAGCCAACGGGTTCGAGTACCTCGGCGACCACTACAAGTCCCTCAGCGCCGTTGCCAAACACGTCACCGGTTCCCATTGCAGCGGCAACCGATTCTTCCAACTCACTTCCTCCACTGGAGACCAATGATGCCTCGCAAGAATAGTTCCGTGGCCACCAAGAACCCCATCGTCCGCTGTGCGATCTACACCCGCAAGAGTACCGAAGAGGGACTGGAACAGGAGTTCAACTCCCTCGACGCTCAACGCGAATCGAGTGAAGCGTACATCACCGCCCAGCGTCACGAAGGCTGGCAGCTTGTCCCCGAGCACTATGACGACGGCGGCTTCACCGGCGGCAACATGGACCGGCCCGCACTCAAACGTCTGATGGCCGACATCGCAGCGGGCAAAGTCGACTGCGTGATCGTCTACAAAGTCGATCGCCTCAGCCGGTCACTACTCGACTTCGCCCGGATGATGGAGGTCTTTGACCAGCACCAAGTGTCGTTCGTGTCGGTGACGCAGCAGTTCAACACCTCCAGCTCGATGGGGCGGCTCGTACTCAACGTGCTGCTCTCGTTCGCCCAGTTCGAACGCGAGATGATCAGCGAACGTATCCGCGACAAGATCGCCGCCACGCGCCGCAAAGGGAAATGGTCCGGCGGAATGCCGCTCTTGGGCTACACGGTTGAGAACACCAAGCTCGTGGTCGACGAGACCGAAGCGGCTCAAGTCCGCCAGATCTTCGATCTCTATCTGGAGTACCAAGCCCTGCTCCCCACGGTGAAGGAACTCAACCGACGCGGGTGGACCACCAAACGCTGGGTGACCAAGAAGGGAACGACGAAAGGTGGCCACCCATTCACCAAGAACAGCCTGTACGCGCTGCTGACCAACGTCACCTACATCGGCCAGATCAAATTCAAGGACGAGGTCCACGCCGGAGAACACACCGCGATCGTGACCCAGGACCAGTTCGACCGCGTGCAGCAGGTGCTCCTGCGTAACGGCCACTCCGGAGGCCGAGCCGTCCGCAACAAACATGGGGCCTTGCTCAAGGGGCTGCTCCGCTGCGGCACCTGCCAGTGTGCGATGTCCCACACGTATACCTGCAAGGGAAATCGCCGCTACCGGTACTACCTGTGCGGCACCGCCCAGAAACGCGGCTGGGACCAGTGCCCCGCACCGTCGGTCCCCGCCGGTGAGATCGAACGGTTCGTCGTCGATCAGATTCACCAGATCGGCACCGATCCCCAGCTGGTCACTGAGACGATCCGACAGGTTCGGCTCCAATCGGAAGACAGTATCACCCACCTTACCGAGGAACGCACTTCGCTCCAACAGCAACTGCGTTCTCACCACGCTGACCTGCAAGCGACCGCCAGTCTGCCAAGCACCACCAAACGAGTCTCCCAACTCGCCGACCTTCAAGACCAACTCAGCACCACCGAATGCCGCCTCACCGAGATAGATATCGAACTCTCGACACTGCGAGCCAACCAGATCGACGAGTCCGAAATCACCCTCCTCCTCGCCAACTTCCACCACACCTGGGAAGCCCTCGCCCCCCGCGACCAAGCCCGAGTCCTTGAACTCCTGATCGAACGCATCGACTACCACGGCCAAGTCGGCCAAATCTCCCTCACCTTCCGCCCCAGCGGCATCCAAGCCCTCACCCAGGAGACCGCCATATGAACATCCCGATCACCATCACCCGCAACTTCCACACCACCCGCCGCCACGATGGCCGCCAACACCTCCGCCCCGGCCCCAATCCCGCTACTCCGCAGGGCAAAATCCCCCGCATCACCCGCCTCATGGCCCTGGCCATCCACTGCGACGAACTCCTCCGAACCGGCCAAATCACCAACCAATCCGAACTCGCCCGCTACGCCCAAATCACCCCCGCCCGCATGACACAGATCCTCACCCTCCTGAATCTGGCCCCCGACATCCAGGAGGAACTCTTGTTCTTACCGAGGACGACCAACGGGCGCGGGGAGGTTCAGGAGAAGGATGTCCGGCAGATTGCGATGGAATTGGATTGGCGGAAGCAGAGGGTGATTTGGGCCAGCGGGTGATGTGAATCCCGGCGGTGTGACTTGGCAAGTGATCTTACGATGAATGCTGGCATCGAAGCCTCTGGCAGTTGTCGTCCCTCAAGTCGCGTCACGCCACCCGAAGCTGCGAAGTTTCGCTCTACACGTCGCTGGCACAAAATCATGGCCGATCATCCCCAACATCACGAAATTGTCTCTTGATGGATCACCCGCCCGTGTGGCAGTCGATACGACTCCCGGATCGTGTCACCGGCCAGATCGAGAACCAGATACCCGTTCGGGCCGTACTTGTGGCTTTCCTCTCCCAGGTAAGGATTGGGCCCATCGAGGACACGTCCTCGTGGGACGGTGATTCCGCCCGAGGTCTTGCCGTTCACCGAATACAGCCCTGTGGCTTCCACACTCGCCCCCGCAAGCTTGTCGCGAAAGTACGGCATCCCGCCGTGGCCGATGCACCGGCCATATAGCCCCCACTGCGGATGGCGATCATAGATGACCAGTCGATGCTCGTGCCCCCAGTACCAGGCGTGGATCCGTCCGTTCGTCAGCAGATCGCCGAGTTTCTCGACGAGGTGCGGTCCCTGACTCTCCAGCAGTGAATACGGCTGATGGTGCGAGACGAGGATGACGCGGCGCTGACCGGCCCGGCCGATCATACGCCTGAGCCACTCGACCTGGCCATTCGCGAGATCGTGCTCCACGTACCCGGTGTCCAGCCCCACAATCAAGTAGTGGTCGTTCTGAATCGCGAAGCAGGTCGACCGCTGGTGAAACAGCGTCGACTTCGCGGCAAACTCGGGCAGCGTCACATCGAACAGGCCATACCCCCCGCTGTACATCTCGTGATTCGAGTTCGTCGAAAGATGCCCGAGCCGGGCGTTCCAAGGCCAATACTTCAGGAATCGCTCCCGGATTTCCGTCTCCGTGCCCGAGTAGTAGACATCTCCCAGATGCATATGGATGTCGAACCCGTCGGGGTCGGTTTGAATCGATTTCGCACAGATGGGAGCACCGTAAAGTCCAGTCCCCCAGTCGCCGACGACCGCCAGCCGCAGTGTATTGGGAACCTCCCACGCCACCAGCTGGGGATCGACCCAGGGGTGCGGCGTCCAGGTCTTGACCTTCTGCCAGAAGCTCTTGACCCAGCGATAGTCGCGGGTGTCGAACGTGGCCTCGAACCCTCCGCCGTCGAGCGGCTCCTCGGCCAGCGGGGAGTTCTCGGCGAGGTGGCTCTGCAACAGCGAGGTCATCCGATCCTGCCGCGTCGCCAGGATGTCGCCATCGTTTTGAGTCGCCAGTTCCGCGGCAATGGCCGCCAGTTGAGCCAGTTCCGCGGGCGTCGGCGATTCATTGTCCGATTCGAACCCGGCGGCTTCGAATCCCGAGGTGTCCTCGGAGGCAGCTTGGAGTCCCGCGAGAGCGGACTTGAGACGATTGGTGGTGACGATGGGGTGTTTGGACATCTGCTTGGCCTCGCAAGGGGAATAGGGGGCGGGGGTACTCAATCAGTCATCGGGCTTTAGAGTTCACAGCGGGTGATTCCATGTCCATTAGAGATGATTCCAACGAGTTGCGAATCGGTCCATCCAACGTCTTATCACTCAGGCGAGCATTCACGAGTTGGACGACATGAGCGCGAGTCTTCACATCCAGCAACGGATTCAAGGAAGCAATCGCCACCGTAAGGGATCTAAATTCGCTTGCATCCGAAGCGGCTTCCATCCGACGAACAATCAGATCGACCGCCGGTCGGACGAGTTGCGGCTCGATATCTCCGCTCAAATACCCCAGGGAGAGCCCCAGCACGGCAATGGAAGAGGATTCCAGTTCAGGAGTCATTCGCTCAAGGAGGACTGCGGCCCCCGACCGGGCCACCTGCGGTTCCAGCTTCTCACCCAAGGTTCCCAAGACACTCGCGAGCATTCCCATTCTTTCCAAATCCGTCTCGGCTTTTATCCGTCGGACGAGCGCGGCACCCCCTGGAGTGATCTCGAATGGTTCGAGCCTATTACTTAAAGGCCACAGAGCATTGCCAAGCTGAAACATTTCCAGAGAGTCAATCTCGGCATCCATTTTGAGTACGATCAACCTTGCCGCCTGATGAGCCAGTTGTGGATCGAACTGTCCTAGGTAGTCTCGTTTGAGAAGTATGGAGATCAGACTGGCCACTTCCGAAAAGCTGGCATCGTCTGTCAGTTGCTTCAATCGCGAGATAAGCTGGCTGACATTAGCGGACAGTTCTTTGGGATCAAGCCGATTGCTGAGCACGAGATAGGGAGCCGCCAAGGCTTTGAGGCGGTCGGGGTCCGTTTCACTCACAATACGTTGGGCGATCACCTCCCACGCGGCGAGGGCCTCCTTGTGTTCGATTTTGTCACTCAGTTGGCCCAGTGCCGCCCCCCAGCGAATGAGAATTGTGGAGTCCCTTTCGGTGCTGATTCGAGTGGCCAATTCGAGCGAGATTGGGCCAGTATCTGGGGCAGTCAATCGCGTGGCGAGTGGCACAACTTCATCCGCTAGGCGGTCTCGTTCCGACCAAGTGGCGGCGGTTTTGTCTTTGTCCAAGACATCTTTCAAGCGGCGGTACGCTTCCTCAGGCGACAGGTTTTCGATCACTTGGTCAGGTTCGGGTAGCGGATCGATAATCTTGGGCCGAACCGAATGTGTCCCCGGGAAGTACACGTACCCCTCTGACGAATGCCCTGCGGCGGGCCAGGGGGTCGACTCGTACCAATCCTCTTGGTAAGCCGGTCGCGGTCCTTGGAAATCATTCGAGGTCAGTAACGCCAGCAAGTCGGAAGGCACCGAAGCCCGATCACCAGCTCGATCGACCGTATCGTGCATGAGCCGACGCGTCATCCCCGGTAGCTTGCCTTGAGCGGGTGGACCATACTCAGTCGGCTCCTCGAAGAATCCGAGAATCGTGCGGCAGGGATGGTCGACCAGCAACTGTGCCAACTCGGCCTGTTCCATTCGCCCCCAGACTATGGGCGGAGGGACGGGTTGTAAGAAACTGACGTATTGCACCCGCGACATGCTCTCTGTCATCGCAGCTGCGGGCGGGACATCTGCGGGGGCAGCCTGGGCCAAATACCCCGTCATGCCGACGATGAACAGATCATCCGGCAGCACTCGCCAGCGGGACTGAGTCAGGGCCATCCGGACGGCGTCGATGTCGTCTCGGCGCACGACGGAAGCCTCCGCTCCGAAGCGTTCAAAGAGGCCGTCCGCCAACTGCTCGGCCATCGTTTGCGCGGGCTTGGGGGCAGCTTGCTTGGCATCGACTTCCGCCAGCGGTGGCTCGTCTCCATCGATCAGCAGGGCGTGGACCCGTCCGACTCGTTCGTGCAGCCAGTAGTGGACCGACTCGTCGGCGTGGACCGAACAGAGCAATTGGTCGCGATCGAGGTTCGACTGGTCCTCGCAGAACTTGACTTGCAGGCAAGGGGAGTCGAGTTTGACCGGGTCGGTGATCGGGCTGCCGGTGACGATGGAATAGAGACGCATCGAGCCATCGTGATCGACAACGCACAGCAGGTCATCATGCGGCGACGCCGTGACCCCGTGGACCCCGGTGATCGTGTGTCTTGCGGGGAGGCGGGCCTCGACGCGATCTGGGAGTATGACGGATTCAAGTCCGGGGTCTGTGCCATACCCCCCCTTGTCACTGATCACCGTTTTCTTGGCCTCGATGTCATTCAAGTCGTAAAAGCTCAGATGACCCTCGGCCTCCGCGCTGAAACCCCACACGCTGTCTTGATAAATGCCGCAGCGGGTCCAGGGGTTCTGTTGCTCAAACGTCACGAAGATCTTGCCGCCCGGTTCGAGGAGGTGCCCTTCACCATAGCCTCGCGTTTCAAGAATCCAGCGGTCTCCTTTCGAGATCTGTGCCGACTTGGGGATGCCTGCGACCAATCCTTGAGCGGGTGACATCACCGTTCGGTCCCACTCACCGGGGAACGTCATCCACGCACGGGTTCCCTGGGAATCCCAGACGTAGGCGCTAGTGCGAGCTGTGTTGAGGACGACATGCTCCGGCGTCCCCTCGAACGAGAGGTTTCGGGTGAGGCGGAACAGCCCCTCGCGGTAGTCCTCATGCGGTCCCGCTGGCCAAGCCCCGGACTTGGCCGGATACCACACGATCAGCCGGGTCTCGCTGCCCCAGGTGAGTAAACAGTCGCTGTCGCTCTCCCCATCTCGCACCCATTCGGCCCCGCGAATGCCGAGTTGAGAGAGGGTGGTCGGTGGGTCGCTGCCGCTGACGGACCAGACGTACGCGGTGTCCATTTTGCCCCACGTCACGATCCACTTCCCATCAGGGCTGACCCGGAACCCCGCACTCGATTGCTCGGCGGGGATCACGCGCTGGAGCAACTGGGTCTGGCGGTTCAAGAGTCTCAGCCGCCCGCGCCAGTCGCGTTCGATGAGCAGCGATCCAGCCGCATCGACAGCGGCCAGACGCGGCAGCGAATCATCGATCGCGGTCGGGGTGCCGATGTCGAACAGCTCGATCGTCCCCTGGAGCGTCCCGGCGACCACTGTCTTCGGGTCATCTGACAGGGCCAGCGAAGTCACCGCGCCTGCGGACGTCAACAGATGCAGCGACTGCTCACCAGTGCGGGGATCCCAGACCTTGAGCGTCCCATCGGATGACCCAGAGACAACCCGACCATCTGCGAGTCCGACCAGAGAAGAGACCTCTGCCGCGTGGGCGTGGATCGTGCGCCGCAACGCCTTCTTCTCCAGATCCCACACGCGAAGTGAGCCATCCCCGCTGGCGACTACAGCCAGTTCTTCTGTGGAATCTTTCTGTGAATTGGGAACCGGTGATTGAACGACCGCGATGGCCTGGATTGCCAGCTTCGCATCGCCCTCAGGCGGCGGCAGGTCGATCGTGAGACTGCCGGTCTTCGGATCAATCAGATACAGCCCCCCCAGCATGTCTCCTGCGACGACACGACTGGAATCCGCTGTGGTGGCCATCGCGGTGAGATCGAACCGTGACACAACGATCGACTGGTTCGTGACAAACTCTGGCGTAAGAAGGATGATTGCCCCTTTACGTACAGTGGCGATTTGACCGTCCTTTAAGGGGACGGAGATCTGGCCGAATACGTTAGGTATCTCTTCATTCTCCAGGGCCAGTCGCGGGAGTGACCATCGCTCCGCCCGCCCGGAAAAGGCGATGACACTCCGGTCCGAAGTCACCAACAAGTCACGATACGTGTCGTCGGTCTGTCTGGGTTCGCTCTCGACCTCCAACGCTCCGCTATCCAGATTCCAGAGCTTGAGTGTCTGGTCCGAGGCTCCCGAGATGAGTTGGCCACTTCGAGTCATCGCCAGCGCGGAGACCGCATTCTTGTGAGCGGTCACTAGATCTGAATCCGCTTGCGGGGGGAGCTTGCCCAGCAGCATCCGGGGCCGCCGAACCGGTGTCGCAGCCACCGCCTTGTTCCCGTCACTTCGCTCGATCACCACCGCGTTCATCGCCCGATTGACCGACACCACTGTGATCGGGGCCGCCTCTCGATGGAATGTCCACCAACCGACGCACACCGACAACGCGGCGGCAATCCCGGTCGTGACAGGCCAACTGGGCCACACCCGACCGGGGCGCAGGACCAGTCTCCACATCTGCTGGGGCAGATCGAACGTGGTGCGTCCGCCCAAGCGGCCCGACATGAAGTCGATAAACACCGCGTCACGCCACTCCGGGCGAGTCGGCGTTCCCGGAGCAGCGGTGCGGGCCTCGCGTGTGCTGCGGATGACCCAACTGAGTCGATCCACGAACTGTTCGAGTGGGTCCGATGGCGGGGGCGAAGTGGCACCTGGCTCCAGCGGTTTCAGCAGCGCGGTCAACTCCTCCCGCACTCGCTTTTCCAACTCCGGCGGCATCCGCTCAATCAGCTCCCGACGAAACCACGTCGGCATGTACGCCTTGCGCAGCCAGATCAGTTGGGCCAGTTGGGAGATCAGCGCTTCGTACTGCTCCGGAAAGAGTTGCCGACCGAGCCAGATCGTGATCCCCCATTGCACTTGCGGGTAGACGGCCAAGCTGCACAGCCACTGGAAGGCCACTGGATCCAGGTGCTTTTGGAGATCCTGGAACAGTGTCTCGATGACATCGCGAGGAGGAGAGTCGCGTTCCAGAAGGCGCTGCAGATTGCGTTCGTAGAGCGGCATCCTCCGCTGGCGCATGGTCGGTTCAACATGGGATTTGACCGGCGAATCACTCCAGAGTTGGCCCAGACTCTGGAGTCCCTTCGGGTCGAGGGGCAACACGCGGACGCCGCAATTGCGCTCGATCAGCCACTCGCGATTGGTCCACGATTGCATCGGCACCGTCGTGAGCAGGGCCGAGCCGACCCGTTTGCGGATCAGTTCGATCCAGGGGGCGATAGTCCCCTGCGAGCGGTCGAAGAACTCGTCCCCGGTGCCGAAGATCAACAGCAGATGGCTGGGGCGCTCGGTCAGCAGGCTGTGGAGATCCTTCGGTTCGTAGGTTCCCTTGTGTTCGGCGAAACAGTACTCGGGCGACTCATCGAACCAGAAGAGATCAACATCGACGCGCTGATCGCAGAGGCCCTTGAGGATCAGAGAGGCGAGGTGGGCTTGATGATCGTCGACATGCCGCCTGTCGGCCAGGACCACGAACGACCGCTCGCGCCGCGAACCAGTGACGATATGCGGCAGTCCACCACGGGCAATCGTGCGTTTGATCGTCCGGTTCAGGTCGAGTTCCCGACCCGGCACGTCGATGCGGGTCCGCATCGTGGACGCGGTCTGACGCACCGGGAAATTCGGTAGCACCTCGCGCACGATCTGCGGGAGCGGGACCGATTCTTCTCGGTCGCCATCACGCAGTGTGCCGAGGTCGGCCCGCCAGCGATCCCCGCGCAGCCAAGCCCACAGCACCGGAACAAGTTCCATCAGAGCCCAGACGCCCAGTGGAACGAGGGACCAAACCCACCACCACTTGGAGCCGGTCGAGGAGCGCGGGAGGGATCCGAGCGGGACGAGTCGGCTGAGACGCTGAGAGGCCACGGGTTGTCGTGGTGGTGGTTTGTCTGGTCCGACCTCTCCCCGATTGAGTCCAGGCCCGCCGGGTTTTTTCTTGCCTGAATCGGGAGGCTCAACAGTCGTAGCCCCGGTGCCCTTCGGTGTGTCCACCAGCACGGGCGGTTTGCGGCCAGGTGGCCACGGGCTCGGGGACGGAGACAGGTTTAAGAGACCGTACAGACCAACGCCCGCGAACATGAACACGAGCGGCATGAGCGAGAAAAGCTGGCCCAGGGGAAGCCGACTCGTCGAGGCCAGCTTGCCGAGCCGCTCGGGGGAGGACGGCTCAGTTGCGGTCGCGGTCGAGCCACTGCGGCACCACTCCGCATAGAGAGCATCGAACTTCCCCTGCTCGTCGGCGTTGGTGCAGAAAATCGGTCGTAGTATCAGGGGCAGGTCGACGGTCCCATCATCGAGTTTCCCCTCCACAGCCCAACTGAGCATGAGCGTCTGGGCGGCGATCACCTGCCCCGGTTCGAGACGCCACCCTTTGGTATTCAACCAAGTCGCAAACCAGACCAGATCGAACGGTCTGAGGGAATCGGAGTGAGCCCGCCCGTCTATCATGTCGCCCCCGCATCTGCTGGCCGGGCTGACTGTCCCACGAATGTGTTCCAGACTTCACCGACCCGTTGCAGGTCCTCCACATATTTGATGATCGCTCCCCGCGATCTCTGGAACGGTTCCGAGTTGTCGGCCAACCGGTGTGATGGCTCGGCCCCGAAGTTCGCCATCAGATGCACCCAGTCGACCAGTTCCGCAGTGGCGGGCTGCTTCATCAGGAACGACCCGCGCAGCTGGCGGAAGAACGTGATGCAGTCCTGGAGGAACGGGGCCTCGGTCGAAGCGGTCCAGGTCTGGTCATTCATTCGCATGGCGACCTGTCGCACGACGATCTGGCGGAGCGTGGCATCGTCCGGGAACGTAATGTGATGAAACACACACCGCCGCAGGAACGCATCCGGCAGGTTCTTTTCCGAGTTGCTCGTAATGATCACAATGGGGCGCAATGTGGCATCGCGTGCGGCCCTGACCGGTGTCCCGGAGAGTTCGGGAATCAGGAACTCCTTGCTGTCGATTTCATGCAGCAGGTCGTTGGGAAAGTCGCGATTCGCCTTATCGACTTCATCAATGACGACCACTTTCCGTCGTCGGTCTCCGCCAGGATGGAGGGACCGGACTTCCGCCGGAAGCTCTTCCAGAGCGAGGGGAAGCATACTCCCCAGGCCGAGGGCGCTCATGCGGATGAACCGGGCCGTGGTGGGGGCTGCGGAATCGGAGGGCGAGGCCTCAGTGGGGCCGCTGCGGAGATAGCTGGCCTGCATATGACTCATGGCGTCATAGGTGTAGAACAGGTCGCGGGCGACGCTGGTCGACTTCGTTGAAAAGAAGAGTGGGTCACCCAGCCCCATGAACCACGCGATAAAGTCCGACAGCGTCGTCTTGCCCGTCCCCGGCTCTCCGGTGAGCAATAGAGGCCGTCCGAGGATCAGCGCGGCGTTGATAGCCGCACTGATGGCCCGGTCCTTGACGACATAGTTCAACCCCCGCTTGGAAGAGTCGCTGAGCGGGGCGCTGGACGAATCATGAGTCGGCCCTCGGGCCTGGGTCTTGTCGCAGAAGTCGATGTAGGTGGGCATGGGTTAACACTCGTTCCGTTGGTGCTTATTCAGCAGGTCGACAAGGTCATCGTAAGGCAGTTCGGACTGCCCTTTGATCGCGGCACGCTGGCTGGTATTGAGCCAACTGAGGGTCTGTAATGTTTCCAGCTCGGCCAGTTCGAGCGAGGACAGCAGGGGAAGCACGACAATTCGGTTGTCAAAGTGCTTGCCTTCCGGACGTTGTGCCTCTTTCGGCATGTAGCACTGCATTGCAGTGTCGAACCGCGATGGCGAATTCAAGCCGAGCAAACGCCGCAATCGATCCCAGATCCCAACCTTGGCCGGATGGCGGACAATGCAGACGAAATGCACGATGCGGACTTGGATATCTGACATGGCACTCGTCCAGAAATCCAAAAATGGTTTGACGAGGAGAAAGTCGCTCCGGCCCAGGTCCAGGCGATCCGCGTGACAGACGACCAGACACGAGACGAAGTGATTGGCCCCCGACGCCCGCTTGCGAATCGCCTCTTTCCAATAATCGGTGGACTGCGGATGTCGCAATTCGCTTCGGCGACTTGCGGCGAGTCGGACGAGGTCGGCGACATCCACATCGGAACGAAAGTCCCCTTCCATCTCCATCAAGGGTGGCGTTCCCACATGGCTGTATCCCGTTCCCAGCGTTCCCTCATGGCCACACAGACGCCGCGTGATGCTGATATGTCCCTGCCGCACCTCGCCCTGCACCACCACGACCAATGGTCGAGACTTCCCTTCCGCACTCGTCCATTGATGGTTTCGGAATGCCTTGCGAAAGCCAGTGATCAACTGCTCTCGATCCACTTGGGGCTCTTGGGGTGAAATGGTCTGTTCCGGATCGGTGGGGCCACCACTACGCCACTGAACGACGATATCCACAAGCCGAGCGTCGTCCTTGAAAAAGACGGTCGCGCTCTCCGCAAGTTCAACCCGCTTGTCCTGTGTGTCGGCCCACTGGAACAAATCCGTAAGCAGTCGATCCTGGGTAGCGTCGGAAACGGCGTCCCTGATTTCTTTCGGCAAAGCACTGAGAAATCCTCTGAGCTGAGCGACCGTGTATTGATCGAGGCAATCGCGAAACCCGAACCAAGTCTGATTGCTCACGTTCCGCATCCCAACGGTTGATCTGTGGTGAAGACTTCAATAATTCATGATATCGAGCGTTTCCAAAAGTTCCTCCATGTGAGGCCGCCCTGGGGATCCCAGCCAGTTCAGCAATCGGGGAACGCGCTCGATGACTGGCCCTGACTCGCCCACTTCTGCGGTACATCGGTCGTGGGCGGGACGCAGGCCATCCAGGATAACCAGGGTCTGATTGAACTGCGTCTCGCGCAGGCTGGTGAGTCGCTTCAACAAAGCGACACGCTCTTTGATCCCGCTCTTGTGCGGCGGAGGAGTGGGAACATCGACATCCCCCGTCATCGACTCCAACCCCGACGGGCCAGCGAAACCCAAATCTGGACCTTTCGCCGAGAGAAACAGCTGCACGAGTTTTCGGTTGGCGACTGTCAAATCAGTCAACAGCGCCTTCGAGGGGATTCCAAAATTGTCAGCCCCCTGTTCTCCCCAGTGATGTAGCCCCAGCACCCCGCCACCCAGTGCCACCACTGGAGACCCCGAAGAACCGGGGCGGGTTTCCGCCGAATACCCGATCCGTTTGAACTTCGGCTGCATGATGAAGGTTTCGATCTGACCGGGCAAGAACTGAAGCGGCTGCAGCTGTTTGTCTTTATGGGGGAAGCCAAAGAGTGCGATCTTTTGGCCCTTGGCGTATTCCGTCTCCATGAATCGAAAGAACCCGCGTTCTCCACCCACCGATTTGTTGAGGCGGACCAGATGGTAGTCCATGTCTTCCTTGGGACTCTGCTGAATCGACGCGGCGATCTTGGCAGAGGGCAACTGGCTCAGGTCGCTGCCCTCGTCGACGAAATCGAAAATGACCTCGTACTCGCTCAATGCTCCCGTTTCCAAGACGTGACTGTTGGTCAGGAGCAGGTTATCCCCCACCAGAAACCCGGTGCCCCATCCGGTGCCCCGCCGAATCAGAGCGACGCGCGGCATCGCCTCCATCGCGGTCTTGAGGAAGGCCTTCATGTTGAGGCCGCCGCCGGTGGGGCCGCCACCACCACCTGCCTGGAAACCTTCGCTCTGGCTCATCGGAGTTCTCGGATTGAGGGGGAATGGCGTCTGCCTGTTCAGAGAACCGGCCCGTCGCATGGTGATGCAACAGGCCGGTCACACAGGCCACACGACCGAGGTCGGCCATCGTGACGACCTCGGTCTGAATTCCACGGAGACGAACGGGTAGGACGGCCTTTCCAGGCCGTCCAGTGGCTTCTCCCGCCAGGAGACGGCCTGGAAAGGCCGTCTTACGGGAACATCATTTCCGTCCGCTCGCCTCACAGGATGATATCACCCATCCCCTGAATTCGCTTCGGAGTGCTGTCCGCTGGGCCAGCTTCGAAGCCGCCGCGGCGCTCGCGACGCCCACCCAGCGGGTCGAACCCGCTCAGCCGACCGAAGTCCAACCCCGTCCTCGATTCAATCGTGGCCAGCGAAACCTGGTAGGTCTTGAACGCCCCGAACACGAACTCGAAGCCCGACACCATGTCGGATTGCGTCAGCACGTAGCCCGTGGCGGACAGCTGGCCGGTCTCCGTATTCCTCATCACGGCCACCTTCCAGAACTCCAGCGGAATCTCGATTCCGCGGTAGGGGCGATCCGAATCGCCGAGCACCGGGCCGGTGAATACGCAGACCTTGAGATCGTGAGTGTTGCTGTTGCCGAGGACATAGTCCTCCAGTTCCAGCCACTCCTTCTGATTCAGATCCTTATGCTGCGGACAGGCGTTGGTGTAGAAGAACGTCTCGCTGTTCGCCTTGGTGGCCACGTTTGTGTTGCCCCACACGGGGTCGAGTCGGCGGACCATGTGCCCCTTGTCGAGATCGTTGTTCTTGTAGATGTCGTTCCCGCACTGGAACTCCTCGCCGATGCGAGAATCGAATCTCCAGTCGTCGCCGCGCGGGACATTCTTCAACTGCGTTCCGTCGATGTTGCAGATCGCGTAGTACGGCATCCGCCGCGCTCCGTTCATCGCCACCGAGAAGTGGGTGTAGTCGAGCAAGAACTTCTGCGTCCCGCTCGCCGTCCGATTGACCTCGACCGCATCGGTCTGCTGCGATGACGAGAGGACCGGCACCGGCACGGCGAAATCGCCGCCGCCTAGAAAGTTCGGATCGTAGCCAGCGGTGGCTCCACCCGATTGCGGAGGTCGCGGGCGAAGCGGCGGCGTCCGAGGTCGCCGCCGGGATCGCTCCAACCCTTCCTCGTCCGTGTAGACGCCCACCATCTCCAACCCCGGCTCGCCCTTCGTCGACGGCTGGGGAATCCCCAGCAGTGCCTTGAGCTCATCGAGTGCCGGAGACGGGACCGGCTTCGCTTCGGGCACCGGAGCTGGCCCCGCACCGCCTCCGGTACTCATTCGCATGAGTATCGGGCGATGATCGCTGATCTTGGTGATGTAGTCCGGAAACGTCCGCTCAGCGGCCACCACCACAAAGTCATCGTCGCCATACTGCTGTGCCAGATTCGGCGACAGGAAGATATGGTCGATCATCGACTTGTACGGAGCCTTCACATAGCTGATCTCGCCATTTCCTTCATCGCTGGCACTGATCGGAACCATTCCACCCGCATGCAGGGCATCGAAGTCCTGCGAGGCCAGGTCGGCGTTGAAGTCGCCACCGATCACCCAGTCGGCATCGGCCCCTTGCTCAATCTTCTTGTGGACCGCAGCCGCGAGAATCTTGGAGGCCATCTGCCGCCGCAGGCTCCCTTCATCTTTCGCCTTGAGGTGGACGGCCACGAGATAGAAATCGATCCCACCGTCGCCAACCGACTTCACTCGGAAGAGTTGGGGATAGCGGTCGAACACCTTGCCGTGTACGGCCTCGAGTCCCAGGTCGTCGAAGTCGGTGCTCTTGACCTTGATCCAAGTCTCGATCGGTTCACCCCAAGCTTCGGCCACGACTTCCACGGTCTCCGTGTTCCACAGAATCGTGCAGCTCTGCTTGTTGTCACCCGCATCCGGCTCAGCGGCCAGGAAGGCGAAATTGAGTCCAAAGTTCGTGTTGAGTTCGTCGACCAGCGCCTCAGCGGCATTCGGGCTCGACTCTTCCAGTGACCAGACATCGAGCTTCATGGCGTGAACGACCTGGGCGACATCGGCCAGCTTGTCCTGCCAGCGATTGGAGAGCCATTCGACGTTCCAGAACCCGATGTCGAGATCCTGCTCCGTGCCCGCAAAGCTATCCACGACCGCTTCCAGATCGTTCTCTCCCTTCCCCTCGCGCCCCAGCGTTCCGAAGAACCCGGCCGATTCCTGCTGGGCCGCACCGAAGACCGTCAGAGCTTCCAGAGCTTGTCGAGCTGCGGCACCTGTCTTGCGCGACAGATTCTCCAGATGAGCCGCGATGGCGGTGAACTTGATCCCCTCGTTGAGGAAGGAATGGCCAGCCACTTGTTGAGTGGGCTTCGACGCGTGATGCAGAGCGAAGACCTGCCAGTTGTTGTTCGACACGGGTGAGCCGGAGTTGCCGCCTTCGGTGTCGGAGGAATAGTGAACGACCTTTTCGTCCAGCCAGAGGACATTGTTCTCTTGCAGGCTGACTTCTTTCATTCGTCCCATCGGGTGGCCGACAACGTTGGCAAACTCCTGGATTCCGACGGCGAACGCACTGCGGTCGACGCGCACCTGGCCGAATTCGGTCCCCGGTTCGCCGTCGACCCACACCAGCGTGAAGTCGAGTCCATCGATGGCCGAGCTGGTGATGAACAGGCGATCGGGACGCACTCGGAATCGCTTGGTCACGGCTGGCTTCCCATCCGCTCCGAGTTGGAAGTTGAAGACACACGTCGCGTTCTTCGCCACATCGATGGTGTTGATGACATGGTTGTTGGTCAGCAGAAGATTCTTCGATACGAGGAACCCCGTCCCCACCCAGGCCCCACTGGCTCCGGTGTAGTCGACCCCGGAGGTCTCAATCTTGCATGTCGCCCGACTCGTCTGCACTCCAATTTCCAAAAACGCAGCGGGCAGCTGGTTGTTCCGCCCGACGATGCGTTCGAACCCCGACTGATCGACTTGCGCGGCCTCGTACTGCTCCGCGGTGAGTCCCCCTCGAAGGAACAGATCGCGAACCCGAGCCCGGGTCTCGACCGACAAGGGAGCATCCGGCGAGGGAGTCTCCAGTTGAGGCACCGCTTCGGCACCCCCCGCACTTTCGAAGCCATTCACCGGAGCAGCGGTAGCCGGCTTCAGAACCACAGGATTTACAGCAAACGTCACAGCAGCGGATCGATCAGCCATGGAAATTCCTCACAAGTGAGTGTCATCTGTCAGTAACGAATTGACTCTACACCAGATGCAGAGCCTGCCTCAGAATGCCAACGCGACATGAAATCCGCATGACCTATGGAGGTCATTTTCATAAAGAAATACTCATCCAAAACGGAGACCACTTCTCTTGATTCATAAGGAAGGTGGACATCAATGACCTCCTCTGGCGATCCCAAAGTTCGAAATCAGGGTTGGGTTCGGTTCGCGGTCCCAAACGGTGTGTTAACCTGAAGGGGTGTTTTGGACCGAGAGTCAGAGAGTTCGCGGTTGGAAAACTGGGGGAGCGGACCGAACCTTCGAAATCGGGGCGTTCCGGGGGGCGATCGAGAGTTGTCTCCGAGAGCGGCCATCATCGCAACACCTGGCGGGAATGGCGGATACGACGCCATCCCGGATCGATACCAAAACACCCCGCTGAGTGAACCCGGGGGTCACGCGGAGTTCGAAAAACGAAAACAGTGATGGCGGTGGGATTCGAACCCACGACCTTCGGTTTAAGAATCCCAAGATCCTGACATAGCTGTGATTCGCTGCGGCCGAGCTCGACGCGAATGATCTGAACTCACATCGGCGCAAAGTGACGCCATAGAACGCCGCATTCAACTGGTGTTTCCAGGTCCGTGCCGCCAGTTCCATAACGGCCTCCCTGCGCGGAACACGGCACAACTCTCATGTGGCCCGTTGCTCTTCACATCAAGTCCGTTCTGCAGAACGTCCCCATTCCTATTTGTATCACCGAAGATATCGCGGATCGTATCTCGGTAAAACAAGACGAGATTTGTATCACGCAGCGTGACAGCATCTCGTTGCAGCAAAGTCTCTTACGACAACAATGATTCCATGATCTGGGCAAACGTGTGTGCATCAGAAAAGTAGGCAGCAGCAGGAATTCACCACAGAGCGCTGTGTCGCTCCGTGGAGTATTTCTGCTGCTGCCTACTTTCGTGACGCACACACCCGGCAAATGCCCCGAGAGTTGATTCGGGCACGTTCACGGGCACTGACCGCCCACCACGTTGCCGGAAGCGGTGGTGTGCGATTCGGACCGAAATCAGTACTGCCAGTGCAAGACATTCTGGAACCTGATAATCGCCTACCACTTACCAACGCCAGAAATCTGGTCGCACACACCGTAGCTTTGGTTGAATTGCCGTGTCGGCAACCAATAGAAATGTCACATTTTGCGACCAATAGAAATGTCACATTCTGAGGTCATGGGGTGGGTCATCATGGGGTCTCCTTTTGGAGATCGGCATGAGTGTGTTGAAGATGAGTGGCAAAGAGCGTCAGCGGGTCGAGGTGTTGGCGCGGGTGTCGCGGGGGGAGTTGACGTTGACGAGGGCGGCGGAGTTGATTGGGTTGGGGTATCGACAGGCGTTGCGGAGCTATGCCCGCTATCAAGAACAGGGTGATCGCGGGTTGGTGCATCGGGGGCGGGGGAAGGTTTCGAACCATCGGTCAGCGCCGGTGAATCGCCAGCGCGTGTTGGCCTTGTACGTCAAGAAGTACGGCGACTTTGGGCCGACGCTGGCTGCGGAATACTTGGGGCAGGAGGAGGGGGTGCGGGTGTCGGTGACGACGTTGCGGCGGTGGTTGATTGCAGCTCAGTTGTGGAAGCCCAAGCCGCTTCGCAGCCCGCATCGCAAGTGGCGCGAGCGTAAGGCGAACTTTGGCGAGATGGTGCAGATCGATGGTTCGCGGCATGCGTGGTTGGAGGGGCGTGGGCCGCAGTGGACCTTGATGGTGATGATCGATGATGCGACGAACTGGACGTATGCGAGGTTCTTTGAGAGCGAGTCATTGGAGTCGGTGCTGCGGGTCTTTCAGGGGTATGTCGAATCGTACGGGTTGCCCCGGTCGTTGTATTCGGATCGGCATGGGATCTATGTCACGACGCGTGATGCGACGGTGGATGAGGCCCTGGCCGATACGCCCCCGCCGACTCAGTTTGCGCGTGCCATGCAGACGCTGGGAGTGCAGTTGATCTTGGCGAATAGTCCGCAGGCCAAGGGCCGTGTGGAGCGGCGTCATCAGGTGTTTCAGGACCGCTTGGTGAAGGCTTTGCGACTGCAGAAGATCAAGACGATGGAGGCTGCGAATGCGTTTTTGGACAAGGCGTTTCTGGCCGACTTGAACGAGCGTTTTCATGAGACGGCCCGCTCACCTACTGATGTGCATCGCGATGTTCCACGGCACCTGCCGCTCGTGTACGTGCTGTGCGTTCAAGAAGAGCGCGTCGTGCAAAACGATTGGACCGTGTCGTGGTGCAATCGCATTCTTCAGGTCTCGGAGCGACATCAAAGGCTGACCTTGGCGAAGAAGAAGATCATGGTCAGCCAACTGCTGGACGGGACGTTGCGACTGACGTATCGAGGGCAGGAGTTGTCGTGGCAGGAGCTGCCCACGCGCCCGCCCCGCAGCATCAAGCCAACCGCCCCAAAGCCGACGGGCAAGCCCTGCGTGCCTGCTGCCGACCACCCATGGCGGAACGGGAAGTGACGCCGTCACTCGCCCCTCCCTCAGCCGCCACAAGCCTCCCACCCAGGCCCCGCCCCATCTCCCCCGGCCCAGCCCCTCCCCCACGGCGGGGTGTGCCCATGTGACATTTTCACATGGGCAAACCATGTGACATTTCTATTGGTCGCTGACATCAACGCGCCGAAGCCTTCCCAGTGAGCCACCGCTGGACCACAATCATGTTCACAGCACTGGCCTCGCCCTCCCGGACTGGATCCCATCACCCCAATTCCAAGACTTGACGACGCTCGAGGGGCTGTGAGCGCCCCTCGAGCGCAGCCAGTTGTTATGGCAGCTTGGGCAGCTTGAATCCCCTCCCTTTCTTCGGTGGTATGACCTCGGCGGGGACATCGTCCACTGGCGTGCCCACCCCCGTGGCGGGGTCGTCGGACCCGGTGGTCGCCTTGGAGACGAAGACACGGCCACGCAGCCACATCGGGGCTGCCACCGTGGAAGGCATGACCCGCTTGATTCCTTGTTCCTTGATCGCGTACCCCGGATCACCCGGATTTGCCCCCAGAGATTCCACAACACCTGTCCCTGGCCCACTGATCATGATCTCCGAGCCGACCGCATGAATCTCCATCGCAGGCCGATCCGTCAACTGGCCGACGCCATCGGGCGAGACACCGAAGGCCAAGTTCTTGATGTTCGAGATCGTCGTGATGAACTTTTCTGTGGGATGGTCTTTCCCCTTGCCGGGGATTGGCGCTGTGTTGGACTTGATCGAATTGAAGTCCTTGGATCTCAGCTGTGGTCCCGTGTCCTCCTTGGGGCCGGAGCCCGTGTCTGACGCAGGATCACCCACATCGGTGTCATCAGGAGGCAAAGCCAACTCGCTGGTGTTGGATTTACTGTCCTTTAGGGTACTTATACGAGTCTTGCCCCCGGTGTCATCCATCGGAACCATCCAGCCGGTTTCGAAGATGACGGTGTACCGCACCGTCTTCCCGGCTGTGACTGGGAACCCGCTGAGACTGACGATTTCATACGTCCCCGATTCCAGATCGGGGAAGGCGAACGCTCCGTTCTTGTCCGTCGTTGTGGTGAACATGACACCACCCGGTTTCTTCCCTAGCCCGACATCAACGCCCCCAATGGGATCTCCGAGTTTCTGCGTGGACGGCGACACGTCCTTCTGGCTCAGTGAGTTCGATCGCGATTCATTGAAAGTTTTGGCAGGCTTGGGTGGCGGTCCCCCCTTCTGAGCCCACGCCTCGGACGAGAGCGACAGACCCACCGCGAGGACGCCCCCCGCGACCAGCGACAGCCAACCCATACGTTGTGTAAACATGATAGCCTCCTGAGAACAGAGGCGGGTAAGAGACCGTCGATTTCCTTAAGCAGAAACAAGTTCCGGTCTCCCGACTGAGGTCCGCCTCTGGAACCCAGTGTATCCCCCCACTCCGGCGGACGCAGACAATTTTGAAATTCGCAGCACATATTTCGAAAATCAGAACTTCTGTCGGGCTGAGCAGACTGGTCCCCCAGGACTGGCCACCCCGCCTTGGCCGGATGAGAAGCGAGGTCTTTATCGCTGCCGCGTGAAATTGATCTTCATGAATTAGATTTCACTCAGTCCCAAGCTCTGCTTAGTACTGCATATCCCAGAAGCTCCGCTTCGACGCTGGAGAGGTGAACTCGGATCGACTCAAGTCGAGATGAGCGAGATCACGGGTCGCAATGCAGGCGAACGACGTGGGTGGCTAGGCGAAGCGGAGCTTCGAGGAGAGGGGTTCCCAAGCCGGAACTCTCATCCTGATACACAAGTCTTGGGTTCTAGGGCATTGTAGGTCGCCCAGGCCAGGCTGAAGTCGAAGACACGGCGGAGGCCGCGCCACAGCACTTCGGGGCCGGGGGGGCCGTCGTGTTTGCGGCCCAGGTGGCCTCCCAGCCCGGCCACGAGGCGGAGGAATTCGCCCAGAGTCGGCGGGGTGGCGGGGGCGGGGTGGCGGGGGCGGGGTGGCCCGTGGCGATGGGCCAGCGGCAGCGCCATTCGGCTTTCGAGAACACGGTTTCGCAGCTGACGTGAGGGCACTCGCGGCCGAGCATGGTCACGTACTGCAGACGCCAGGCGACGATCTTATAAAGTGCTAATGCGGGAGTGACGCGGTAGACGGTTTGTAATTGCAGACGTTCGACTTGGCAGCCTTGTTTATAAGTTCGGAAGTAGATCTCGATCCACCACCGCGCGGCGTACCAGTCGACGACCCGCAGCACGTCCGCTGTCGTCTCGACCGGCAGGCTGGTCAGCAGCACCCAATCGACGGGTTCACGGCCCTCGGGCGGGTGCGGCTCGCGGACCCACACGACGTGGACGGTCTTGTCGGACAGCGTCTGGTCTTTGCGATCCGGAGCCCGCAGCGTGATGCGGCCCGCGCGGATTTCGACGCACGCCTCGCGCGCGGGCTGGTTTGCGCGCGCTCCGA
>JAYSUV010000679.1:0-1047 GCA_043718945.1 Planctomycetota bacterium
GTTCCATTTAGAGACCGAAGCCAAGCTTCTCACCGCTCAGGAGTACGTGACGCTGCTCGGCTCGAAGTGGGAAGAGACCCAGCGGCTGATCAAGGGGCAACTCAACGACTGACGAGGGGCGACGATGGGCAGACCGCTTGGCAGTGTGCGATGAAATTCCCGTGGCGGTGGTCGCCGAAAGTGGCTATGACTCCCCGAGGGCTTTGATGACTCGCGAGGCTACGGTGGTCACTGCCGCAGTTTCGGGTGTCGTCTCGACTACTCCCTCGCTCCCAGCCCCACTCCGCAGAGGGAGCGGGGAGCCGGATGGCCGCTTGGTCTCTGTGGTGAATCCGACCTCTGATGCAAGTCAAAACCGCCGACTCTGGAACTTCATTCGACCGTCCGATCCCGTATCGGCGGCGGGAGGATATCGTTGTCGCGTGGGTCAAGTACCGCAGCGTGAACCATGCGGTCATCAAAGACCCCATCGGTCTGAAGTACCATCAGCTTTCCCCCGAACAGTACGCTGTTCTGGACCGGCTGAACGGCGAGAATAGCCTGCGGGAAATTCGAGAGCAGGTCCAACTTCTCTTTCCCACCGAACACTTTTCGCTGGTCGATATCCAGGGACTGGTGATTGACCTTCAGGAGAAAACGCTCCTCGTCGCGCTGCGGCTGGGCCAAGGCCCAGCCTTGCTCAAGGCCCATCGCGACGCCGTCCGCAAAAAAGTCATTTCCACACTGCGGAACCCGCTGACGATTCAGCTCCCGGGTTGGGATCCCGAGCGGTTCTTACAGGCGGCGTTGCCGTTTGTGAGTTGGATCTTCAAACCGGCAGTCATTGCCACACTATTGTCGATGGTGGGGGTGGCGCTGTTATTCTTGGCCTCGCGGTTTGCCGAGGTCCAGAAGCAGATTCCGGAGTTTCAGCGGTTCTTCGCGTGGCCCAATCTGATGTATCTGTGGATCATCCTGGCTTTGATCAAGGTGATCCACGAACTCGGACACGGTCTCTCCTGCAAATATTACGGCAGCGAGTGCCACTCGATCGGCGTGATGCTGCTG
>JAYSUV010000680.1:0-8216 GCA_043718945.1 Planctomycetota bacterium
ACCCTTCAGGGTTCGTTCCCGTGAGAGCGATCTCACCCAGGGTGCGCTCCCTGCGGTCGCGCCCCTGGGCTGTGGTGGGACAACCCCTTCGGGGTACAGAGGATTTCTAGACCACCGGAAATGTGCGCAGCGTGGTCAAATCTGTGACGTGAGTAGTACAGCCGGCTCCGACCGGTTGGAGAGGATCAACAGCAGGGCGTTGAAGCAACTCCAATCCCGTCTTCATTATCTGTTCATTCTGTTGAAATCGCCTGCTCACTCGATGTGGCTGCGAGTGATTCCCGCTTCACAGCCATGCAGGTTCCCGCAGCGATGTCGGATTGGCTTCGTGGAAGTGTTTGCCTATTATGAAGCTCGAACTTCCCGATGCGGATTCCATGGCACAGGCGAGTCGTGGCTGGCCACCGTGCCGACGAACTTCGCAACAGGCTCGACAAGCGGGGCGGGCACTCCAACGACGGTCATACGCTAAGGACAAAACACCGTGAGCAGCGATCTCGACACCCTCGTCTCCCAGGCCCGCCAGAAGCTCGACGCACAGACTGTCGATGTCGTCCAGCTGCACTTTCATCCGGAGTTGGGGGCACCGTACTGGCTGGAAAAGGCGAAGACGCTGACGTTTGATCCGCTGAAAGAGATCAAGTGCTTCGACGATCTGAAGAAGTTCCCGCTGTTCGATGACGAGGACTTTCGTGGCGGGCCAGTGACGCGGTTCCTGCCGCAAAAGTGGAAGAACGAGCCGAAGTTCGTGTTCGAGACCGGCGGCACCACTGGCATCCCGAAGTCGCGGTGCGTCGTCAAGGACCACGATATCGACTACGAAGAGTTCTCGCGGACGATCCCGGATGCGTCATTTCCGAAGGGGTCGAACTGGCTGATGCTGGGACCGTCGGGGCCGCGGCGGTTGCGGCTGGCGATTGAGCATTTGGCCCAGTTCCGAGGCGGGATCTGTTTCTGTGTCGACCTCGACCCACGCTGGGTCGTGAAGCTGATTAAGAAGGGCGACATTGCCGGGGCCAAGGCGTACGCCGATCACGTCATCGACCAGGCGATGACGATCCTCTCGGCCAATCACAACATTCAGTGTGCGTTCGCGACGCCGAAGCTGCTGGAGGCCCTCGCCCTGCGGCTGATCGACAAGGGGTCAAGCATTAAGGAGGCGGGCCTCAAGGGGATCTTCTGCGGGGGGACCGAGATGACCTCGCAGTGGATACGCTTCGCGGTCGAAGAACTGCTCGGGCCGAATGTGTTCATCACTCCGACTTACGGCAACACGCTGATGGGGCTGGCTTGCGGCAAGCCGGTCTCTCCGGAAGAGAACTACAAGATCGCCTACTTCGCCCCCCAGCCGCGCGCTGTCGTGGAAGTGGTCGACTTCAAGAACTATGACCATGTGGTCGACTACGGGGCCACTGGGCGTGTGAAACTGTACACGTTGACGCACGAGCTGTTCATCCCCGGCTTCATGGAGCGGGATGAAGGCGAGCGTGAGCAGCCGTGGCCGAAGTTCCCGTGGGACGGGATCAGCGGGACGCGACCGTTCCATGAGTTCGCCAAAACGACCGTCGTCGGGGTGTACTAAAGAACGTTGAGCGACGAGGGTTGAGCGACCGAACCCTCCCGAGACAAAGACTTCCGAAGTCTTCCGAGACTTCGGAAGTCTGGCCGCTCACAACCCTCAACCCTCAACCCTCAACCCTCAACCCTCAACGATCCCCCAACATGCCATACCGAATTTGGATCACACTCCTGTGGGTCGGTTCGATTGCCGCCGTGGTCGGCTGCTCGGGGAAGACTCCGCCCGCGGAGGCACCGGCAGCTGTTCTTGGTACTGCCGCTGCTCCTGCCGTGGGAACTACTCCGGTTGTGGCAGCTCCGACAGCCACCGTCCCTGCTGTCACGACTCCCCCGGCTGTGGCCAACACGGTTGATCCTTCCAAGCCAGAGACGAAGTGGATCGGGACCATCCCCTATGATGTCTTCTATGACCAGCCGTTGACCGTCGCCAACGATGCGACCGCAGTCAACGGCGGCGGATCCGAGAAGCCCGCGACCCCAGCTGGCCCCGATGTGGCGATGGTCAAACCGACCGAAGGGGGGACCACTCCCGCTGAGAAACCACCCGCAGCGGCTGGCAGCAAGACCGACTGGGCCAAGGTGATGCCGCTGGAGACGGCCCTCGAAGCGGTGAAAGTCGCACGCTCCGAGGTCAACGCCAACCTGCAAGGCATTCCCAAGTTCGGCATGGGTATCGACTCCATCAAGATGAATTCCGCCCTGATCGGTATGCTGGCCATGATCGTGGCCGAGCACCCCGAAGCGGCGAACTGGAAAGACAAAGCCAAGTTCATCCGTGACCTGTGCTACAAGATTCAATCAACTGCCAGTGGAAAAGGCAGTGGCCCGTTCAAGGCCACGCAAGAAGTCTTTGAGCAGATCACCGGGATGCTGGATGGTGGGAAGCCTCCCGAGATGGAGTCCAAAGACTCCGTTCCGTATGTCGAGGTCGCCGATCGTGCTGACATGATGAAGATCATTGATAAGTCGATGAACGACTTGAAGTCGAATATCGGCGACGCAAAACGGATGAAGGAGCGGGCATCAGAAGTCACTCGCCAGTTATCCGTGATGCACGCCATGGGGGTTATGATGGGCGACCTGAGCTATGATCAGGCCGACAATCCGGAGTATCAGACTTTCACGAAGAACTTTGTGGACGGGGCCGCTGCCGGAGTGGAAGCCGTCAAGTCAGACAAGTTCGAAGACTTCCAGGGGGCACTGAGCAAGATGAACACCTCTTGTGGGGATTGTCATCCCAAGTTTCGAGGAGGAGACAGCAATTAAGACCCGCATGAAACAAACTTGGACGTGCATGCTCGGACTCTTGCTCAGTGGAATGCTGCTGAGCCTGTCGGTTCAGGCTGATACGATCCAGCTCAAGTCCGGCCAAAAGGTCCAGGGGGAGATCCTCAAGGAGACCGAGCAGGAGGTCTACGTCGATATCGGCGTCGATGTCGTCCGTATCCCGGTCGAACGCATCCTGAGTCGCGAGCGGGGCGATGGAGCCCCCGCCGAAGGGAGCAAAACCCCGGCAGCAGACGGCTTGGGAGACGATGTCTTCCGTACCGCGACACTGCCGATCAAGAGCGTCAAGGACCTCGCCGAGGAGTACGGCGAAGGGGTCGTCATGGTCGAAACATCGAGCGGCCTCGGCAGCGGGTTCATCTTGAATGAACGCGGCTACTGCGTCACCAACTACCACGTCGTCGAAAAAGAGACCCGCATCGCGGTCGTCATCTTTGATAAGACAGCTGCGGGCGACTTTGTGAAACGCCGTATCCAGGACGTGAAGATCTTGGCCCTGAACCCTTACTACGACTTGGCTCTGCTCCAGATCCCCGCTGTGGAGGGGTTCCAGTTCACGACGGTCGCCCTCGCTCCCGACAAGAACCAGAAGGAGGGGGATGGCGTCTTCGCGATCGGCAATCCGCTCGGTCTCGACCGCTCCGTCTCGCAGGGGATCATCAGCACGCGGGCCCGCAACTTCGAAGGGCTGACCTACATTCAGACCACGGCGGAGATCAACCCCGGCAACAGCGGTGGCCCTCTGTTCAACTCGCGCGGCGAGGTCATCGGCGTAACGAACATGAAGCTGCTCGGCGGCGAGGGGCTCGGCTTCGCGATCCCGATCAGCTACGTCAAGCACTTCCTTCGCAACCGCGATGCGTTCGCCTTCGACGAGAAGAACCCCAACGCCGGTTTCCGGTATCTCGACCCGCCACGCCGCAAGAAGATGGAAACCGCTCCGTGAGTGATGAAGTGAGCGGCACGGCGCTAGCCGCCGGTTCTTCTGACCGTTGTCATGCCAGTACGGTCGTTTTCCGACCAACAACGCACCCAAGAACCGGCGGCTAGCGCCTTGCCGCTCACCCACTGAATCCCCCCTTATGATCTGGCAAGCCCTTCGCGGTCACTCCCGGCAGGTCGAGATGTTCCGCCGCGCGGTCCAGCGGGAGCGGCTCGCGCATGGGTTCCTGCTCGTGGGTCCACCGGGGATCGGCAAGCGGACGTTTGCCCGGCTGGTCGCCCAGTGCTTGTTCTGTACCCAGCGGACACCGGATCAGCTCGACGCCTGCGGCACCTGCCCGAGTTGTAAGCAAGTGGTGGCGGGTTCGCACCCTGACTTGCTCATCGTCGAGCGGCCCGAGGGGAAACAGGAGCTGCCAATTGACCTCCTGATCGGACCGCCAGACCGACGCGGTCGAGAAGGTTTGTGCCACGACCTGTCCCTACGACCGATGACCGCCAGTCGCCGCGTCGCGATCATCGACGATGCGCATACGATGAACGACGCCAGCGCGAACGCCCTGCTCAAGACACTCGAAGAGCCACCCGCTGGGGCGATCCTGTTCCTGACCGCTCCCGAATCGGCGTCGATCCTCTCGACCATCCGCTCGCGCTGCCAGCCGATCCTCTTCTCGCCGCTCTCGCCCGAAGACATCACCGAACTGCTGATCGAGCAGGAGATCGAGACCGACCGCACCCAGGCCGCCGCCATCGCCGCCCTCTGCGAAGGAAGTCTCGAAACCGCCGCCCAGTTGCAATCGCCGGAGCTGCGGGCGATTCGGGCGAGTGTGTACCGTCAATTGGCACAGGCCAACTTCGACTCACTCGGTTCGTCCAAGCAATTCCAGTCGACTCTGGAGGAGCAGGGCAAAGACCCTGCCACCCAGCGGAAGGCCGCCCTCTGGCTGGTACGTTTCGCCGCCGACTTTTATCGCCGCTTGCTGGGGGCCGGACTCCTCTCCTCTCCGGAAGAAGCCGCTAGTATTGAAGCTACCCTGAGCCGGTTTGACCGTGACGACGCAGTGGCCCTCGATCGCTGGGGTCTGATGCTCGACCGCTGTTTAGAGGCCGAAACCCAGTTGCTGGAATCGATGCCGGTCCCGCTCTGCCTGGATGCGTTCTGCCACGACCTGGGCCGCATCGGGCGAGGAGCGTTGCATCTGGTGTGAGATCGCACTGGCAGAGGACTCGACAGGCGACTGCTTGTCTCGCATAGGCCGGGTTCGCTGCAGCGCATGCTTAGGTGGCTGGATTGGTGAATGCCTCATAAACAAGCCCTGCAAAGAGAATGGCCAAGCCAATGTGGTTCATGTGCCGACAAATCAAGGCCTGCCTCGTGTAGCTCTCTGGCAAGTCGAGCGAGTATAGCTTGCGAGCCACCATGAAGTGCATGACAACCGCATAAACCAGAAACACCCCCAGCCCGAGCCACGACAACCAAGACGGGCCATTGGGAAACAGCTCTGGCAGTCCAAAAAACACCAGCATAATGAGTACGATGGGTATGAAGGCGTAAGCCCGAATCGACGCGAAGCCATCCAGCAACCGAACCTTCTGGTCTGGCGTAAGTTGACGCAACGCTCGCTTTCCCATTATGCGACTCACGATCACGCAGCCGAGGAAAATGATAACTGTAATGGGATAACTCATGGTGAGAATGTGGCCTCATAAGCGAACAGCAGAATCGAACTCTGCCAACCCGGTGCAGTCATTTGTCTGACACCAGATTGCTCTTCAGGCATCGACTCCGGAAGGATCGAGTCCCTCACCGTCTGTGGAGTGTCTGGCTGTGGTATGGGGATGTCAACGGGGAAGGCTGGAGATCTCGCCGGGCCGCCCGACCCGTGTGAAACCTCGCTTGAGTGATTGGGTGGATCTGCGTAATCTTTGTCGATCATGAGTCTTCAGGAACTGCAATCGTCAATCTCTCAATTGCCGCGCGCTGATCGCGAATCGTTGCTCCGCTTTTTGGGGCAGCAATTGGCCGATGAGGTCAGCGGCCCGCGATCTTCAATGGCGGTGGCCGATCGATCGCAATGGGTGACAGAGTTACGTCAACTTCGCGAGAGTGTGGCGACCGGCCATTCCGGAACGCCGCTTGCGGAAGTTTTGGATGATCTTCGTGCGGAATGAGTGGGGCTATGAGCTATTGGGATACGTCGTCGTTGGCCAAGCTGTATCTCACCGAACCCGATTCGGCGACGTTTGATGCTTTGGCGAACCGTACGACGGTGATCCGCATTTCGCCGCTGGTGCGTTTTGAATCACGTCTGGCTTTCTGGCGACGCGAGCGAGAAGGGGCGATCGCTGCTCACGGTGCGGTGGTACTCAGCCGTCGACTGGATGCGGACATCGCAGCTGGCAAAATGGAACTCATCGCGCCGGACCTGTTGGTCGAAACGTGGTTTGAGCAAGTGGTTCAAGCCTGCATGAGTCGACCTGAACCGATCTGGATTCGGACACTGGACGCCCTGCATGTCGCGGCTGCGTTATCGGTGGGCGAGACGGAATTCGTCTCCCATGATCTGCGTCAGCGGGCCACGGCGACCGCTGTCGGAATGGCCGTGTTTCCGTAGTCACGGAGCCGATGAGATCGCCACACTCCCTCCGAAGTCTTGTGAGACCTCGGGGAATCATGGAACGGGGTCACAGTGATTCGGCGGCAGTGGAATGGGCTGCATCCCGTTGCTCGACCATTCTCGCGTACAGATACTCGGGAGCGAGATCCGCGTTGTTCTCCCACCGGATCGTGTGGAGTACGGGGGACAGCTCGAAGCGTTGGAAGGTCGCCGGATCTTTCAGCGGCTCGAACATCGGACCCCACAGAGCGCCCGAAAGATCGACCGTTCCCGCATCGCCGTTGCTAAATTCGATGCGAAGGCGATGTCCGTCCAGGCATTCGGCAGCCGTGACTTCGAGCATGGTCGATCACTCCAGTGGCGGAATCGGATTCAGGGGCTGATGCTGCTCCGCGAGTTGCTCGTAACTCGCGAAAACCAGTCGCCTCAATACCCCAGGCCGTCTCCACTGAGCAGGCTCGTCTGCACTGATCCGTCCTTGAACTCAAACATCCCCGCATAGCTGCGGCCGAGCTTCTTGTTCGCATTCGGGCAGTACTGCCGAGCGTTGCCCTCAATGGCGGCAACTCCAGGGATGCGCGACGCCAAGCTGGCCGAGTGCAGGAACGACAGGCCGGGGCAGGTCAGATCCTGCACGCACAGGAACATGCCGAACTTCTGGGCGGCCGCAGCTGCGAGCAGAGCCTCGGTGTGCCCCTTGCAGGCTTTGAGAGCGACCCCGCTGTAGCCTTGCTCGCGGGCCAGCAGCAGCGTCTCGTAGTCGATCAACGATTCGTCGATCACCACCGGCTTCTGCTCAGCCGCCTTGTGCATGCGGTTCTCGGGATTCGCCCGCAGGTCGCGATGGGTCGGCTGCTCGATGTACTGAATACGGTCGTAGGCTTTCGGATTGGCCGCTTTGATCTTGGCCAGGAAGTCGAGGACGTACTCGACGTTGGCACACTTCTCATTGAAGTCGACCGAGTAGAACCACTCCGCACAACCCCGCTTCTTCTGGGCCTCGGTCGCCACGCGATCCACGCTCAGCACCCGCTCGATGTCCCAAGTCAGATCATCGCCGTTGAGCTTGATCTTGAGGTGCGTCAAACCGTTGTAGGGAATCCACTCTTCGAGCGTTTCCGGCAGCTTGTCGCCGATCTTCTTCTCGACATCGCCCGCCGTCAGTGGGTCAACCGCCCCGACGAGGTGATACAGCGGCATACGCGGCTTGGCCTCCCGAAGTGTGTACTGGTCGAGGTACTCGCCCTCGAACTGGTCGTCGAGGTACTCGGACAAGTCATCGTTCATGAACTTCGACGAGAGGGCGTCGTAGCTGTTGATGCCGTTGGCCTTGCCATAGGCATCGTTGACGGCGGCATCGAGAGGGCTGGCAGCCACGAGCCGTGCCAAATCGGGCACGACCTCGGGGAGCTTGTACTTCTCTTTCACCAGCTTGGCGATGTGGGCGTATTCCGCCGAGAGGGTGAACATCAATTCGAGCGAGTGACCGACATCGATGAAACCCTCGGTCAATCCGACGGCCCGCTCCGCGAAGTCGATCATCGCCACTTCGGCCTGCTCCGGGGTGACGCCGTTGGTTCCCGGCCACGCCCAGATATTGCCGATCGGCATGCTGCCGAAGCCGACTCCTCGTTTTTTGCCGCGGGTTTCGACCGTGACCTCGACATTGATGAGCTTGCTCTCTGTCACCGTACGGCCACCGAACTTCAGTGGGGTACGGTAGGAGACCGGCTCAAACGAGATCCCGGCATTCACAATTCGGATGTCAGTCGTCTTGCCCATGACCTCTTG
>JAYSUV010000069.1:0-6249 GCA_043718945.1 Planctomycetota bacterium
GCGAGGCGTGTGATTCCCCTGTGCCCCACGCCTCGGAAGCCCTCGGGCGGAGGTCCGAAAACCTGCGTAGGATGGCGACCACACTCCTTCGGAAGCCTGCGGGTAAGTGATCACTTGCCGCTCGCCTTACGGAGTAATCGTCACGGCCTCTTGCTGGTGGATCGACTTCGGCAAATCGGTGCTGAGCAACTCGACACCCACCAGCGGTGTCCCTTCTTCCGCAGCTGTCAGCACAATGTCGAACGTCTGATTCGTATTCGGGGCCAACTCTTCCAGGGCGGCGAAGGTGATGTACTTGCCTTCCTGAGTATAGGCCACCGGCCCCTTGGCGGAGACCAGCTGCATTTGAGGAGGCAGTTCGAAGAGAGTCTGCACCTGCTTGGCGGGGGCGCTGCCTTTGTTGCCGACGGTCACACGCATGGAGACTTGGTCGCCGACGGCCACGGCTTTACCATCGCCCTGGAAATCGAGAGTGAGTGAGGAGAATCCCTGCACATCGAGTTCTGTACCCAACTCTGCCCGATGGCCCGAGGCCGCGACTGCTTGAACTTTTCCGGCCAACTTGCCCGCCCGTGCAGCGACAACCGAGAGCTTCAGGTCAGAGTACTGCCCCGGGCCGAGTTCCGAGACAGTCCATGTGACGGTGCGATCCTTGGGTGTCCAGCGGAACTTCCCAGTCTCGCCGACGGGGGTCACACCCTCGGGGAGTTGTTCCGTGATGATGACGTTCTTCATTGTCTCGACAGAGTGGTTGGTCACCTTCGTCGTGAACTCAGCGGGGCGATTGACGAAGCGGCGGACATGACCATCTCGGCTGAGTGTCAGCCGAGACTCGATCACGCTCAGGTCGAGCGTGCGGTTTTCCTGCTCGATCCCGTTGGCGGTGACGATGACCGAAGGAGTGAATCGCCCCTGCTCAGAGGCAGTCACGGCCAAATCGATCTCTTTCGACTGACCCGGGGCGAGAGTGCCGAGGTCTTGGTCGAGATCCAGACCTGCGGGATGGTGTAGCCCTTCCTGCAAGACGGCACGCAGAGTCGCCTTGCGGGCGGTGCCAGTCCCCGTATTCGTGATCACAAACTTGAGGGGCACCAACTCACCCACCGCGACTTCGGGTGGGTGCTTGATCGACAGCGTCAGTGTGGGGGCCGTCACAACGGTCTTGGTCGCCACCCGTGCCGCGAATCGCACGGTGGCCACACTGCCGACGGGACCGGCTTCCAGCGGGGTGACTTCGACCTTGATGACCTGCTGGGTGTTGGGGGCCATCGTCTCGAGTTCCCACCGCAAGATGCGGTCTCGACCAATGTGGGCCTGCGGCTGAGAGCGCTCCATGCGGGTTCCCTTGGGAATCCGCTCTTCGACGACGACATACTGGGCGGGGACGGAACCGACGTTCTGCACGATGATCTCGTAGACGAACTTTTCTCCGACCTCGGCTTCGGCCTGGGCCTTCTTCTCGATCCGCAATTGTGGCTGCTGCGTGGGAGTGAGCAGCGGGTCTTCGATCGTGGCGTCACCGATCAGCATCTCTGGGGTAATCGTGCGTGCGGGGAGATTGTTCGACGGGATCGAAGTCCGAGCCGCCGGGGCCTCTTCCTGCTCTTCCCCAATCGCATGGGTATGAGTTGGTGTTCGATTCGGCTGCC
This sequence comes from Planctomycetota bacterium, assembly GCA_043718945.1. Classification (GTDB taxonomy): domain Bacteria; phylum Planctomycetota; class Planctomycetia; order Planctomycetales; family Planctomycetaceae; genus TH-plancto1. Next base: position 1,650 of record JAYSUV010000069.1, read on the forward strand.
GATTGGGAGCCAGATTCAGAGGAGCGGGCTCGGCTTCCAAATCAGGCGAAGGAACTTCCTCCACGGGAGTCGGCACCGCTATGCGGTTGCGAGGGGCGAACGGACTGGGTGCGGGTGAGGCATCGACCGGTTGTGGCTCCTCGACCGCCTCGGGCTCGGCTCCTAAATCGGGAGCGGAGATATCCCACGGAGAGGCACCCTCTTCCGGGGTTGCGATGTCCTCGGCAGGTGGGCTGGCTGGCCCACGTGTGCGAGCACCCGGTTGGGGATTCAGCACTGCGGGTTCACTGGTTGGCGCGGCATCCAAAGTCTCTGGCTGCGTGGAAAACTCACCGGGAGTCACGGACTCGTCCGTCGCGCCAGGCACCAATTCCAATTCCTCGTCTCCGAAATTCTCGGCATTGGCGGGGACGATGCGACTGGGTGTTCGGCTGCGTGGTAACTCCCCCGAGTCGGCACTCTGAGTGGGATTGGAATTCGGAATGGCCATCAGCACTGGCGCTCCAGTCACCACTGGCAATCGGTTCAGCGGGCGAGTCTCCAGAGCGGCCGACTTGGGAGCGGCACCTTCCAACGTTCGAGGACGGATGGCGGGTGTCGGTTGCGGTTCCGAGGCTTCCAAAACCTCCAGTGAAGCGACGCCCGGTTCTGGTTCTGACTGCTCGGGGGTCTCCGCGAGCGAAGGCTCGTCCTGCTCCGGCGGGAACGCAGCTGGCATCCCGCGTGGGGTCGACTCTTCGACTTCGTTGAGTGCGCCACGGGCAAAGGCGGGGTCCGCCATGGCGAGCAGATTGTCCTCGGCGGGCTCCGCCACTGCGGGCATCACTCTGGACGAGGTGGGTTTCAGAATCGGCTGACCCCCGAGGCCCACACCTTCTTCCGGTTCACCTTCCAGTGCCGTGAACTGGGTGGGATCGCCCGTCGCGATCGGCTGGAGTTCGGTGTTGGCTTTCCACACGGCAAAGCAGCCTGCGGAAATGACGCCGGAGAGAGCGAGAAATTTGAGAAGTAGAGTCGGCATGGGAGTCCTTTCCCTGGCAGTCCCCACGGGAGTTCACCCGCGTCACCGCCACAGTCATCATCTCGGCAGTCGTGACAAACCCCATCCATCCACGATGGGAAACGCCTGCATCGGCAACTTTTGCCACACGACTAACGGGTTCTTAGCAGTTCTTGCAAAACAGGAAAAGAGGAGTTTGCTGGAGAAGTGGTCCGTTATCAGTGGTCAGTCTGCTGTCAGCAGGGAGTCGATCGTTAGAAAGCCCACCGGTTGCAACCGGTGGGCTTGTCCTAACCGACTCCCAAATCCTCATACACCGCCGTCAACATTTCCCGGAACCGACGGTTGTGAGGCACCTCGCCGGGGTAGCCATTCGCGACAGCGGCCACCGCCAGTCGATGTTCCGGGTCGGCGAACCCAATACAGGACTGTGAACCTCCATGCCCGAACGACTCGGGTGACGCCAACCGACCGAAGCCGTACGGGATCGTCTCTACCCCGTACTGATTCGAGTTGATGATCAAGCCGAGCCCAAAGTCGACCGTGTGCTGGAAGGTCTGGTCGAACCTCCCCCGCCGGTGTCGTGAGGTCATCTGCCGCACAGCTGCCGGACTCAGCAGCGACCGTCCCTCCCATGTCCCTTCGCAGAGAAGCATCTCGTAGAATCTCGCCAGTTCCCGAATTGGCCCGCGACAGCTACTGCCGGGAGAGGGTGAGGTGACCGTCTGTCGCAGGTGACTGTGGTTCATCTTCAACTCACCGGCCCCGGCCACATAAATGCGTCCGAGACGCGACTCATACTCCTCATACTGCGAGTCCGGGATTGCCAGCCAGGTGTCATGCATCCCCAGCGGCTCGAAGAGGTCGCTCCGCAAGACCTCCGCAACCGCCCGCCCGCGCAGTCGCTGCATGATCTCGCCCAAGATGAACCAGCTGCGCTGCGGGTCATAAGCGTGCGCGTCACCCGCGGTCGCTCCGGCCTTGAGGGGAGCCGCACAGATGCGGGCAATGATCTCGTCCCACGACGTACTCGGCCACTCGAGGGCGACGGCCTCGATGCCAGCGGTATGGGTGAGCAGGTGCCGCGTCGTCACGCTCTCCTTGCCCGGCTGCCCAAATTCGGGGATCACCTCCCCGACGGGTTGGTCGAGATCGAGCAATCCCTCCTCGACCAGCTGCATCACCGCCAGCGCCGTGATCGGCTTCCCCGCACTGAGCCAGGGCAGAATGTGATCGCTCGTGAGTGCCTCGCCCCGCTGATTCTCCCCGATGGCGAGTTCCACCACCGGTTGCAGATCGCGAGACACAAACAGCTGCACCCCCAAATGCAGCCCCCGCGTGATGCCGTTTTGGATCACCGCCAGAGTTTTCGGCAGCTGGCTCTGGGCCGCGTCGAGGGTCGTGATGGAAGGGTTCATCCGGGAGATTGTCTCTGCGGAAGACCGGTTTCTCAACCGGTGAGCCTTCTGCCCGCCGTTTCTGTGTTTCCGATTCACTGCGGCAGGGTGGATGCGTGGGTGATTGGCTCGTTCCCAGAATGTGGATTGATGCAGTTCATGGGCAACTGGGGGGAGTTCATCGATCCCGTTCGAGTGTTGAATCGTTCCGAAAGATGACAGGGCAGGCCTGATCGCTGGCGGCTTCGTTGACACTCGCTATTGTGTTCAGCTGAAGTCTCTACGGTCCCTCCCCACAACATCTTCCCTCTCAAGACATCCCACCGTGCCGACAGCTGAGATTGAAGATACCTACGCCGAGGCATTTCGCAGCATCTATGCCGAGGTGCTGGTCACTGCCCGCGACCGTCGGTGGCTCGACCATGCGGTCCAGGCTGCGACGGGGCATGCCAGCAGCTCGATTTTGTGCGACTGTGAGGCGGGTCTGGACCGATATGTCGGCCCCGGCGGGGACGAGTCGTTCGCGACGCCGGACGGTCGACCGGGGGCGATTCTGCAATTTCATGTGCCACGCTTTAAGAAGGACCGCGAGGCTGTGCTGGAGCGGGTGCTGCTGGCGCGGTTGAGCCAGAACGTGCTGACCTGCCCGACGACTGCCTGCTTCAGTCTGCAAGCGACCGAGAGCTACTTTAAGCTCGGACGGAAGATCTCGCTCTTCGGGGACGGTCATCAGTTTCGGGCGGAGCGATTTGGGCGCAAGGTGTGGGTGCTGCCGATCATGATGGGGGAGTTCGTCATCGATCGCCGATTTGGCTTTCGCGACGGACTGATGGGAGGCAACTTGTGGTTCCTCAGTGAATCGGTCGATGCCGCCCTCGACGCCGCAGAGCGGTCGGTCGCCGGGGCCAGTCAAGTGCCAGGGGTGATCCTGCCATTTCCGGGCGGGGTGGCATCGAGCGGGTCCAAGGCGGGGAGCGCGTATTCGTTCCTGATTGCCAGCACGAACCACGCGTTCTGTCCGACCCTGAAGGAGAAACTCGGCGAGGTATCGCGCGTGCCACAGGGCGTCACTTCCATCAGCGAGATCATCATCAACGGGTACGACCTGGAGACGGTTGCCCGGGCCACTCAAGCGGCGATTGAAGCCTCCCGACACACGCCCGGACTCTGCAAGATTTCGGCAGGGAACTACGGGGGCCGTCTCGGAAAGAATTTTGTGTACTTACTCCCGGAGAATCAGCCAAAGCCGTAGAGGCAACCGGGTGACTCAGCTTCGTGGTTTTGCTCGGCACTGGGCGGCGATCGAGTGACACCCCTTCGGGGCGAAGACGCAGGGGACTTGCGGGCTTGGAATGCGTCAGGACCAAGCGTGAATCCGCCCTAAATGTGAAGCAGTCGTCTGGCAGCTGATCAAGACAGGCTCACCTCTCTCCCGCAGGCCGTCCGAATGAATCCAGTTGTAGTGATTATGTGGATCGTGCCGCCCGTGTCGGCGGGGCATCGGTTCCCGTGGGGTGCAAACCTGTCCTTGTCTGGCTAACTTGTCGATCAATCCCGTGGGATCGGCTTCGAGCCTGTCGTTTCCAGCCAGGGGAGTTGACAGGCTGGAAGCCTCTCCCACGAGCAATTGCATCCGAACCGAGTCGAGACTGATGGCTACCAAAGAACGTCTGCAAGGCATCTACACTCCCAACCTGGTCCCGCTTGATGATCGGGGTGAGGTCAATGAGCCGGTGTTGCGGCAGTACATCGACTGGCTGATTGCCAAGGGGGTGCATGGTCTGTACCCCAACGGCTCGACCGGCGAGTTTACGCGGTTCACCACCGAGGAGCGCCGCCGCATCCTGGCGATCATTGCCGACCAGACCGCGGGCCGCGTCCCGATATTGGCCGGAGCTGCGGAAGCCAATACGCGCGAGACGATCAAGGCGTGCGAGTATGCCCACTCGCTCGGTCTGCGGGCAGTCGCCATCGTCGCTCCTTTCTACTTCAAGCTCAGCCCGGGGGCGGTCTACGCCTACTTCAAGGAGATCGGCGACAACTCGCCGATCGATGTGACGCTGTACAACATCCCGCTGTTCGCCAGCCCGATTGATGTCCCGACGATTCAGCGGCTGAGCGAAGAGTGCGAGCGGATTGTCGCCATCAAGGACTCGACCGGCGATGTGCCGAACATGATCCGCATGATCCAGGCCGTCCGCCC
>JAYSUV010000681.1:0-1044 GCA_043718945.1 Planctomycetota bacterium
CGGCGCACCCTGACACCTTTGATTCCACCGAGGGATCGTGGGCAGACCGGTCTTGAACTATTTTTCCGAGTGCCTTACCCGCGAACAAATGTTTTGTCACGATTCAGGACGCAGGCCAAGGATTGACTGGGTATTGAATCGGACTGAGCGGATGACGGAACACGAGTGGCGGGGAGCAGAAGCGTTGCATGAGCTGCGCGATCGACTGCGTGCCACGTTGTCCCGCATCGGTGATCCGGGGCACTCTGGCGGGCGATGGCGGACCGTTCCGTCTCAAAACTTCTCCGTCGTGTCCCTCCACTCCACCGAGTACGCGGATGTACTCCCGTTGCGAAAAAGGGGCGTCGTCATGCCGCTGGAGATCTAACAGCGGATCGACACTCTCAAAAACATCCAAAAATGGGTTCGCGCAACGGGACGTTGTGCATCACGAGTATTGAGTTCAGGCAAAACGCAGCTGGGGCAGCGCCGCATTCGGTCGCCGTCCGGCCATGACATTGTCGACAAAAGGAGAGATCTGATGGAACGGATACCGCTGGTTGAGGATATTCAGAACTACGCCCAGAACATCGTGGATACGGTCCGCGAGCCACTGTTGATTCTGGACGCGACGTTACGGGTGCGGTCCGCCAATCGGGCGTTCTACCAGACGTTTCACGTCTCGCCGCAGGAGACTGAGGGGCGTCTGATCTACGAACTGGGAAATGGTCAGTGGGACATCCCCGATCTGCGGACCCTACTGGAAGACATTGTTCCCAAGAGTTCCGTGTTCGATGACTTTGAACTGGAGCACACGTTCCCGGACATAGGTCGTCGCGTGATGTTGCTCAATGCCCGCAAGCTGCAGGCGGGGCAGCACGGTGAACTGCTGGTCCTGGCCATGGAAGACGTGACGGCACGCAAGCAGGCGGAAGAGGCGTTGCTGAAGGCCGGGGCCTTGCAACGGGCGATCTTCAACAGTGCCAACTTCTCCAGCATCGCCACCGACGAGAAGGGGGTCATCCAGATCTTCAACGTCGGGGCCGAGCGGATGCTGGGCTACGC
>JAYSUV010000682.1:0-8175 GCA_043718945.1 Planctomycetota bacterium
GCCCACCGTTTCAACGGTGGGAAAGCGATTCCGACCAACCCGTCGAGTCCCGTCAGGGACGACAGACGCCTGCGAAAGCCGGGTGGTGTGACCGGTGGATCGCGGCCACCGTGCGAGATTCTGTCGCCCCTGCCGGGGCTGTGGCCGCGAGCGACTGGTGGTCCCACCGCTGAAGCGGTGGGCTATTGTCGGGTGTCCCTGGCGGGACAAGGAGTAGCCAGTGGTGGCCTCTCGATCTGGGGATGCGTGGGAGTTCCCTGTGTTCCACACCTGGGAATCCCTGGGGGGGAGGTCCGAAACCTGCGTACAATGGCGACTGCACTCCTTCCGAAGTTTGCTGATCACCGTGAACGCCGATGACAATTCACCCACCTTCTGGCGAATGTGGCTACGATGAGAGAACTCCCATGATCGACAAACACGCAGAGAACCCAGACATCGTCGTCGACTCCCCGCCGCCGGTGGTGTCGGTGAAAAATCTGCGAGTCAAGTACGGCAAGTTCGAGGCCGTGCGCGGGATCTCCTTTGAGATTGAGAAGGGGCAGGTGTTCGGCTTCATCGGCCCGAACGGGGCAGGCAAGTCCTCCACCATCCGCGTCCTCGCCACGCTCCAGAAACAGTTCGAGGGGACCGTCCGCGTCAACGGGATCAGCGTTCGCAAAGACCCCGACCAAGTCCGCGAGATGATGGGCTACGTCCCCGACTTCTTCGGCGTCTATGACGACCTCAGTGCCCGCGAGTACCTCCACTTCTTCGCAGCTGCCTACCGCATCCCGCGCGGTCGGCGGGCGGGTTTGGTGGATGAGGTGCTGCAACTCACCGACCTGACGCACAAGGTCGATTTCCCGGTCGAGGGGCTCTCGCGCGGGATGAAGCAGCGGCTGTCGCTGGCCCGTGTGCTGTTGCATGACCCGGACTTGCTGCTACTCGATGAGCCTGCGTCGGGACTCGACCCACGAGCGCGGATTGAGCTGCGGGAGTTACTCAAAGCCCTGCAACAAATGGGGAAGACGATCCTCATCTCCAGCCACATCCTGCAAGAGCTGGCTCAGTTCTGTACCCGCATCGGGATCATGGAGGCCGGGCAACTGGTCGCCGAAGGGGACTTGAACTCGATCTACCGCCGACTCGCCTTGCAGCGGGTCGTCCATGTGCAACTGGTGACCACACCGCGGGGGCTGATCGAGGAACTCAGGCGGTCCGTGCATGTCATCTCGGTCGAGGAGCAGACCGACCGGTTGGCGATCCAGGTGCGTGAAAGCGAGACCGCCATCGAAGACCTGCACGACGCCATCGTGCAACTCGGTGGCCGCATCCGCATGTTCCAACCGGAAGCGATGGACATGGAGACGGCGTTCATGAAGCTCACGGAAGGGGTGACGGCGTGAGGAAGTTGTCAGTGGTCAGTTTTCAGTTGTCAGTCGTCAGTATTCAGTTGTCAGTGAACTGATCCCAAAGCCCAGGGGTGCCACGTGTGTGTATTGGAAAAGTCGGCAGCCCAGAAATTCTGCTCCCTCTCCCCCACAATCGGCGAGGCTTTCAGAATGGACTCTACTGCGGGGGAGAGGGCTGGGGTGAGGGGGCCACATCGCTCGCTTTAGGCCCCTCACCCCGGCCCTCTCCCCACACCCATGTCCTTCCCGAAAGTCGCACCGCCAGTGGGGAGAGGGGGCAGAAACAGACCACCGCCGACAATTCTGATGCACACACGGCTGCAACCCCCGGGCGTCCCCTCTGTCGATCAACCATAAACCATAAACCCTCAACGATCCCCCCCATGCTTTCCGCCCTCATTCGCCGTCTCAGTCTTCCGCTCCTGGCCAAGGATCTGGTGGAGACTGCCAATCGCCGCCGGACCTATGTCCTGCGGATGGTGTATGCGCTGCTGCTGTATGGAGCGGCACTGTTCATCTACATCTCCGAGACGGATGCTCTGCGAAAGACCACCTTTGAACTGCTGGGGACCGGAAGTACGCTGCTGGCGATCACCTTTTCCTTGCAGTGCCTCGGGATCTGTCTGTTCATGCCCGCGCTGTCGGTCGGGGCGATTACGACGGAGAAAGAGAAGAACACGCTGACGCTGTTGTTCCTCACCCGACTCGGCCCGTGGACGATTCTGTTCGAGAAGTACCTGGCCCGCGTGGTCCATATGGTTAGCTATCTCCTGATCTCGCTGCCACTGTTCGGGCTGGCGTATAGCATGGGGGGCGTGACTCAGCTGGAACTCTGGTCGGCGATCTGGACACTGGTCGTGTTCGCCTTCCAAGTGGGGGCCATCTCGATCGCCTGCTCGGCATTTTTTCACTCGACAGCTGCGGCGTTCATCTGGACGTATTTGATGGGGGCGGGGTTGTATCTGCTGCCGTTGTTATTCAATGAGATGTTCGGGGGCTACCAGACGTTTTCTCCGCTCGCCTCGTTGTACGAGGGGCAGATTAACTCGGCGGTGCAGCCCGTGCATGGCTGGCTCATGGCCGTGTCTGCCCCTGTGCTGGAGCTGTTGCAATACAGCCCTGCGGAGGTCGCGGACTTTCAGACATTTCGCCCCCTGTCGCTGCATCACGACACGGACTTCGGGATACTCTTCTTCCCGCTGAACATCCAGGGATCGACCTTTTGGAGTTCGGCTCCCGGTGGGCCCGCGTTCTGGCACGTCTTGTTTCGAACCATCCCGGTGGCATTCTCGACGCTGGTGTCACTCCTGCTCGCCCGGCGATGGCTGGTGTCGCGAGCGGTGGCGAGCGGGGGGAGCCGGGTGATGGCGATCCTGAAGGGGATGGACGGGTTCTTTCACCGGATCAATCAGAATCGCTGGACTCAGGGCCGCGTGCTAATCAACGACAGCGAATCATTGCCGTACTCGGAGCCGATTGCCTGGCGCGAGACCAAGAAGCGAGCCTTCGGCACGTTCCGCTATCTGCTGCGGATGCTGCTGCTGATCGAGGTGCCGACACTGGTGATCTGTCTCTTGTTCATTACGACGGCCTTGAATCGGAGTTCTTACTGGAACCGCAGCGAGGTCATGGTCGGCATGTCGATCATCTTGTGGATATTGTCGCTACTGTTTCTGGTCTCGAAGGCGGCGACAGTGCTACCGAGTGAGCGACTGCGCGAGACATTCGACGTGTTACTCTCGACCCCGCTCAAGACTCGCGAGATCGTGCAACAGAAATTCGCCGGGGTGAAGCGGCTGATCTGGGTACTCTCGATCCCCTTGGTCACCGTGACCCTCACGCATGCCATGTGGATCGAGGCCAGCGGGAAACCGTGGTGGGTCGACGATGGCATCGGGTGGTATCTCCTCGGTAGCCTCGGTGCGATTCTCATCTTCCTGAGAATGGTCGCGTGGCTATCGATGCTCCTCGGCCTGGCGCTGAAGTCCCAGACGAAGGCCATCTTCGCGACGCTCGCCATCCTCGTCGGCTGGTGCGTAATACCGCCGGTGTTACTGGTGATGTGGATGGAGGTCAGCGGAAGCCGTCTTCAACATGACTCCGTGTTGGCTCACCTGTTCCTCGTCCAATCCCCCGCCTTCTTGATCGCAGCTGTCGAGACCGCAGAATTCGACGATCACATCGGACTGATGGTGATGTGTTCCATGATTGAGTACATCGCGATCACAATCGCCCTTCGCGAGATTTGTCTGAGTGCCTCCGCTGCGATGCTGGGCCGCCCCGAGACTCCGGAACTCGTGTCGAGATTGCCTCGCCCGCGTGCCGGGGTCAAGGCGAATCGCCGGGGTTCGCGAGATGAGTCGTAGCCCCTCATGTGGAGCGTGCCTCCGCCTCCTAGGTCAACATGCCGCGCGAATGCGCTCCCTTTCAGGCAACGCCGTGAAGGATTCCCGCAAAGCGTTTCTCACGCTTCTGCCCCCTCTCCCCCACAATTCGGCTTTGCTTTCGAGGAGGACTCCACTGTGGTGGAGAGGGCCGGGGTGAGGGGGCCAGGGCGGGCGGTGTGGCCCCCTCACCCCAACCCCTCTCCCCCGCAAAACGCACAAGGTGAAGGTCACATCAATCGCGGGGGAGAGGGGGCCGGAAGCGTGTGGGACACCTTGCGAGCGTGATCCCTAAGAAATCCTTCCCGGCGAACCCTGAAGGGGTTCTACACAGGTCACGCGGGTGTGCAACCCCTTCAGGATTGCGTTGCCCGGCGCCACGTTTCCCAGGGTGCGCTCCTGCGTCGCGATCCTGGGCTATCCTCTGCAACCCCTTCGGGGTACAGAGGGTTTCTGACCCCCGAAAATGTGCGAAGCCTGCGCATATTTTCGAGGTGAGTTGTACAGATTGAATCCTCCGACAATCGCTCCATTGGCGGTCGTGGGGCGCGGGCAGCTACGGGAGTATATGACCCACCGGCAACCTTATTCCGGCTTCAGCTCGGTGATCGTGGTCATGGCGAGCGGGTACTGGTCGAGCAGCTTCCGGATGTCGGCCAGCGTCACGCGGCGGTAGGCGGCGATCTCCTGTTCGACCGACTGGTACTCCTCGCGGTAGACCCAGTCGCCGCCAATGACCGACAGGCGGCCCATCGGTCTCTCACTGCGCAAAACGATACGCGAGGCGACCTTGTTGAACGCTTCGTCGAGTTCGTCAGCGGTGACGCCGGACTGGTTGATCTGTTCGAAGACCTCACCGATCCTCTCGATATTGGCTTCCGTCTCTTCGGTGTCACAGCACAGGTAACCGCCCCAGATGCCGTTGTCGAAGAACTCGTTGTACGCCAGATCACATGATTCGGCATGACCCGGATCGACCAACTCCCAGTAGAGCCGACCGCTATCGCCATCGCCGACGATCACCGACAGCATCTCGGCGGCAAAGCGTTGCGGATCTCGACTGGTGGGGGCGATCGAAAACAGCATGGTGTGCGCTTGGGACAGCGTCGGGCGCGTCGTGTACAACCGGCTGCTGGCGGGATTGCAGAGGGCCGACTGTTCCTGGCGGGAGCCTTGCGGGAATACCGAGCAGTGCTGGTTCGCGAGGGAGAGAATCTCGTCCCAGTCAACACGTCCAGCGGCGACGAGGGTCATGTTTCCCGTGTGATAGCGCTGCTGAAAATAGGTCCGCATCCGCTCGGCAGTCAGGGACAGAATGTCCTCCTTGGTCCCGAGGATCGATTGCCCCAGCGGGTGGTTGGCGAAGTGGGCGGCCATCACCTGGTCATGCGCCAGGAACCCCGGCATGTCGTCATACATGCCGATCTCTTCGAGAATCACCTGCTTCTCGACATCAAAATCGTCTTGCCGCAGACTCGGCTGCATCAGCGCGGAGAGCAGCTCGAACACGCGCGGCAGGTACTCCGGCAACACCGCTGCGTAGTAAAGGGTGTACTCCTCGCCGGTCTGGGCGTTGTAGTTGGCCCCGAGTTCATCGAAGACGCGGTTCACATCAGCTGCGGAAAAATGCTCGTTCCCCTTGAATGCCATGTGTTCGAGGAAGTGGCTGACCCCGGCGCAGTCTGCGGTTTCATTTCGAGAACCGGTGCGGACATAGAAGCCAATCGCCGCACTTTGAGCGCGGGGGTTGATCTCGCCAATGACTTGAAGTCCATTCGGCAGGAGAGACTGTCGAAATTCCATGAACGATGTCCGCAGGCCACAGGGCTCTCACGCTGTCCGCATCAATCGGAATCTGTGTGGCGAGAGAGCTTGATATCGCAGGGTAGCGTGTTTGGGCGACAGCAGACAGCGAGGGGTCGGTTGCAGACAAGCACTTCTGGAAAATGGTGATGTGGCCAGCGATAAACGGTCAGCATGCGGCCAACAAGTGGCGGTTCCCCGACGAACAACCCACGATCGCAGGTCATCCAATTTCACGAGAGCCAGACGCACTTTGTCATTGCCCCTCCCTCATGGGCCAAGCCCCGCTTGCAGCCGGAGAGATGTCCGCCGCTCTGAGCCGTCCGCTCAACCTCCCGACCCGGCCATGCGGCTGAATCGACCCTACGGTTTCAAGAGGCTTGAGCCGCAGATAAACACAGATAAACACAGATGAAGAGGATCAAAGACATGGTTTATCTTGATCCGTCTGGGCCAGCACCTCGATAGCCCCTCCCTTTCTGATCTGCGTTCATCCGCGTTCATCCGCGGCTCAAACTTCTTGAAAGTCGTCGCTCACCCCAGTGGACACGAAACGCTTGTCGGACGACGCAGTGACAGCGCCGCCCGGTGTCCATGCGAATTACCGATTCACTCTGATTCCCCTCTTCATGACCACAAGATCATGGGGAGCCTTCCGATCTCGACGCTGCCTCAGGTCTCGCGCTGACCGCCCGCGACCCGCTGCGCGCGATCCAGCGTGCAAAATCCGTGTCGCACTTCAATTTCGGACAGATTGTCGGTTCGCCATTGCTGGATGATCCCAGTGGCCGATACAGTAACATTTGCAAGAGTTGATGCGATGTCCGTAGAAGCACGAGGAAGGTCCATGTCGAACGTCTGGCACCATCCTGAACCGACCCGGCGGCTAGCCATACAGGCTGGAACGCTCGGTCTGCTGGGTGCCTCGACCACACCGTGGGCCGAGTCGCGGGGAGCGGAGACAAAGGCCAAGGCTACGCCGATTCGATCGGTGATCTACCTGTTTCTCTCGGGCGGACTCGGCCAGCACGACAGCTTCGACATGAAGCCCGAGGCACCAGACGTGATTCGCGGGGAGTTCCAGCCGATCAGCACGCGGACGTCGGGCTTGCAGATCGTGGAGCATCTGCCGCTGCTGGCTCAGAGGAGCGACAAGTGGTCGCTGATTCGGTCGATGACGCATGGCTCGAACGAGCACTCGCTCGGGCATCTCTACATGCTGACCGGGCGATCGAAGGCTCCGCCGACCTTCAACAATGATAAGCCGATGCCGCAGGACTGGCCCTCGATCGCGGCCATCGCCGGGGACCAGTTGGCCGCGCGGAATGGCTTGCCGCCCGCTGTGGTGCTGCCCGAGCGACTGATCCACCGGACCGGTCGCGTCATTCCCGGCCAGTTCGCCGGAGAGATGGGCCGCCGTCGCGACCCGTGGTTTATCGAGGCGTGCCCCTTCAACACCACGACCTATGGAGCCTATCCCGAGTACGAGTTCCACCACGCCAGCGGTTCGCTCAAAACACCGAACCGCCCGTTCATGGCCCCTAATCTGAGCCTACCAGACCAACTGCTTTCCAGCCGACTGGATCGGCGGTTGGAGATGCTGCAGAGCCTCGAAGACCAACGACGCACCTTGGACACAGCTGCGAGTGTCGGGGAGTTTTCGCGGCATCGAGCGTCGGCTGTGTCGCTGCTGTTGGATGAAAAGGTGAAGTCCGCGTTTGACGTGACACAGGCTGACGCCGCGATTCAAGAGCGGTACGGCCGCAACACGTTCGGGTGGTCGTGTCTGATGGCTCGGCGGCTGGTCAAAGCGGGGGTAGGCATGGTGCAAGTGAATCTGGGGAACAATGAGGCGTGGGACACGCACGGCAATGCCTTCCCCAATTTGAAGGACTTTTTGTATCCGCCGACCGATCGCGCGGTCTCGGCCCTGCTGGATGATCTGGCGGAGACGGGCGAACTCGACAGCACGCTAATCGTCATGGCGGGCGAGTTTGGACGGACGCCGAAGGTGCTGCATCTGCCGCAGCACTACAAGTTGCCGGGACGCGACCATTGGGGCGGGGCACAGACCGTCTTCATCGCGGGCGGTGGGATCGCGGGGGGACGGGTCTACGGAGCCACCGATAAGATCGGAGCCTACCCCACGCATGATCCCGTCAGCCCGGAAATGCTGGCCGCCACGATCTACGACCGCCTGGGAATTCCCGCTGACGCGATGTGGCACGATGACCAGGGACGACCGCATGCGGTCTACCACAGTGAGCCGCTGTCCGCGTTGATGGGATGAGTGCGACCACTCTGGGCGGAGTACGTCGTGTGTGCGTCCGAAAAGTCGGTGAAATCTGGTCACCCCAGTGGACTCGGATCGTGAGGCTGGGCTTCAGCCGCGAAGCGGCGACAGCATGTAGCCGTGGGCGCAGCCCACGGACCCGCAGCCCGCATGATCTCCAGCCGCGAAGCGGCGACAGCGAGCCCCGTCCCGCAGCGAGACACTCACCAACGCCCAGTGACGCCACATCGATCCTGCTGTCGCCACTTCGCGGCTGGGTCGGATCAGGGATGCGAATTCCGTGGGTTTCACCCACGGCTAC
>JAYSUV010000683.1:0-26281 GCA_043718945.1 Planctomycetota bacterium
GCAAGCCCCACAATCAGTGGGAAGTTTACACCGATCCACTTGTGCGTGTCGGCGAGCCAGTTGACCCGAACGCGAAGCATTCCGGAAATGAACAGAACGCATAAACCACAAAGAGCAATGAGAACTATCACAGCGGTCGTTCGACGAAGTGACTCGGGGCTACTCACTTTGTCGGGGATGTTTGATGTCATCAATATGTCCGGATTGTCGGGGTGGCTCAGACACTGCTTTGAGTGTCTGGGTTGCAGAGCAACAAGAGGTTACGAAGGAGACGTTCACCATTCAATCCCTCTTGTTCCTGCGTCACCCAGACATCCAAAGCGATGTCTGGGCCACCCCGCCATGAGACCGCAGGACGGCAAAAGTCTTACGACTTCTGCTACCTCACAAGTTCACATTGGTGGCCCACGAGTCGCCAGTAGGTCAGGCTTTGCCTCATCGTCTGAGTGGTGCGTGTTGGGCAACAGGCAACGGGAACTCGGCAGGCTGACGCCGTGCCGTTCTGGGGGAGATTACGGACGGGCAGGTGTGCCCGTCCCACTCACGAGATCACACGAGAATCGGCAGGCCCGGGAACGAGCCGTGCTGGACGGCCTGGGTCACGATCTCGCCGAGGAGGGTCGTCTGGGTGCAGTCGGTGACCTCGATCTTCGCGAACGTCCCCGCGAGGCGGGGGTTGCCTTCGAAGACGACGATGCGGTCGCAGGTCGTGCGGCCCACGAGTTGGATGGGGCCGGAGGGAGGTTGAGGGTTGAGGGTTGAGGGTTGAGGGTTCTGAAGGGGGAGACTGTCGAGTTGGACGAGGTCGGTGTGGCTGGAACCGCAGTCGTCGTGGTCATGATCATGCGAGCCTCTGTCGCTCAACGCTAAACCCTCAACGCTCAACGCTCCCACCACCACTCCCGGCATCGGGTAGGCCAAGTTCGCATCCTCGGCCTTCTGGCCATCGTGGCGGGTCAGGCCCTTGTTGGTCCACTTACTCGGACCCTCGACCAGCACCTCGACGCGGCGGCCAATGAACTCGGCGTTCGTCTCTTCGCAGATCTGGTTCTGGATGTCGAGCAGCTCATTGTTGCGGCGGCGTTTGACATCCTCGGGGATGTCATCTTTCCACAGATCATCCGCCTTAGTGCCGGGCCGGGCGCTGTATTTGAAGATGAAGCTGTTCTTGAAGCGGAACTCGCGGACGGCATCGCAGCAGGTTTGGAACTGCTCCTCGGTCTCGCCGCAGAACCCGACAATGAAGTCGCTCGACACCGAGCAATCGGGCAGTGTGGCCCAGATGCGGTGCATCATGTGGCGGTACTCTTCGACCGTGTACCCGCGCTTCATCCGCTTGAGGACTTCGTTGTCGCCATGTTGCAGCGGCACATGCAGATAGCGCGAGACCTTCGGCAGGTCGCGCATGGCCTGCAACAGGTCGTCGCCCATGTCCTTGGGGAAGTTCGTCACGAACTTGATCCGCTGGATCCCCGGCGTGTCGTGAATCGCAGCCAGCAGGTCCGCCATCCGCGAGAGCTTGCCGTCGGCGGTGTGCTTGTAGCTGTTGACGGTCTGGCCGAGCAGGGTGACCTCGCGGACCCCTTGATTGGCCAGTGATTCGACCTCGCGCTTGATGTCAGCCACTGGGCGTGACTGCTCCGGCCCGCGTGTCATCGGCACCACGCAGTACGTGCAGAACTTGTCACAGCCGAACATGATCCGCGTGTACGCCTGCCACGGGCTGGGGCGCATCTCGGGATCGCGGAGCGGGTCGTAGCTCTCGAATGACTGGGCGACCTCGGAGCGCGAGCCTTCCTTACGGTCGAGGCTGACGGCGACCGTCTTCTTGCGAGTCGCGCGGGCCTCGTCAACCAATCGCGGGATCTCGCCGAGCTGGCCGGTGCCGACGATGATGTCGACATGCGGGGCCCGCTGAAAAATCTTCTCCTGGTCCTTCTGCGCCATGCATCCGATGACGCCGATGACTTGCTCGGGACGGTTCCGCTTGGAGTACTTGATCCGTCCCAGCGATGAGTAGATCTTTTGCTCGGCATGCTCCCGCACGGAGCACGTATTGAACAGCACCGTATCCGCCTCACCGATCTGGTCGGTGAGGGTGTACCCCTGATTCCGCAAGGCGGCCACGACGAGCTCGCTGTCGAGCACGTTCATCTGGCAGCCGACCGTTTCGATGAACAATTTTCCGTTGTGAGGCATGGGGAGCAGGGTGAGAGGTGAGTGGGTCGTGAAGGCGGGTCCAGAGTGTGAGCCATCGAGCTTGTTCGACATGCCTCCTCGGACGCCCGAATTGTAGCGGACCGCGCCTCGGGGCGAGAGTGGAGTCTCTCGCGACCCCGCCGCTACTTCCCTCGTAGTCGAAAGTACAGCCGCTGAATTTCTGTCAGGCAACATTGCCCGTCCGGCGAAAGCCATGCACATCTTGCGTCCGGACCCTGTGATTTCGCATACAGCTCGCGGATCCGCTGTGGGACCGGTTCGCGAGCGTCAGCCTCGATCTCTTCCATCGAGAACGAAAAACAGCTGCACAGCGGCGCGTCGGGCGACTTCGGATAAACCGGCCCCCTCAGCTGACTCACCAAGACTTTTCCGGCCCAATTGTTGTAATAGGCCACAGGACAGCCAGCATATCGACAATACCACGCCGCATCACCCAACGATCCCCGAAACTCGGGCAGAACATGCTGCGTTAGCGTCGCACTCCGGACAGCAACACCTCGTGATTCACACTCAGGACAGAGAATCTCTTCCAGTCCATCGGACTCTTTGATGAAGGCTTTGTTCATGTGTGCCAGAGACGATGAAAACGAACCGAGACGCCCGTGGGGTGGCCTGCCCCATCCTCGTTGCAAGTGTAGCAGGAGTGCCCAATCGCCTCGGGTCAGACTACGGATGTCAGGCAGGAACGAGTTCTTCGATGTCTTCCATGGCGGATTACAAAGGCAGATTCCCGAAGATAAGCACAGCCTGTGAATCGTCTGTGTGGCCGTGACTCTGAATCCGCTCCCCATTGACTCACATCCAAGTCGTCCTATATGTTCAGTGAATGAGTCACTCCTCCAAATTCACTGTTCGCCTTCCCCGAAGGCAAGTACTCCTTCAAGTCGGGGGGCTGGGGCTCTTGGGGATGGGCGGCATTCCGGTGAATGCCGGGGCGAAACCGATGGTGTCCTCCGGGCGTGATGCGAATGGATTCGGTCGAGCCAAGCGGCTGATTTTCCTGTTCATGTGGGGCGGGCCGAGTCATCTCGACACATTTGATATGAAGCCCGACGCTCCTCCCGAAATCCGGGGACCGTTCCAGCCGATCGCGACCTCGGCCCCGGGAATACAGGTCTGCGAGCATTTTCAACGTCTGGCCCCACTGATGGACCGGGTGGCCGTGATTCGATCACTGAACCATGACGACCCAGCCCATCTCTCGAGTGCGCATACGATCCTGACCGGGCATTTGCCTCCGGTGAACAAGAGTGATGATGTTCCCCCGAGCGAGAGGGATACTCCACATATTGGGTCAGTTCTCGCTCGGTTGAGGAGCGGTCCCTCAGGACTCCCCCCATTCGTCACCATGCCTTGGATTGCCTCACACCCTGCCGCTCCTGGTGGAAAGGCCCCGGGACAATACGGGGGGTGGCTGGGTCGGTCGTTTGATCCGTTTCTGGTGGAGGGAGACCTCGCGCAACCGAACTGGACAATCCCGTCACTGACACTGAATGAGGGAATCCCCCTCGCGAGATTAAGCCATCGCGAGTCGCTACTCCGCGAGATTTCCAGGCAGCAGGACGGCCTTCACGGAAGGGTGGCTGCACGCCTGGAATCCGAACAGGCGAAAGCCATCGGGCTCTTGTCCTCGAGTGAAGTTCGAACCGCCTTCGACCTCTCGGCGGAATCGGACGCGACACGCGACCGTTACGGTCGGACGATGCACGGTCAGTGTGTGTTGCTGGCGCGGCGTCTCGTGGAGCGCGATGTCCCGGTGGTTTCCATCAACTGGCACCAGGATGGACAGACCTTCTGGGACACGCATGGGAATAATTTCAATCGCCTGAAGGACACGTTGATCCCGCAGGCCGACCAAGCACTGGCAGCCTTGCTGACGGATCTGGAGGAGCGGGGATTGCTCGAGGAAACCTTGATTGCCTGGGTGGGGGAATTTGGTCGCCGCCCCAAAATCAGCGCGAACGCGGGTCGAGAGCACCACCCCTTCTGCTACTCGGGACTACTCATGGGCGGAGGGATCCGAGGCGGTCAAGTCTACGGAGCCAGTGACTCGCAAGGAGCCTATCCGTCCGACTCACCGGTCAGCCCGCACGACTACAACTCCACCCTGATGCACGCACTGGGGATTGGGCCGGAGGAGACTCTACCCGATCGTACGGGAAGGCCACACGGGCTGCTCGGGGGACGCCCGCTGACAAGGCTGTTTTCGTGAGTCCGAGGACTTCAACCGCCTGATGATCTCGACAGGCCTCGACATCAGCCATGGCCGTGTGATGACCGGTGACCGGTGGTCGGTGGTTGGCGATGGCCAAGTGGGAATCCAACACCTGGAGGGAGTTCACGCATGCCGTTCACACGATCGTTCAGAATACTGGCCCGAATGATCTTGTTGCTGGGTCTAGGTGCGTGGGGACAGTCGAGCCCCGGACACGCTTGTCAGGCCGAGGAGGCAGCCCCGGATGATCCACGGCTGGCAACGTTGCGACTGATTGAAACTCATCTGCAACAGAACTATGACAAGATCTCGACGTGGTCGGCGACAGGAGAACTGATCGACGGATCGATGCGAGTCTCCGCTCCCCATTTAGTAGACCCAAACCAGACTGGGGATGCCAAGCCACCTGAGAAATCCTGGGAGGAACGCGAGGTCTCGATCGAATTCCACCTCGACCGAAAAGCCAACAAGCTCTTTACCACGTATGAGACTGTTGCTGATACACAGGTCGATGTTCCCGAAGATCGAAAGCCGGGACAGACCTCTGTGGGGATGACTATCCAGAGGCATTTAATTACTGCCGACGAATGGCTGCAGGTCCATCCGGCTCCGGACGAGTCCGACGAACAGCCACTCCTGAGAATGGCCCGAGGGGAAGGCGACAACTCCGGTTATCGCAAACCCAGAGCAGAGGTCGAACGGGCGAAACAGAATTCGTTGACCAGTGTCATTGACCCTCTGCATTTTTTTGTCGAATCCGGTGGCACGACCTACGGTGACGCACTCCGGCGTCGGGCCAATGCCTTGCAGGTCGGAAAGACATCGCCTTTGAAAATCACGGAGGAGAAATCTTCAGCCGGTATCAGTTACACATTGCGTCAGGAATACCGGACTGGAGGCGGACCATCGGAATCGCCCCTCGTCGTCATCACGACGTTTGATTCCGCCTTCGGTTACCTCCCGACACGGGCCACGATGACATCCCCCAAGGGATTCCTGATGACCGGGCATGAATGGCGTTACGAGCGGATCTCCGATGCCTACGTTCCCGTCTGGTTCAAATACGTCAGGTACTCCGAGACTCTCTTGAAGCTGGTCGACTCTTCACGAGAAATCACGATGCGAGACATCCACGTCAACGAACCGATTGCCCCAGAGTGTTTCACTCTGCAAAAACTGGGGCTGATTGAGGGGGATCAGGTTCGAGACGAGATCAACGGCAGGATCCAGCGATTTCAAAAAGGAAAGCTGGTTGATGCAGGGCAAGACAAGTAGTTGAATGGGCGAGGCACCATCCGGCTCCAGCGACACAGGAACCGGTCCGAAACAACTTCCCGATTGGATTGTGAACAGAAGGTCGCCAAGGAAGCCAAGGGACTTCAGAGGGAATCCTTCGCGTCCTTGGCGACCTTCTGTTCAAATTCCTCGGTTCAAATGACACTCCGCGCGGAAGCCGACACCCAGACCTCGTAGGGCGAGGATTCGTACACAGATTTCGCAGATCGGCACAGATTCAGAGGGGCGGAGTGCGACCGATGCGTGGGGTCGCCGCCGCAGCCAGTGTCTAATCTGTGCAAATCTGTGTACCCCCTCAATGTTCTGCGGCAGTGGATCGCATGTGGTGTGCGGCTGAGAGACTGGAACACTCCGGAAAGGCTGTCGGCTTCTGCGCGGAGTGCTGTTCAAACCGGGATGTGATTTTGGACCATGTTCTTAGAGTGCCCGCGTGGCCCATAGAAACGCGGCTGTATACGAAACAACGCTCCAGCCCTCGTACACATGCTGCCAGGACTTCCAGAATGGTCCGGCCAACGGTTGGTGAACCGATTCCCCATGAGACTCCCTGGTCCCGAATCGCCACGCCATCGCCGTTAAACATCCAAACGCGGTGGTCATCAGCACCGGACTCGCGGGCAATTCACCGAGTCGAAAATGAGCCAGGCTGATCACGAGCAGGTTGTTCAAGAAGTGCAGCAGGATCGGAGCCCACAGACTTCGCGTCTGCAAGTAAACCCAGTGCAGAAACAGACCCAGCGGCAGTGTGGCAATCGCATGCGCCGGGGAGAGATGAGCCAGCGCGAACAAGACCGCCGTGGTCCCCACTCCTCGAAACAGACCCCAGCGCTGGACCAACCCCTGGCCAATGAGTCCGCGAAACACCAGCTCCTCGCCCACAGCTGGCCCCAGCGCGATGGCGACGACCAGAATCGGGTACGAGACCTGAAACGACAGCGACTGCACCAGCTGATTCGTATCTCCAGCTGCCAGTCCAAACCAGCTTTGGCAGACCCGGTACAACTCGTCGGACAGAATCGCCAGTGGCAGAACTGAGCCGAGGATCAACAGCGAATGTCGACTACTGGGAAGCTCCAACTGCAACTGCTCTCGCCAGCGGGAGCCCAGTCTCCACTTGACCAGTGGGAAGAGAATCAACGTAGCCCCGAGAGTGGAAACGCCGAAGACCAGGAAGCTGTTGTCGATCTCCAGATCGAGGAACAGCTGGATCATCCGCTCTTGCGAGAAGCTCCCGACACCCAGAGCAGACAGGGCAATGATGGCGAGAGTGAGACAGACCGCCACGAGTTGGGAGAGCGCATAGCCCCCGGTCCAGACCAGAGATTCCCACGGGCCAACCGGTCGCGAGACCGGCGGCGGAGTGACTGTTTGACGAGAAAATACTGACATGGCGGCTCCCGTCACGAGGACGTTGTGCGCGTCCGTTGAATGAGATGATGTGTGGGCATCAGATAAGTCGGCAGCCTCTCTCTGCCCCCTCTCCCCACTAGAGACGCGACTTTCAGTGAGGATATGGCTGTGGGGAGAGGGCCGGGGTGAGGGGCCTAGAGCGAGTGATGTGGCCCCCTCACCCCAACCCTCTCCCCCACAGTCGAGTTCACTCCGAGGGCCAAACCGATTGTGGGGGAGAGGGGGCAAGAATTGGCAGCTGCCGATTTGCCTGACATGTACCCCCACTGGGTGAGATGATCGGGCGAATTCGCCAAACACTGCAGTTCCACTGTATGATCAGTCGTGCAGGAGCGTCAACACGGGAGTCAGGCGAGCCCCCTGCGTGAGCTGGGGTGTTCGGGCGAGAGGGCAACCGCTGGCCCTCGTCGACTGTGCCGGCGGGATCGACCGGAACTCATCCGATCCCCAGGGCGACGCGATTAGGTGCGGACACCCCGGCTCACGCCGGGGGCTCGCCGGTCGATCACTTTCCTCGCACCGCAGTTGGCTCCACTGGACCCAGTCGACTATGTCCCACAATTCGAATTCGGCAGACCTCCTCTACTGTTTCGGCTGTAATGAGCGTTTTCGCTCGTCCGATCTGCGCCGCGTTTGCCCGCGCTGTGGACATCCGGCGGGGGAGGAGGGGGTACTGACTCCCAGCGGGCCGACCTTCCTGTGGAAGAGTTCCGACCTGTGGGCCAGTCGTCAGCCTCACCCGCAGGCGACAGCTGCGTTCGACCTGACCGGGCTGATCGGTCAACAGATTGGTGACTACGAGATCCAGTCACTGCTGGGGCGAGGAGGAATGGGCTATGTGTTCCTAGCCCGGCATGTGCATTTAGACCGCGACTCGGCCCTGAAGATCCTCGCCCCGGAACTGATTGCCAAAGACCCGGAGTATCTGGATCGATTCCTGCACGAGGGGCAGGCGATGGCGGCGATGCAGCATTCGAACATCGTCTCGGTCTACAACATTGAGCAGATCGGGGACTATCACTGCCTCGATATGGAGTACGTCTCGGGGCGGTCGCTGCAACATCTGATTCGCGATCATCGACTGCCGACCGAGCGGATTTTGTTCCTGGGAGCGGAGATCGCGCGCGGGCTGTCCGAGGCCCATCGCGAAGGGATTCTGCACCGCGACCTGAAGCCCGACAACGTGCTGATGACGCTGAGCGGTGTCCCGAAGATCGGCGATTTCGGGCTGGCCAAACGACTGACTCCGGGCAATCAGCAACAGATTCTGCCCGCCGGGACACCGCACTACATGGCTCCTGAACTGTTCCAGGGGGGCCAGCCGACTCCGGCGACTGATGTGTACGCTCTCGGGGTCTGCATGTTTCAAATGCTGGCGGGGAGAGTCCCGTTCTCTGAGCCGGGGATGAACGCTCTGATCGGAGCGGTCACGTCGCAGGCGATCCCCAACTTGAGGCTACTCCGCCCAGACATCCCGTTGGAGATGGCCGAAGTCGTCCATCAGATGCTCGACAAGAGTCCGGGCAACCGCCCGCAGGACGCGATCGAAACGGTGGCTCTACTGGATGCCATCATCGGAGGTTTGCCGGACTTGCAGACGCTCGTCGACGAGGCGTTCGACTTCGAACCGCATGTGTTCTGGAAGCCGGTCGGCGGTGCGTTTGAGCTAAACGTCAAACTCCCGGGGAGCCGCCACCAAGTGGTCTGGATCGAATCGACCGGCACAGCGGCCCGTGAAAAGGTGCTCAAGATTTATTCCCGCTGCTGCCCGGCAGTCGCTCAGTATTACGAGAAGGCGCTGCGGCTCAATGACGTGATCACCCACGGTGGACTGATGCTGCATGACATCGACGGCGTCCCGTGGTTCGTCATGCAGAACTGCTATCCCCGCTTCACAGTCGACGCCGAAGAGGTCCGCCGTAGCGTCCTGGAGATCGCGTTCCATGCCGATGCGATTGAGCAGGAACTCACAGGGCAGGACCGAAATTAAGGTTCACTCCATCGGGATGCCTTGTGGTTGTTCATACTTCAGCCCGTGCGAGGTATTCGCCTCTGAAATCTGTGCTGATTTGTGCAATCTGTGTACAAAGTCTCCGCTCCGGAGAAGTCCGTTCAAGAGTGAGTTCGTACACAGATTGCACCGATTGGCCCAGCACGGCGTAGCCGCAACCAAAAGGGGGAGCTGTCAGCACTCACCCATCCCGAAGGGATATCAGCCATTAGCCGGTGGTTGAGCGCAGCGACACCACCGGAACAGAGGCCCTCGCGGTTTCCGCATCCCGGAGGGATGCCAGCAGGCGTCGAATTTGCCCCGCGGGCCGGGGCTTTCTGCCATCCCTTCAGGATGGAGGACCGAGAGGCGATTGGAGTCCGGTGGTGTCGCTGCGCTCAACCACCGGCGAATTTCTCAGACCCCTGGCGGGGGCGATTGGTGTTCGAGACCACTTCCGGAATTACGCGCAGCGTGCGCACAGTTCTGGGGTGAGTCGTACAGATTGGATCTTCCAACAATCGCACGATTTCGGGCGCGGGACGCGGGAGGTTTGACTCACACAACATGATTCACCGAGAGGACCGAGGCTGTCCAGGATTTGCTTGTGCCATGAGGCCGTTTCGGCCTGACAATCTCACTGCCCGGTGGCACGGAAAACTCACAGACCTGACAAGACTGGATCCATAAAATCAGATTTACACTGGGAACCGATCAGTCCCAGGCGGTACATTAAGCGGATGATCCATCAGGTCCGAGATGATTTGCTGACACTCACCCGACCAAGGGTATTGATCCTGGGGGCGAGTACCCGAGCTGCGGCATTCAGTGCTTGGCGAGCGGGTTTTGAACCCGTATGTGTCGACCAGTTCGCCGACGCAGACCTGTGTGCGATGACCGAAGTGCATCCCGTCGAGTCACTGTCATTCACGGCGAATGGCACACACTCGCCGATCATTCGGGCAGTTCAAAAACTCGCTGACCTCCCCATCTTGTATGCAGGGGGGATGGAGAATCAGCCACGGTTGCTCCCGCATCTGGAGAGTCAGCACACGGTCTGGGGAGCGAGTTCACGGGCCATTCAACGAGTGCGTCATCCACAACAACTGGCAGACGGTCTAGCCGAGGTCAGGCAACGCATGCTGCCCGTACGGATGGCCAGTGCCCCCCCCCCTCGCGACGGAACCTGGATGGTGAAACCGCTGGCCAGTGCTGGCGGGCGAGGGATTTTCCCGTGGGACGCGGCGGCACCGGACCTCCCCCTCGACGGGACACACTACTTTCAACAGCGCGTCCACGGGCGGGTCTACTCCGCTCTGTTCCTCGCCGAAACTGAGCCGGGAGATGTCCGGTTCATCGGCCTCACCCGGCAACTGGTCGGTTGCCCCGAGCTGCATGCCGGGCCGTTCGCGTGGTGCGGAAATATCGGTCCGGTCTTTCTGCCAGTCGAGGTCGAGTTTATGGTCCGGAGGTGGGGGAATATCCTCAAGTGGAAGTTCGGGCTGACTGGCCTGTACGGGATTGACTTTATCGTCGATGAGGCCGGACAGCCGTGGCTGTTAGAGGTCAATCCGCGACTGACGGGGTCCATCGAGATTCTCGAACTCGCGTGTGGTCTGACATTGCTGGCCGACCATATCGCCTGCTACGACAGCCACGCTTCCGTCTTGGCCCGCGAGTTCGCAGCTCCTTCGGTGGCAGCCGAGGACGAACGATTGGGTCGAGCGATTCTCTACGCGCCCTACCGATTGCGATCGAAGATTCCCGTCCCCGCCGCGATCCATTGGGAGACCGTCCCCACCATCGCCGACATCCCGGCGTATGATTCGCTGATTGAGCCCGGCCAGCCGGTGTGCAGTGTCTATGCTTGGGGAGTCGATGAAGCGGATGTCACCGCCCGCCTCTTCGAAGCTGTTCGTGGTATCGAACCGCTGCTCGAACGAGTCGCGGTCTCTTGATGCATGTGGCGGAATTCTAGTCCGCCGTAGGACGGACGTCCTCGTCCGTCCGTGTCGAAAGCCTCGGGGAGCGACGGACAAGTATGTCTGACCTTTCTACACAAATCGGAGGAGGTCAACGCAAAGACACGAAGGCGCAAAGTCGCTAAGGAACTGGCTCGAAACAAGTTCCCGGAATTCACCGCAGAGGGCGCGGAGGTTCACAGAGTGGAATTCCATAGATCCCTTGACCTCTGCGGCCTTCCGCGCCCTCGGCGGTGAATCCTCTTCAGAACTTTCGGGAAGTTATTTCGACACTCCGCGCTGAAGCCGACAACCATTCCAAAGTGTGCCAGACTCTCCGCCGCACGCCGTGAACGAACCACCTTCTCAGTACCGAGGATTCGTACACAGATCGCACGGATTTCCACAGATTCGAAACCAGCTGCGGCGGCGACCTGACGCGATCGGTAGCGTTCCGTCCCTCGGAATCTGTGGTGATCTGCGAAATCTGAGTACGAGTCCTCGGCCTCGGACAAGTCGTGATGAAGTGGGCGAGCCACGAGCCACAGGCCGTCGATGTCAGGCTGTCGGCTTCAGTGCGGAGTGTCGTTATTTCGGACCAATTCATAAGGGGGAAATATCTCGCTCGAAGGCGAAATGCCTCTGAACATCCACATGTCGCCAGCCGCAGCCCGCATGGGAATCCACCCTCGAAACATGCCTGCCTCTGTCTCTTTGCGTCTCTGCGCCTTTGTGTCTTTGCGTTAAATTCCGAATTCGGTGGTCAGTCTCGCGGCATTCACCAGCGCGAAGTCGATGTGTAGAAAGGTCAGACAAGGATGTCCGTCCTACGTCTCAATCTGGCCCGCGCGAAGTCTCTCTCTCACTCAGTCGACGATTGATCCCCCGGACCAGTGCTGGCCCCTCGTAGACAAACCCCGTGTAGAGTTGGATCAAGCTCGCTCCGGCGCTGAGTTTCTCGACACCGTCCTCGGGGGTCATGATGCCGCCGACGGCGATGATCGGAAGCTGGCCTGCGCTTTTCTCATGCAGGTAACGCACGACCTCGGTCGAGCGTTTCGTCAGCGGGGCACCGCTCAGACCACCCATGCCGATCTCCTTCACCCGCGTCTCGGGAGTCGCCAGACCCGCGCGGGAAACAGTCGTGTTCGTCGCCACCACCCCGGCCAGCTGGGTCTCCGCAGCGAGGGCAATGATGTCGTCGAGTTGCGGGTCAGCCAAGTCTGGGGCGATCTTGAGCAGTAGCGGCTTCGGAGCGGGCTGGCTCTGGTTGTAATCCTGCAGCTTGGTGAGGAGTTTGGTGAGCGGTTCGCGGTCCTGGAGTTCGCGGAGGCCCGGCGTGTTGGGCGAGCTGACGTTGACCACGAAGTAATCGACGTACGGAAAAAGCTTCGTCAGGCAGGTCAGGTAATCACTCTCGGCCTGCTCATTGGGAGTGACCTTGTTCTTGCCAATGTTCGCGCCGAGGAGGATCCGCCGCTGGGTGGGGACTCGCTTGAGTCTCTCGACCACCACATCGACGCCGGAGCTGTTGAATCCCATGCGGTTGATGATGGCTCGATCAGGAGGCAACCGGAACAGACGCGGGCGGTCGTTACCGGGTTGAGGTCTCGGTGTGACCGTGCCGATCTCGACGAAGCCAAAGCCGAACGCCTCCCACCCCTCGTTGACCAGCGCGTCCTTGTCGAGTCCCGCAGCCAGCCCGACTGGGTTCGGGAACTTCAACCCGAAGACGGTCCGCTCGAGCCCCGGTGGCTGCCCTCCACACGCCAGTCGCAGCAGCGTCTGCATCCCCGGGACACGGCAAGCGGTCCGTAGCATCGCGAACGTGAGGTGGTGGGCCGTTTCGGCATCGAGCTGGAACAGCAGGGGACGGAGCAGTGAGCGGTACAGCATGGTGAGGAGAGTGTCGCGGGATGGGTGTCGGTGGGCAAGCGTCTGCGAATTCGTCAGAATTCCTCCGACTCTGGAAAGTCGCGTGGACTTTACTATGAACTCACCCTCTCGCGTGGGCTAAAGCCCACGCTACTGGACTTCTCATGCGTCGCATTCAGATCATCGACTCACATACCGGCGGCGAGCCGACACGAACTGTCATCTCGGGGGGGCCGGACCTCGGAACGGGATCGATGGCCGAACGTCGCGAGATTTTTCGCAGCCAGTTCGATAGCTACCGCTCAGCGATCGTGAACGAGCCGCGCGGGTCGGATGTGATCGTCGGGGCCTTGCTGTGCGAGCCGGTCGACCCGAGCTGCGCGGCGGGGGTGATCTTCTTCAACAACGTCGGCATGCTGCATATGTGCGGTCACGGGACGATTGGGCTGGCGGTGACGCTGGCTCATCTGGGGCGGATCGGAATCGGGGTTCACAAGCTGGAGACGAACGTGGGGGTGGTGACGTTTGAGTACCACGGCGAGAACCGGGTGACGCTCGAGAACGTGCCGTCGTACCGGTATCGAAAGGATGTGAAGATCGAGTTGCCGGGGATTTCGAGGGGAGAGGGGGTGGCCGGGTCTGAAGGCTCTGCGGAAGGCCCAGAACTCGAGCCCAGCACCCCGCAGCAGGGCCATGCGCAAAGCCTCCTGACCCTGCCACCCGTCGCCGGTCGAAAGACGACACTTACAGGCGATATCGCCTGGGGCGGGAACTGGTTCTTCCTCGTGAAGGACTATCCGGAGCCGATTGAACTCGCGCGGGTGGAGCGGTTGAGCGAAGTCTCGCGGGCGGTGCGCCGGGTTCTCGATGAGCAGAAAATCACCGGCGAGGACGGCGGCGAGATCGACCACATCGAACTCTTCGGCCCCCCCGGTCACTCCGAGAACCACAGCCGCAACTTCGTCCTCTGTCCGGGCAGTGCCTATGACCGCTCCCCGTGCGGGACCGGGACGAGTGCCAAGCTGGCCTGCCTGGCCGCCGAAGGCAAGCTGGCCCCCGGCGAGATCTGGCGACAAGAGAGCATCCTCGGCAGCGTCTTCGAAGGCTCGTACCGCCAAGACGGAGCCAAGATCATCCCCCGCATCACCGGCACCGCGTACGTCAACGCCGAAGCGACGTTGCTGCTCGACCCGCGTGATCCGTTTGAGATGGGGATCCGTGTGTAAGTCTCGAATCTCCGGGAGGCTGAGGCCGGTGTTGTGAGAGGGATCAAGACAAAATCAACTCTACCAAAAAAAACAACGCAGGGGAGAGCGGGCCAGCACCTCCCCCACGCGTAGCGCCTCACTGAGACGCCAACAGAAGATTATCATGATCTTTCAGACTGTAAAGTGCGAATCGGCTGGGAAATTAGAAAATGCCTACAACAATTTCCACTTTGTCGATGAGTGAAAATACGTCGCCCCTGGCTGGCAGAGAGCTTTGAACTTGAGCAAACTCTTGTAGATATGCGAGTTACGTCGCGCGAATGGCCAGCACTGAAATTTCAGCTCCCCTCCGTCTCGCACTTGTGCCTCGCATCGCGCCTCCCAGAACTCGCTCTTGTCACGGCCTTGCTCTAGACTCCCGACTTGTTCTGTGGGTTTTCATTCCCAGCTACTGGCTCTCATTCCGAGGCTCACGTCACAAGGCTTCTCCATGTCTCATTGTCTTGTCACCGGCGGAGCCGGGTTCATTGGCAGTCACCTCACCGAGCGGCTCCTGGCTCAGGGGCATCGGGTCACGGTCCTCGACAATCTGTCGACCGGGCGGGCGGCCAATCTGAGGACGGTCGAAGGGCATCCTAAACTCCGCATCGTCAATGGATCGATCACGGACCAGATCGCCCTCACCGATGCCGTGCGCGGGACTGACACGATCTACCACATGGCAGCTGCGGTCGGCGTGAAGCTCGTCGCGGACAATCCGGTGCTGACGATTGAGACCAACATCTACCCGACGGAATTCCTGCTGCGGCTGGCCGTTCAGGGAGGCCAGCGGGTCTACCTGGCCAGTACGAGTGAAGCGTATGGCAAGAACCCCAAAGAGGTCTGGAACGAGGAGGACGATCTGGTCTTCGGTCCGACCTCAAAGCCGCGCTGGGCCTACGGAGCGTCGAAAGCGATCGACGAATTCCTGGCGATTGCCTACCACAAAATGCACGGACTTAAGGTCGTCTGCGGTCGGTTCTTCAACGTCGTCGGACCCCGACAGGTCGGCAACTACGGGATGGTCGTCCCCCGCTTCGTCGACCAAGCCCTTAACGGCGGTCCGATTGTCGTCTACGACGATGGCTCGCAGGTCCGCTGCTTTGCCCATGTGAAAGAAGTCGTCGACTGCGTCATCGAACTCACCAACACTCCCGCAGCTGAGGGCCGCATTTTTAACATCGGCAGCGATCAGGCGGTCAGCGTGCTGCAATTGGCGAAGACCGTCATCGAGAAGGTGAATCCTGGTGTGGTGATCGAGTTCATGCCGTATGTCCAGGCGTACGGCGAGAACTTCGAAGACGTGCAGCGACGGGTGCCGTGTGTGGATCGCCTGGCCCAGACCATCGGTCACGCCCCGGGGATGAAGCTCTCGCAAATCTTGGATGATGTCATCGCGTGGAAGCGAGCTGAGGTCGGGCGGGCGTAGCGATCTTCGCCAGAAGGTGGGCGAGTTGTCTCCGCTCTCTCAATCGAGGACGATACAAGCAGAAGTCGCCTCACTGACTCAAACGCAAGTTCAGGCAGCCTTCGTTCTGGGGGACGTGGCGACACACTGGCCAAGGAGATCAACATGCCGGGCAACGAACAGCAGATCATGCAACTCTATATGGCGGTGACTGGACTGCTCTCATTTCTTTCATTGGTGATGTACCTGGTCTGCGCAATTGTGGTCCTGGCCAATGGCCGTGCGTCCATCGAGAGAACACTGATCGGGATCGGGGCAGCGTTACAGGCCATCGGAGTCGCACTGTCTCTGGGGATCATGATGTTCCAAAAAGGCTTCCAGCAGGGGGCCCCTCAGCTGACCATCTACCTCTTCTACGGCTTGTCGAATTTGATTGCGTTCGCGGGAACCGTAATGGGATTTTGGGGAGCCGTGAAGCTACTCAACCGAGCCGCTCAGATGGAGCTGCTGCTGGAAGACCCGGACGATGAACATTAGGCCGTTTGGTGGTCCAATTTCCACGACTCTGCCGCGTGGCCAGGGCAGTCTCAGCTCCGGTCTTTGCCCATGAAATCACCAGCCGCAAGCTGTCACTGACATGGCCCTGTCCGACGCCCCCACGGGGCAGCCACTCGATCACCCAGGGCAAGTGACACGGCAATCGCCGTGGAACACCGCCCTAGGTCATGAAGCCGCGACGCTGACTACGCCCTGATAGTGCGGCACAATTTGGGTAACTCGGAGTGGCGCACTTTCAGAGCTGGGCTCATTCGCATCAGCTGCGAACCTTGGGCGAGCGCTGCACGACTTCGTCGTTTGGGCGTCGAGTCATGCCCCTTCGGGGCGAAGACGCAGCGGATTCACGAGCTTAGACTGAGGAAAGGCCAAGCGGCACGGGTTCGTAACGGTGGTGTTGAACCTGGAGACGATGGACATCGTGTCCGTACTGAAGTGGCGCGGCAAGTCGGCTCTGAAGCCGTTCCTTGCCAAGCTGAAGCAAGCTCGGGCCATGATCAATGCTGTGGCCACCGACATGTCGGGCGGCGACATCGCGGCGGTCATGACATCACCTGCCAAAGGCGGCGCTGGTGTTCGATCCCGAAATAATATGATTACAACGTGTGATGAAGCTGACGAATCAGAAACTGAGCGACCTGCGGCGCGAGATGTGTCACGAGCTAACCAACAAGAGGCACTGCAAAGTCTGAAAGGGCACGCGCTGGCTCCTGCTGATGAACCCGGAGAACCTCAAGTAGAATGAGCAGGTCGATGAGCAGGCCCAGCTGAAGGAGGTGCTGAAACTGAACGAGTCCTTGTCGACCGCGTACGACCTCCAGGAGGACTTGCGGCAGTTCTGGAATCAGCGTTCGAAGCCCGCTGCGGAGAAGTACCTCGACCAGTGGTGCCGCCGCGCCGAAGCCTTCGGCATCCGCCAGATGCAAGTCATACCCAAAACCCCGCGCGGTCACCGCACGGGACTCTGGAACTGGTACGACCACCCGCTTTCGACCGGCCCGCGGAATGCCTCAACAACAAAACCGGGGCGCTGCAACGACGAGCCTACGGATACCGCAACTACGAACAGCTGAAGGAACGACTCCTCACCCTGCATCACACCAAGTACACCCTACAAGGCTAAAACCTTGCCGATGCCCACCCCCCAAAGAGTCGGATGAACCCGTGAATCATGGGGAGTTCAGGAAAAACGCTCTCCCTTGCCGGAATGCCAGTCCTGGAGTGACATCGCCAACATCAGCGAGAGGCCAATTCCGGCGTCTGCCGCACCATCAGGTGCAACGAGTGCCAGTCGACAGTCACCTCGCCGCCGGTGGCCTCGTGCTGCTTGGACCAGGACATCATCAGATCCAGGCAGGCGTGGTCGATGTAGTCCAACCCTTCCAGGTTGACATGCAGATCGGTGCCGCGCGGGATCGACTCGATCGCCTTCGCGAACTGCGGCAGCCGCACGAACGTCGCCGCGCCGTACAGATTCAGCACCGCCGACTTGCCATCGGGCGACATGTGCAGCTTCGTTTCCAGATGCGAGAACGTGTACAGCAGCTTGGCGATGGCCAGACCGAAGCCGACCATCACGCCGCTCAGCAGATCCTTGCAGACGATGACCGAGACCGTGGCGGCGTAGATGCCGACCTCACTCCAGCCGAACGACCGCAGGTTCTTGATCGTCTTGATGTCGATCAGCTTGAAGCCGGTGTAGACCAGAATGGCGGCGAGGCAGGCAGTCGGAATCATCTTCAGCAACCACGACAGTCCGACCACGAAGACCAGCAGCCACACTCCGTGCAGGATGGATGAGAGCCGTGTCTTGCCGCCGGCCTGGATGTTGGCGGTACTGCGGACGATGACCCCGGTCATGGGGAGTGCCCCGTAGAGTCCGCACAGGAAGTTGCCGAGCCCCTGCGCCACGAGTTCCTTGTCGTACTGTGTGCGAGGACCGTTCTGCATCTGATCGACAGCGGTGCAGCAGAGCAGCGTCTCCGCACTGGCCACAACCGCCATCAGTAAGGCTGCGGGGAACAACGCCCCCCAGGGAGCCGATTCCAGCATCGACCATTTGGGGAAGTGGATCTCGTCCACCATCGAGACCGGGACATCGACATACAGAATCGGCATCACCAGGAACACGGCCAGCCCGGTTCCGACCAGAACCGCCACCAGACCCGGAGGAATGAGCTGGAGTTTCTTGGGGGCGAAGGACTTCCAGAGGATGAGCGTGAGAACGGTAACGATGCCGATGATGGCGGCCAAGAAGTTGTTCTTCACGCCGCCGAAGAGGGTCTCGAATTTTTTGTTGGTCGCATCGAGGGCCGCAGCTACGTGTTCTTTGTCGCTGGAGTTTAGGACGACTTCCGACTCGCGGGCGGTGGTGATCGTCTCGTCGACCATTGTCTTAAGGCTGGCCACGCGGGGGTGATCGGCTTGATAAGCTTTGGCCAGCGAATCCGAGGTCGCCTGCAACTCGGTAATGATCTTTGACTGCTCGGTCGCAAACGAGGCCAAGTCCACCGGAGCGTCCTTGGCAGCAGTCATCCGATCAAGGACGTGAACCCTGAGTGACTGCTGCTGCCGCTGGAGCTTGCGCATCGCGGCGATCTGCTCCTTCTGGGAGCCGCGCTCGGTGGAGGCCGGAAAGCCAGCGGCTCCAAGGCTCTGCATGACCGTACTCGGGATCGCGATCAGGTTCTTAATCCCGCTGCTCTGAGGAGCCTTATCGAACATCACATGGAATTGACTGGCCAGAATCAGCACGCCGATTCCCGCCAGCATCCCGCGCACCACAGCCGGAGACACCGCGCGGAACCAGGTGCCGATCTTCAGCAATCCCGCCAGAATCTGGAGGATCCCAGCCATCAGGACGATGATGCCCAGCATGTCGAGGCCGAACGTCTGCACAGCCTGGTAGACAATGACCGTCAGACCGGCTGCCGGTCCGCTGACTTGCAGCGGGCAACCGGCGAGGGCACCGACCACGATGCCGCCGACGATGCCAGTGATGAGTCCCGCACTCACCGGCACGCCCGAGGCGATCGCGATCCCCATGCACAGGGGCAAGGCGACCAGAAATACGACGACTGACGCGAGGACATCCTGTTGGATGGTGCTTGCCGTTCCAGCAACTGTTGGCTGAGGGGTACTCATGGGAAACTCCGAGAGAAATGGGGCACGACGATTCTCGGAAATGAGCATAGGCATTTCTTATACCTAACTCGATGTCATGCCCCAGTCTCTCGGTGAAAAATCCTCAGAAGCTAAAAATCTCAGCTGTGGTTGATACGTTCACTCCCCCGATCGTGGCCAGATGGTCGTCCGTCGATCACCTTGGCTTCCCGGCGATCAGCCCCCGTGCCCAGCCCCCGAGATGTTCGTTCAGTCCCCTGAATTGGACAGCGCCACTTTTCAGAAACGGCGGCGGGTGGCGGAGTCAGGGTGCTTTGCGGATGGCCCCGGCGTGGGGAACCGCCGCCTGCCTGTCGCTTCTCTGATCAACGCGATGGTCCTTCACGTCCAAGCTCCACGTCCACCCCGATCGGGGCCATCCGCAAAGCCTCCTGACCCCGCCACCCTGGTGTTTTCCTGACGGAAGCCACAAGTGGCGCTGTCCAATTAGGCGAAAACTTCCGAAGTCTTGGCAGACTTCGGAAGTGGGCTGCGGTTCTCGGATGGGCTTTATGCGGTATGGGTGAGACGGGGCTGAGCTGACTTCTTGGTGGACTTGATGGCCAGCCCGTGAACTCGTTCGACCGTGGCCGCCGAGCCCGAGCCTGGCAGGATTTCTTGCGACAGGAAGTTCAGCATCAACCGGCTGATCCTCTCGGAAGTCAGCATCTCGATCTGGATGCGTTGGACCCGACGCGTGCTGGCTGGGGCATCAGCAGTGAATGTCGCCACCGAACAGAGGATGCTGCGGGCCTCGCTGCCGCCGAACTCGTGGTACTGCTTCAGCACCCGCTGCTCCTGAGCCAGATCGACCAGCACGGTCAATCGCACGAGCTTAGGCAGCACCAGCCGCCGCGTCGAGAGCCAGTGCTCCGACACCGGCTGGTGAGCGTGCAGCCCCCGAATCTCCAGCGTCAGACCTTCGCAGACGAAGTCGCTCTGGAGCGAGTGCAGCTTCTCCATCACGCTGTGGTCGACAACATGCGACTGCGACAGATCGACGACGACATGGTTCCGCAGCCCGATACCGTAGTGCATGATCTGGCTCCGCAGGGAAATCCAGTTGCTGAAGACGGCGGAATCCTGGGTGCGAATCACGCAGGGGCCTTGCGGCTGTTGTTCGACATCGAACGAGCCCCGGAACAGAGACCGGAGTGACACACCGTGGTAGATGTGGAAGGCGAATTCCACAGCGATCCCGATCGCGATCCCAATCAGCAGGTCGGTGGCCAGCACGCCGACCAGCGTGGCCACGAAGATCACCAGTTGTTCGCGACCAATCTGGGCGACATGCGCGAACTCCTTGGGAGAGGCCAGCCGGAACCCGGTGTAGACCAGCATGGCGGCCAGAGCGGCCAGGGGAATCTGATGAATCAGAGCGGGCAGCAGGGCCACGAACGCCAGCAGGCACAACCCATGAGTCACTCCCGCGATGCGAGTGCGGGCTCCGTTGTCGATATTGGACTTGCTGCGGACGATTTCGGAGATCATCGGCAGGCCGCCGAGGCTGGCGGCGATCGTGTTGGCCACCCCGATTGCCAGCAGATCCTTGTTCATATTCGTCTTGCGTTTCTGGGGATCGAGCGAGTCGATTGCCTTGGCACTCAGCAGCGATTCCAGGCTGCCGATGAGGGCGAACATGGCGATCCACTTCCATGCCGCCGGGAGTTCCAGGGCGTGGAAGTTGGGACTGGTTAGGGCGCTGACGAGGCTGGCCGGAACGCTCACCAGGAACTTC
This sequence comes from Planctomycetota bacterium, assembly GCA_043718945.1. GTDB lineage: Bacteria > Planctomycetota > Planctomycetia > Planctomycetales > Planctomycetaceae > TH-plancto1. The sequence continues at coordinate 21,078 of JAYSUV010000683.1, forward strand.
TCACCGACGGCGTAGCTGTGGCCAGCCAACGTGTAGGTGCTGTCGTGCGAGAGTTGCATCCACGATCCCATCGCTATCGCGACCACGATGACCACCATCTGGGCCGGAATGCGGCGAACCCAGCGGTTCTTAATCAGTGGTAGCCCGAACAAGATGAGCAGGCTGACGCCGCCGATGAGCGCGATCTCCGGGTTCATGCGGGTGATCGAGCGTGGGATTTCGGCCAGCAGATGCAGCGGACTCCCCTTGGCGTCCATGACTCCCATGGCGACGTGAATCTGCTTGGAAATGATGATGACGCCGATCGCGGCCAACAGCCCGTGGACTGCCGAACTCGGAAAGAACTCGCCCAGAATGCCGGTCTTGAGCAGCCCGAACAGGATCTGAATCACCCCGGCAGCGACCCCCACCGCCAGCATCATGCGGTAGGCGTCGTGGTCGCTGAATCCCAGCGACTTGAACTCCATCACCGCTCCCAGCACGATCACGATCAGACCGGCAGCGGGGCCTTTGATGGTCAATTCCGAGTTGCTGATGAGGGCACAGACCAGAGAGCCGACGATCGCCGTCAGCACCCCGGCCACCGCCGGACAACCACTAGCCAGGGAGATCCCCAGACACAGCGGGAGTGCGATCAGAAACACGAGAAAGCCCGAGAAGATGTCCTGGCCGAGTGCCTTGCCATGGGACAGCGTGGGCGTTTCGGTGGTGGGCCTCGGGCTGGTGGTCGACTCGCTCATCGTCAAAGCTCCTGGGACTGCCGACCCACTGAGTGCGTCAAAGGGGCGAATCCCCCTGGGTGGTCAGTCTCAACGGCTGTTTTGCAACTCGCGTGCCGAGGCCCTGAATTTGCATTCCGTAAGGGAATTCACTGATGCGGAGAGCATTCATACCGGTTTTCGTCGCTGCCGCTGACGCTTCGCCAGTCACGCTGACTTCCTGACGATCAGGCGCTTCGGGTACAAGGGGCAAGACAAGCACATGATCGACGTGGGGAGCGGGATGAAGCGGTTTCATTTGATCTGGCCGCTTGTGGCTCTCAGTCTGGCACTAGCCGTCCTCAGCGGCGTTGCGGCGGTGGGACTGGTCCGCGAACAGCGGGACGCCGCAGCTGATCTACGCACAGATGTCGAGCAGCATCGCTCGGTGGCTGAGTTGGAAGAGTGCTTCATTGAGTTGATTGCACTGGTCAAGGATCGCGTGCGGAAGGTCTCGGCGATTCACGAGCGGGCCGACAGTTTGTTGCTCGACGCGGAAGGTCGACTCTCCGCCTCAGCCGACCGCGAGCAACTGGCTCGCATCGATACCTCCTTCCACCAACATCTGGGGGTCTGGGACGCGCTGCCTGCCGGGGAGGAGGCGATTGATGATGGAGTCGTGTCGAAGCTGGTCGATGTCATGGAGCGGGAGTTGGTACGGCCCAGCCACGATTTGGAAGTGGCTTGCTCATTACGACTTCAGCAATCCGCCGACCAGCATTCTCAGCTCCTGCGGCGGACGACCTGGGGACTGGTGTTTGTCGGTGGACTGGGGGGGATCGCGGGACTAGTCTTCGGGTTTGGGATTTCCCAAGGGGTGTCGCGCTCGATTCGCCGCCTTCAAGTGCAGGTGCGGGACGCCGCCGGTAAGCTCGACCCGAGTGCCTCGGAGATCGTGCTGACGGGAGATGGGAACGTCGTCGCCCTGCATGACGAGATGGATTCGCTCTCCGCCCGAATTGAAGGATTCGTGGCCATGCTTCAGCAGCGGGACCGCGAAGTCCTGCGGGCGGAACAGATGGCCGCCCTGGGTCAATTGGCGGCTGGGGTGGCCCACGAGGTGAGGAACCCGCTGACCTCGATCAAGCTGCTCGTGCAAGCTGAGCTAGAAAGCCGTAGTCCTGGCGGGATGGCCCCCGAGGATTTGAAGGTGATTGTCAGCGAAGTGCTGCGAATGGAACGCTCCTTGCAGAGCTTTCTGGATTACGCCCGACCGCCGAACCTCGATAGGCAACAGGTCGATCTGGAAACAGTGGTCCAGAACGTGATGGGCCTGGTTCGCGTGCGGGCCGAACGCCAGCGAGTCGAGATGCAACTGGTGTCTCCGGAGTCAGGTGTCCCGATTTCGGCGGATGTGAACCAAATGCAACAAGTGGTGCTGAACTTGGCTCTGAATGCCCTCGACGCGATGCCGCAAGGGGGCCGACTGACGTTCACCACGAACCGGCGCGGCGAACTGGCGGAGTTGAGCGTGGCCGACACGGGGACGGGGATTTCCGAGGACATGCAGGAGCGGCTGTTCCAGCCGTTTGCGACGAACAAGGAAACCGGCCTGGGTCTGGGGCTGGTAATTACTCAGCGGATCTTGGAGGCCCACGGCGGACGGGTCAGTGCCGAGAATGCCTCGCAGGGGGGGGCGGTGTTCCGGGTGCGGTTGCCGGTGGGGGAAGGAGTATGAGCAGTTGGCAGTAGTATGACACCGAATCATGATTCCACTTGATTTTTGTCATCGACAATCTACAATCTTGCATGGACTGGGGAACCCGGTCGGCAGGTGGCCTCGGCGGAACGCCGGGGCCATTGGCTTTTCAAGGGTAACATTTCAAGCCATACCCGTTGACCACCCCGTTCGCACTTCGATCGAGCTTCTTTTCAATAATCTCAAACGCTCGGTTTAGTTGCGAAGGGTTCATGACATGACGCCCGATGGGGCGAGCGGTCAGATCTGCCAATTGCAAGCCTGTCGAGTTGACCTGTTTTTCGGCGAAGATGATCTGAAAAGGCAATGCTTGGGAAGTATAATTCGCCCCGCTACACACCCGTCGAAACTCCAGTTCCAACTCGTCATCTTCACGTCTGCCGCGAGCCTCGAAGACGATGTGTGTGGTTCGATCGGCATCCCTGTGTTTCGTCAGGTATTTCTGCACACGTTCAAGTCCCAGTCGCATGGCGAAATGATAGGGGTTGCGGGTCTCCGCATGCCTCTGGACAAACTCTGGCTTTCGGATCACAGCGGCGATGATTGAAAATGGGCTTTTCTCCACCCAGGTATTCAGATCGTTCATGAACTCAGTTCGTCGTGTCGTATCAGTCAGAAATGTAAACGACCCTGACGCTTTGCGGATTTCTCGTTCATGGAAGACGACCATGTCGTGGCCGAACTGTTTAAACTTGATTCGCTGGAGTGCGGGAACGATGTCTGTGATGTAGTCGTCTTTCCGGAAGATGCAAAAGGTCAAGGTGAACACCGGGAACTCGGTATCGAATTTGGCCAAATTGTGATCGCCGCTCTCGTCGACGTAGACCACGAAATCGCTGAAATGGCTCATTCTGGAAAATCCCCCTTCGTGATGACGTGAATTGGCTCCCTCGCAAGGCATTGCATTTGCATCATTTCGGACAGGACCGCAACTCGTCAACCCCCGTGTTACACTGCGATCAACATCCGTCCCACCGCCACCGACCGAATGGGCATCCCTTCGCATGACCCCGCGACTTCTGGTGATCGACGATGAACCCTCGATTCAGCATGCGTTTACGCGCGCGTTTCGAGATACGAATGTCGCGGTGTCGCTGGCCTCGAATGCCGCCGAAGCCATCCTTCGCTTCGGCGAGGTGGCCCCGGAGGTGGTCATCCTGGATGTGCATCTTCCCGATGCGTCGGGGCTGGAGACCTATCATCAATTGCGGGCACTCGATGCCCGCGTCCCCGTCATCATGATTACAGGGCATGGAACGACCGATCTGGCGATTCAGGCGATCAGCGAGGGGGCGTTCGAGTACCTGCTCAAGCCACTCGACCTCGCAGAACTGCGGGCCGTCATCGATCGGGCGATCCGCGCCAGTCGGCTGATGCGCGAGCCTGCCGCCTTGCCGGAGATTGAGCCGCTGCCGGAATCGGGTGATGCTCTCATCGGACGCTGCCCGGCCATGCAGGAGGTCTACAAGGCCATCGGGCGGGTCGCCAAGCAAGACGTGACCGTCCTCATTCTCGGCGCGAGTGGAACCGGTAAGGAGCTGGTGGCCCGTGCCCTGTACCAACACTCCAAGCGGGCCGATAAGCCGTTCATGGCCATCAACTGTGCAGCCATTTCGGACAACCTGCTGGAGAGCGAGCTGTTCGGGCATGAGAAGGGGGCCTTCACCGGGGCCGATCGCAAGCACATTGGCCGGTTCGAGCAGTGCCACGGGGGGACGATCTTCCTCGATGAGGTCGGGGAGATGAGTCCCCTGACCCAGGCCAAGATCCTGCGACTGATTCAGGAGCAGAAGTTCGAGCGGGTCGGTGGGTCGACGACGGTGCAGACCGATGTGCGGCTGATCTCGGCCACGAATGCCAATCTCGAAGCGATGTCGGAGGACGGGCGGTTTCGCAAGGATCTGTACTTCCGGCTGAATGTCTACTCGATTCATCTGCCTCCGCTCAGAGAGCGGGGCGGCGATCTGCGACTCATGGTCGAGTATTACCGGCGGCGGCTGGGAGCGGAGCTGGGCCAAGTCGATCCACAGATCGACGAGAGCGTGCTGGCACTGCTGGAAGCCTATCCCTGGCCGGGGAATGTGCGCGAACTCCAGAGCGTGCTCAAGCAGTCGCTGCTCCAGGCCAATGGCTCTGTGCTGCTACCCGATTATCTGCCCGATGCGATTCGTAGCGGTGTGACCTCGGTGGGGGCCGCGCCGCCCGAAACCAGTTCGACGCTCACCGACTGGGACGCCTTCGTGGCCCAGCGGATCGCCAGCGGCAGCGAAAACCTCTACGCCGAAAGCCTGGAACTGATGGAGAAGGAGGTTCTCCTCCGCTTGCTGCGGCACACCGCCGGGAATCAGGTCCAAACCGCCCGCATCCTCGGCATCACCCGCGGCAGCCTCCGCAATAAGATCCGCAGCCTGAACATCGAAATCTCCCGCTCGATCTGGTCGGAAGACGACCAGTCTGACTCCTGAACGACCAGCCTTCTCCCGCCGCTGGGCTTACCCCATTGGTCTCGACACCACTCCCCACCCCGGAGGGGTCACAGCCCATAGCCGGTTGTCGAGCGCAGCGACACCACCGGTCTCGGTCATTCAGAACCGCCTGTATACCGAAGGGATTACAGCCGCTCTGGCCAGTTCCGTGAGGCGAAGGCTGCAATCCCTTCGGGATAGACGGATTGGAAGAGGCCTCAGTCCGGTGGTAGTCGCTGCGCTCGACCACCGGCTATGGGCTCAATTCCCTTCGGGAAAATG
>JAYSUV010000684.1:0-1040 GCA_043718945.1 Planctomycetota bacterium
CCAGCCGAGAAAGCACTCGCACGGTCGTGGCTGCTCGCCGCGTTGACGACGATCTGGGGTTTGCGGCTGTCGCTGTACCTGTTGTGGCGGAATGGGGGACACGGCGAGGACCGGCGTTATCGAGCCATGCGCGACCATCACGGGCCGCGTTTTTGGTGGGTCAGCCTGTGGACGGTCTTTCTGTTGCAGGGAGTCATCCTCTGGATTGTGTCGCTGCCAATTCAAGTCGCAATGGTCACCGCGTCCACGAAGCCGCTCGGCTGGCTCGATCTGGTCGGGGTGGCCGTGTGGAGCGTCGGCCTGTTCTTTGAGGCCGTCGGAGATTTCCAGATGGCTCATTTTCAAGCCGACCCTCAAAACGCCGGCCGAGTCATGGATCGCGGCCTGTGGCGGCTGACCCGGCATCCGAATTACTTCGGTGACTTCTGCGTCTGGTGGGGCGTCTATCTGATCGCTGCATCAGCAGGCGCTTCGTGGACGATATTCAGTCCGCTGCTGATGTCGTTCTTGCTGCTCAAAGTTTCCGGAGTGACCCTGCTGGAGAACACCATCACCGACCGTCGCCCCGACTACGCGGCCTACCAAGCCCGAACCAGTTCATTCTGGCCGTGGCCCCCCAAAAAGTCTTGCAGCGACCACCCTTCCGGAAACTCGTAACTACTTTGTCCGAAAAAGGAATCAGCCCTTGGACACCGAACTGTCCAAGGGCTGATCTCGTTGGAGTGGAGGCGAGGGGAATTGAACCCCTGTCCTGTGATACCTCAGCATGAGCCTCTACGTGTGTATTCCGCTGATTGATGTCATCGCGGCAGGCTCAACGAACGAGGCCCGCTTGCGACCAGTGCCCCACAAGTCTCACTCCGAGCGTAGGTCACATTGACCCGGAGCCAGCCGGTATTTGCGTGTAACTTTCGGACTCCAACGGCAAGGATTCCTCAGTCACGGCTGCACTAGGCAGCCAAGGTCAACGGCCGATTGGCAGTTGTTTTTTGATCGGCTTTTTACGTGGCCTGCTGATCAACCACGACACGCCACCCATA
>JAYSUV010000685.1:0-2919 GCA_043718945.1 Planctomycetota bacterium
AGAGCCCGGCTGGCAAACCCTCTGGCGCGGCCTCGATAAACTCATCCTGTGCCTCAGAGGACATGATGCACGAAAGAAATGTGGGTAAGGGTAAGGCCACCTGACCCCGCCACCCCCCGACTGCCGTTTGGAAAAAGTGGCGATGTCCAATTAATCTCGCCACAGCCTGGTCGTTCAGTCCAGGTAGACGAACTCGTTCAGATTGAGGGCCATCAGGCAGTAATACTTTAGCGAGTCGTCCGCCGAGAGTTGGAATGTCTCGCGGAAGTCGGCGATCAGTTTCGTCCCGCGCGTGACCTCAACGGGCGTCGGCTCTCTTTGGAGAGTGCGCTGCAGAACCAATCTCACACGGGCGGCGGAGTCGTCCCCGGCCTGCTCACGAACCTGCTTCGCAAACGTCGCCGCAGCTTCATTGAGGAAGACGCTGTTGAGCATCGTCAGAGCCTGGGTCGGCTGGGTCGTCGAGAAGCGGACGGGGCAGACGGAGTCGGTGTCGGCGACATCAAAAGCGGCCAGCAGCGGCACCGTCAGCGAGCGTTTGATGTGGACATAGATGCTGCGACGGGTCTGGCCCTCGGGGGAGTTCTGCTCCCAACCCGAACCGGGTACTGACTGCCCGGCCAGGACTTCCTTCTCGATCGTCGGGTAGATGCTGGGGCCAAACATCTTCTCCGTGTTGAGTGTTCCGTTGACCGCCAGAATCGAGTCACGCAGCTCCTCGGCCCGCAGCCGCCGCATGTCGAATCGCCACAATTGGTCATTCAGCGGGTCAGCGGCCAGAGCGGCCTCCTGCCCCCGCGAGGACATGCGGTAGGTGCTGGAACTGAGGATCATCCGGTGCAGGTGCCGCAGATCCCAGTGATGTTCGATCAGGTCAGCTGCCAGCCAGTCGAGCAGTTCCGGGTGCGTCGGGGCGTCTCCCTGCAACCCGAAGTTGCTGGTGGACTTTACGATGCCGCGACCGAAGTGCCATTGCCAGACACGGTTCACGATCACGCGGGCCGTCAGTGGGTTCTCGGGGCTGACCATCCACTCGGCCAGAGCCCGGCGGCGACCGGTGGTCTGACCGTTCTCGGGAATATGCACGACGGGAACCGTGTCGGTCAGCACACTGGGGAATCGCGGCTGGACGACATCGCCCTCGGCATGGGCATTGCCGCGAATCAGCACATGCGTCGGCGGGGCATCCTTCCCGTTCTCGCTCACGACCAGGGCCATCCCCAAGCTGCGGGGTGGATTCTCTCGCAGCTTTCGACGGTCACGCCGCTGCTTGACGTAGCCTTGCAACTGGTCTTTCGAAATGAACTCGCCGAGGTGCTTGCGCAGGACATCCTCACGGACGCTCTCGGACTTGAAATCGTCGATCTCGCCCCCCTTGAGGTGCGGCTTCATCGTCTCCTCGAAGGCGGCGATCTCGGCCTCAATCGCGGCGATCTTCTCTTGGTGAGCCGCGATTTCGGCGGCGTGCAGCTGCATCTGTTCGGGAGGCGAGATGTCTCGCATCGATCCGCCCCCGTTGTCGAAATGCCGCACATTGCGGAAGAATGACAGGAAGCTGTAGTAGTCAGCCTGCGGCAGCGGGTCGAGCTTGTGGTCGTGGCAGCGGGCACAATTGAGCGTTAAGCCCAAGAACGCCTGCGAGGTGGTGCCCACGATATCGTCCAGCCCATCATAGAACGCCATCTCGCGATCAACCGGCTCATCGTCCCAGAGTCCCAGTCGGTAATAGCCGGTGGCGATCAGCGAGTCGGGCGTCACCTGATCGAGTTCATCGCCCGCCAGTTGCTCCTTGAGGAACTGGTCATACGGCTTGTTCTCGTTGAACGCACGGATGACATAGTCGCGATATCGCCACACAAACGGCTTGGCGTTGTCGCGTTCGTAGCTGTTGGTCTCGGCGTAACGCACGAGGTCGAGCCAGTAGCGGGCCCAGTGTTCACCGTGCTGGGGCGATTCGAGCAGCGACTCGACGAGGTCTTTGTACGCGCTCTCGGATGGTCCAGCCTCGTACCGTGAGAGTTCTTCCGGAGTCGGCGGCAACCCCACCAGATCGTAATGCACCCGGCGATACAGCTCGCGCGGGGAGGCCGGTGGATTCGCCTTCAGCCCCTTCGACTCCAATTGATGCAGCACGAAGGAATCGATCGGATTGACGACCCAACTCGGGTGGCTGACCGGCGGGACAGCGGGCTTGGCGAGGCGGCGGAAGGACCAGTGGTTCTTGGTCGTCTCGTTGACGGGCGGCGGGCCATGAGCAGTCGGGGCCACCAGTTCTCCCTCGGGCATCGGCACGCCCATCTCGACCCACTTGGTGAGGATGGCGATCGACTCGGCGGGGAGTTTACCTGACGGTGGCATCTCCATTCCGTTGTAGTTCACGGCTTGCAGCAGCAGGCTCTCGGCGGGCTTGGCGGGATCGACCGCTGGGCCAGTCTCGCCGCCCTTCAGGAGTGACTTCCGCCCCTCCAGGCTGAGCATCCCCTTGGACTTGCCGTCGAGGTGGCACTTCCCACAGTGCTGTTTCAGCAGTGGCCGGACCTGCTCTTCGTAATACTTCAGCCCTTCCGCAGGGGCAGCGTCTTCCGCCGGCAATGCGCTGGCGATCAAGAGGCCACAGCCGAGCACCACGACAGGGCAGCCCCGTCCAAACAGGAGCCGAACTGCACGCCAGACGATGTTGTGGGACTGCGACATGAGTTGGGTTTCCACAGCCGGACCGACTTCCTAAGCATTCCTAAGAAACAGTCTCGCCGATTCTGAATCGCATGGCAAGACAGTCGAGAGCCAGGGGCCTGCGAAGGTGTGCGCCAGATTGTATGGCGGGGTCAGTGTGAGGCGGGTATGAGGTTCCAAAACTTCTCGGTCAGGCGGCTTTGATGGACGGACTCGATGGTGCTGATGGCCAGGGCGTTGGCGGTG
>JAYSUV010000686.1:0-8138 GCA_043718945.1 Planctomycetota bacterium
CGAGTACGCGGTCATGCTCGCCCTGATCGTCATCGTCTGCCTGACCGCCATCAAGGCTGTCGGTACCAATGCGAACGCCCGGTTCAACCAGGTTTCGAACGAGTTGACGTGATCACTGGCCGGAAACGGCCTGTGTGACATACGACAACCGTTCTGTTGAGCTTTGGCTTGGCAGGACGGTTGTTGGCATTGGGGGGAGTAGGGAGTAGGGGTTTCTGACCCTCAACCCTCAACGATCCCCCCCGGAGAGATTCTCCAGATTCTCTGCAAGAACTGTTTGACCACGCCGAGACGTGACCTAGTCTTGAGTACGTCGTGAGCGAGAGGTCGGATCAATCCGGTCCGCATTCGCCGCACGGCACCTGGTTCAACTGGAGTACCCATGATTCCCTTCTGGCTTCCTTTTGAGCTGACCCCCCTGTTGGGAGCGGCCTCCATGGCAGCTGCGAGCCTATTGTGGTTCCTGGCGGGTGGTGTCCGTTCCTGAGCTCCCATGCGATGCCACCCGGCATCTGGTTTCCATCACGATTGATACGCGGGCAGGATGCTTCGCGGGCGTGAAGGAGAGATTCCCCCCTCATCTGAAAGGCTGACTCACATGGATTGGCACAACATTCTCGTGGACAATTGGCACGTCAAGCTGGTCTCTGCGATCATGATCTGGGCGGCCTGGATCGACGGCAAAGAGCTGCGAGTGCCGAACTGGTTGACCTTCCCAATGGTTCTGACCGGCCTGATCTACGGGACTTGTGTCGGCGGTTGGCAAGGTCTGGGTGATGCACTGATTGGGATGTGCGTCGGTCTGATCACCATGCTTCCTATTTACGCGGTCGGCGGTATGGGGGCAGGCGATGTCAAGCTGATGGCGGGGCTGGGAGCTTGGCTGGGGATGGAAGTCGCGTTCAACGCCTTCCTCTGGACGGTCGTGGTCGGAGCGATCATGGCCTTGATGATGGTGGCCTACTCCGGAGAGTGGAAGAAGCACTTTGGTCAGTCCCTGATGATCTGGCACGAATGGACCACCATCCGCGACCCGAAGAAGCTGAGCGAGATCGCCGCCGAACGGAAGCCCCGCATGTATCTGCTGCCCTACGGCATTCCGATGACGGTCGCATCGATTGCCTACTTCTTCTACGCCGGAATGATGTAATCACAAAGCTGCCGAAGCGTTTACTTCGGCAGAAATCGCCGATCCCCCGCGTGATGGAAACATGACGCGGGTTTTCGAGCGTCTCGACCGAAAAGTCGAGGCATCAGGACAAGTCGTTCTGCTCAATCGAATCGTCACAACCCGCATAATGTGAAGTGGTGGCTCTTGTGGTGCCGATGTTGTTCACAGGTCGAATTGTCATTCGACTTCGGGAACGACTTGTACCCAGGTCCACATCCCGGAGTGAATCGCCATGAAACCCAAGGCACTGATGTTGTTGGCCGTCGCCATTGGCTGTGGTCTGGTCGCCATGCTGGGAGTCCAGCAAGCGATGCAGGGCAGTCAGAAGGAAGTGGTCATTCAGACCAGCAAAGTCTTGATGGCCATCAAGGACATCAAACCCGGTGATCGTCTCTCGGAAGAGAACGTGACCCTGAAGGATGTCCCCGTGACAACGCTGGAGGGTCTCAAAGGCGATGTGGTTCTGAAGGTGGAGGACTACGAGGATCGATCTCTGACGATGTCTGTGATGGCGGGTGACCCGATTCGCAAAACCAAGTTGAGCGAAAAGGGGATGTACGGTGCCTCACAGACGATTCCGAAGGGGATGCGGATCTTCACCTTCGCCGCCACCGATCAACACACACACAGCGGAATGCTGCGCCCCGGCGATAAGGTCGATGTCACAGTCATCTTCACCGCCCGGAGCGGAGCTACGGTCAACAAGGTGTTGCTGGAGTACATTGAAATCTTTGCCTGCGAGAACAAGACGGTCAACAGTGAAGACGGGAAGAACGAACAGCGGGCTCGCAATGTCTCTCTACTCGTGACCCCGGAACAGGATGGATTCGTCAAGATCGCACAGTCCAAGGGTCAACTGGGCTTGTCGCTTCGGAACCGAGATGATGATGAGGTCGTCAACGCCAACGGGGTCAACTCTCAGGCGCTCGATGACCTGCAACATTCCATCGGGAACGACGATGTGCCGGGATACGACCGCAGTCGGAGGTTTGGCGACGAAGAAGAGGGACCGGCTTCCACTCCGGTGGAACCGGCTCCAGCGGCTCTTCCGGTCACAGAGCCTGCCGCCGCCAAGGACAATGTTCAGGGTTTCCTTCAGCAGGGAGCTCCCGCGACAGCGGCTGCCACGACTGCAGCGCCAGAAGCGAACAAGAAATGGACCATGAAGGTCTACAACGGCAACGAAGCGATGAGCGTCGATGTCGAAGATGACCAACCAGAACCAGAAGCTGCTGCCCCGACGGGTGGCGGAGTTCCCGGAATGTTGAAGAGTCTGTGGTCGTCCGGTCAGAAATGACTGCGGCCACTTCCCGCAATCGAGGGATCGATTGCGACACGATTTCCCAGAGAATGGCATGGCACCGGATGAGGTGGGACGGGTTCCACGATCACGTGGAACCCCCTCCGAGTCCGGCACATGCTGTTCTGATTGAGGTGCAAGGATGTCAACCGCCAAGCCATTTCGCTGGAGTTTCGGATTTTACTCCGTCTGCTCCTGGGCGGCACTGCTGGTCGCCGGTGCGATGCCACTCGCAGCGCAGGCACCTCCACCCGCCGGTTCGACCCCTGCGGCAGAAGCGCGGGATACGGAACCGGTGTTTCATGTGATTGCTCCCTCCAGCAAACTCTCGATCGTACACTTGCAGACGCGAACTCTGTCGTTTTCGAAACGTATTAAAGAAGTGGATGGCTTCAACCCTGAAATCCTGAATGTGACCCCCGCTTCACCCACCCAGATCCGGCTCCGCGCCGAGACGACCGGTGTGACGGCGATGACCATCGAAGACGAAACCGGCGCGAAATTCAACATCGAAGTCTTCGTCGAAGGCGATGTCCGCGAACTGAAAGCCTACTTACAACGGCTGTTTCCGGGTTCGGCGATTGACGTGGTCTCACTACGAGACAGCGTTGTTCTGCGAGGCTGGGTCACGGATCCTCAATCGATCCCCCAAATCATGGCCATCGCTCGGCAAATGTATCCGACGGTCCATAACCAGATGCAGGTCGGCGGCGTTAACTTGGTTCAACTGCGTGTCAAAATCATGGAGGTCCAGCGCTCCAAAGTGAAGCAATTGGGATTCAACTTTGTGGCTTCCGGGCAGCGGTATGCGGTCGCGAGTACGGTCGGAGGACTGGTCCCGGTCACCGCAATGACAGCTCCATTTGGAGGGCCACCCGTGCCTGCGCTGGGTGCCTCTCCCAACTCCCCGTTGCAGTTTGCGATTACCGGGAACTCTGATCGGTTTCAGGGCTTCGTCGATGCCCTGACCAACGAGGCCCTGGCGAAAGTTTTGGCCGAACCGACACTCGTGACGACCAGTGGCCGGCCCGCCTCACTGCTGTCCGGAGGCGAGTTTCCGATCTTGGTTCCAGGTGGGGTGGGGACTGTATCGATTCAGTTTCGAGAGTTTGGCGTCCGCATGGAAGCCATTCCGACGGTCCTCGGAAACGGGCGTTTGAGGCTCGATATCGCTCCTGAAGTCAGTGAACGTGACTTCAGCAGTGCGGTCACTGTCGGAGGGCTGGTCGTGCCGGGGATCAGTACCCGCCGCGTGAATACTCAGGTGGAAATGAGCTTCGGCGAAACGATTATGATTGGTGGTTTGATCTCCCGGAGGCGTCTGACGAGTTCGACCAAGGTCCCCATCCTCGGTGAACTGCCTGTGATTGGTGCGGCATTCAGCCGCAAGACACATGAAATGGGTGAAACGGAACTGCTCATCATGGTGACGCCCGAGATGGCCGGAGCCATGCGGCCGGACCAGGTTCCGCACGACGCCCCTGGCTGGTTGCAGGATGAACCGACCTCGAAGGAACTCTTCTTCGACGGCATGCTCGAAGTGCCCAGCTACGGTCCCGACACTGAGGGATGGCAGGACGGATACTCCGGAGAGATGGGTGATGGCAGCGGAATGCCCGGCATGATTCACGAGGGAGCAACCCACTCTGCCCCTGGGGAGAATTCCCCGCTAATCCTCTCGGCTCCGATCGATACCGATCAAAACTTGATCATCATTCCGACCGACCCACCTGTCGGGGAGATCCAGACGATGAGTGGTCGGACGGACGATCCACGAGTGATTCAGGCGGGTGGTGATCCCTTCCGAATTCCCGCCCGTCGGGAAATCCCTCCCTCCCTCCCTCGAGTCCAGCAATCCGATCCAGACGAGTCGCTAGGCCGTTCGGGGCCATCGACTCCGGCGACCGACAACAGGTCGCTCCCTGGTCTGAAGGGACCGCAACGCTCCAGTTCCACACGTTCCCCGACTCGTACCACGACGAGCGTTCCCGCTTCAAAGAGTGTCCGCAGCCTGGCCCCCTGAAGTCTGATGGACCGCCACCGCCGAGTGTAACGCATCGGGTTTCTCCCCCCACAAGGCGAGTGTGTCACTTCGCCACTTAACCTGCCTGTGCCTGAAGAGGGCAGCCCCTCATCGCAGTCTGTGTTTCCCAAGGAGGTCATCATGAGCAGCGTTGTTCGACTGGCGATTGTTGACCCAAACGATGGCTCGCGCAGTTCTGTGAAAAACCTGCTGCTGGGCGTCGACAGCGTGTGGCTCGAAGCCGAGTGCTCGCGTTACGAATTCTTTGCGGACCTCGTCTCGCAAACCAAGCCCGACATCGCTCTGATCAGCATCGACGCCGACCAGACAAAGGGGCTCGCGCTCGTCGTCCAGGTCAGTCAACAGGTGCCGGGATGTCACGTTCTGGTTCTCAGTAAATCTACGGAAGGCAGTCTGATACTTCAAGCGATGCGGAATGGAGCCCGGGAATTTCTCAATGCCCCGCTCCGCCTCGACGACTTCATGGCCGCGCTCGATCGCTTGCAACTGACGGGGGGAGGTCGCAAGGGGGGAAAATCGGGCGGAAGCAAGGTTGTGACGATCGTCGGGGCGAGCGGCGGCGTGGGCTGCACGTCGCTGGCCATCAATTTGGCCTGTATCGAGGCTCGCAATAAAGACAACAGCGTTGGCATCATCGACCTCGACATGGGGCTGGGCGATGCCGATGTCTGGCTCGACATTATCCCGGACTACACCATCCAGGATGTGGCCGACAATATCACACGGCTCGATTACTCGCTCCTCAAGCGGTCATTGACCCAACACTCTAGCGGCGCGTTTCTACTGCCGCGTCCCATCCAGATGGACGATCACCCACCGATCTCGCCGGATCAATTACAACGTGTCGTGTCGCTACTCAAGGCGACGTTCACTCACCTGATCATCGATGTCAGTAAGAGCTTCACTCCACTCGATGTCGCCGCCATGCAGGTCTCGGACATCGTGCTGCTGGTGGCCCAACTCGACCTGCCGTGTCTCCGAAACGTCGTTCGGATTATGCAATTCCTGGAGGACCGTGAACTGGCGGGCAAGGTCAAGGTCTTGATCAACCGCATTGGCCTCGAAGATAGTCAGATCAGCCTCAATAAGGCTCTCGACACCATTGGTCGCGAGGTCTATTGGCAGATCCCCAACGACTATGCTGCCATGATCGAGTCTCGTAACAACGGAGTGCCGCTGATCGAGCAAGCTCCGAAATCGAAGGCGACCAAGGCCATCGAGCTACTCGCCCAACAGATCGACTCCGGGGAACAGGTCGTTGCTGGCACGCCTGACGCCGCCGCCGCCGAGAAACCTCGCCGCCGGATGTTCAGCTTCCTGGGAAAGTAGCTCGTTGATCTGCCAGCAGGTCATCTCTCAGGAGTCTGTGGATCAACGCAGTCTCCCGTTGAGACCGAAGAGGACGCCCACATTCACTCGAATGTGGAGACTGCAGTCGGTCGATAGGAGCGACAACGTCGGGCCAGTCAAGTATGGCTATGCAGAACACAAGTCGGCTGGTTGGTAGACGGCGAACATCCGCAGCATCACGGCACGCCGGTTCTCGCACTCGGGAGCCGCAGCAACGATGACGGTCAGGACCCCCCAGATGATTCCGACAAACTCGCGCAAGATCGAGTGGGCAAACAGTTCTCTCAGACCTCCGAACAGGTCGCAGGGAATCACCGGGGTGACCAGACCCACGACAATGCTCGCGAAGAACGCCAACGCCAGATCGCCGTCCGGGCTGCGCGTTGTGGGTGGCTCATCAGTCTCGGGAGTTTGCTCGTCCACGCATCAAGCCCCCGGCTCCACAGGTTCGTTCTGCGGGGCTTCGCCTTCAAGTTCGGGAGTAACTGGTTCCTCTTCGTCAACTGGCTCGTCGTAATCCTCGACCTCCACCACCGGCTTCAGCGGCAGAATTCCCGAGTAGCGAATCACCTCGCCCATGCGGGCCTTGTCCGAAATATCTTTCCGGCACCAGCCGCCGTCCCAGCGAATGCACTTGACCGCTTCATAGGCTTTGCGCTTCGCGTCGGCGACATCGTCACCCAGCGCCGTCACGCCCAGCACGCGACCGCCATTGGTCACGACCTCGTTCCCGAGTTGATCCGTGCCCGCGTGGAACACCTTCACATCGGGCAACTTCGCCGCTGCGTCCAGGCCGCGAATCGGCAGGCCCTTCGAGTTCTTGTACGGGTAGCCATCTCCGGCCATCACCACGCATACCGCCGTGCGGGTGTCCCACTCCAGATTGTCGAACTCCTTCAACCGACCTTCCGCAGCGGCGAGCAGGACCTCGAACAGGTCGGACTTCAACCGCATCAGCACGGGCTGGGTCTCGGGGTCGCCCATGCGGACGTTGTACTCAAGAACTTTGGGGCCAGCAGTGGTGAGCATGATCCCCGCATAGAGGATGCCGCTGAACTCGCACCCCTGCTTCTTCATCGTGTGGACGGTCGGGATCAAGATTTTCTCGATCACAGTCACCATCAGTTCGGGCGTCGCGAACGAGGCGGGGGTGTAGGCTCCCATGCCGCCGGTGTTCGGCCCCTCGTCATTGTCGAACGCCCGCTTGTGGTCCTGGGCCGGTTCGAGCGGAACGATCGTCCGCCCATCGACAATGGCCAGGATGCTAATCTCTTCGCCTTGCAGTCGCTCTTCAATCAGAATTCGGTCGCCCGCGCTGCCGAACTCCCGCTTCTTCATAATGCGGCGGACAGCTGCGATCGCTTCCTCGCGGATGGAGCAGACCACGACCCCCTTGCCCGAGGCGAGACCATCGGCCTTGACGACGTAGCCGGACTCTTCGCGCTCTTCCAGAAAGCGAATCGCGAGATCGGCGTCGGAAAAGGCCCACGCTTCGGCGGTCGGGACGTTCGCCTTCCGCAAGATGTCCTTGCAGAATATCTTGCTGCCTTCCAGCTGGGCTGCGGCCTTGGAGGGGCCAAAGACGGTCAGGCCCGCCTTCTTAAAGGCATCCACGATCCCGTCGACGAGTGGAGCTTCCGGACCAACCACGGTCAGTCCGATTCCCTCGGTCTTCGCGAACCGGATCAGTTTGTCGATATCGGTGCTGGCGATGTCGACATTGCGAGCGTCCAGAGCGGTGCCCGCGTTGCCGGGGCAGCAGATGACCTCGGTCACTTTGGGAGATTGTTTGAGCTTCCAGACGAGAGCATGCTCGCGTCCACCTTGTCCAATGACCAGCACCTTCATCGGGCCGTGTTCCTGAATCAGAAAGAGCAGTGCCAAGCGGAAGTCGCCCAGCAACGACTATGGTAACGCGGCCCATAGAGCAGCGTCGAGGTACAGCGAAATGAATGACGCAAGCGAGAATTCCTCGCCGTGTCTCAGACAGTATTCCTACCAATCCATCGTACGAAAACAAGGTGCCTGCAAGCTCGTGCCCTGCCAATGCTTGATTTTGGGGTACGCCTCCATGGGGAGGGCGAGGCCAGTGCGGTGAACATGATAGAGGTCGATCCGTTCGGCGTGAGGCAGATGTCCCATGCCCACGCATCAGCCAGTGAGCGGCCCGGCGCTACGGCCTGTTGATTTTATTGATGGTTTTCCACGTATCCTTGGTTTTCCCCTTTCCCCGGTGCGCGACGGGGCGGCGAGGGGGGGGCGGGTCGATTGAT
>JAYSUV010000687.1:0-8123 GCA_043718945.1 Planctomycetota bacterium
TCGATGGTCCGCAGGTCGATCCCTTGTTCCATGCGTTCTTTCAGGTCTCCGTGGAGTTCTCGACACTCAGTCAAGGGAACATGTGTTTCTGAAAAGCAGACATTGCAATACGCGGTGAACGCCCAGCCGGTCGCCGCGTCCCAGGTCTTCTGATCAACATCTGGCGGACGACTTCGCTCGATTGTGTCGAGTAGCTGGCGGGTGGATTTGAATTGGATCTGATACGCCTTCAGCTTCCAGAACCGTATCAGTCCAGGCAAAAGCAGGAGCGGAATTCCGAAGATCAGGCAGGTGAGGAGAATTCTCCGTCTCATGGATCGTTCCCCACTTCACGAATCTAAACTTTGGGAAATCTACCCAAAACACAAGGCACACCTCAAATACTCCGACTCCGGCTCCGGGCCATGAACCGACACCGGGTGGTCGGAGGTGGCCCCGCGTGCCAATTTGCCCACGTTCTGGCGAAACGTGGCGACATCAGAATGCCTCACTTCTGCCCGTGTGAAGCTTCAGCAGGTCTGGCGTCAGTCATCCCCCGGTCCGTTGCTGGCGAGGCTCTTGGCCCAGAATGCCCCTCCCACCAGCCCAATCACGGTCATCACGCCACCAATCCACAGATTGACACTGGTGTCGTTCGTGCCGCCGACGATGATCGCCTGATCGGGATCGGAATTCAGGTAGGTCAGCTTCACGGTATCCACAGTCATGGAATCGCCCGAGGAGATCGACTAGAAGAAGGTCCCATTTACCGACATCTCTTTTTGGATCGAGCGGCCTCCCGCTGGATAGGACACCGTGATTCGATACGACTTGCTGCCTCGACGACCGGACTTCTCCTCACCGCTTTCGACTGTGGCGTCGACTGTGGTGCCTTCGGTTGCCAAACGAGACTTGAACTGGCGATGAGAGTAGCCACTCCACGCGATGAAGGGGCCACCGATGACCAGTATCAACAGGAAAATCGCGCCGCGCATGACAGTTGCCTTCAATAGGGTTTCGAGTGAGGCCGCGATGAATTCGCAGCGTGAAAGACAATTCTTACAGGCGTAAATGTGACTCGTCAACTGTTGGCTGAGGTGAATCGTCTCGCCGGGACTAATTCACACTCGTTGACCTCGCCGAAATTCGCCAACCACTTCGATCAGGCTGATGATGTTGTCGTTGAAGAGTTCCAATTCTTCGGCGGGTATCCAGTATTCGAGAGTCTTGCGATCTGATGCTGTGTGGATTTGGTGTTGAGACAGGTAATCGTTTCTCACGTCAAAGCGAGTGACGTAGCCGACGAAATCATGGTCTGGATCCGTGGAGTTCCACTCTCGGGCGATGAAGTCAGCGTATTCCTCGGTTAACACGGGATAGAAGATCGGCTGCCAAACTAATCTGGGAGGAAAGCGGGTGAAGTCTGTCAGCCGGACCTTTTCCAGTTCGAGTTCGCCGATCGGTCGATACAACGTCGACGCACCTTCACGAGAGCAATACCGCTTGGCAAGGTGAAACTCCTCGGCCGAAGACGATGCTCCGCATTCACTGCACAGGAACAGTGGAATCGATCCCTCTTCATGGAGATCGATATTCTGCGTTGAGGTCTGGCACTTCGGGCAGGTGAGTCCCTCCCGAGCCAACTGTGACTTCAACTCACGAGTGGCGTACCAGACCCATTGAGACGAAGGAGGAAACTCGTCGGCCATCTCAGATTCCTTACGCACGCTGACCTTCGCGACCGGATACCACAGGCGAGGGCTGTGACTCGCCAGTGCTCAGGCGGCCTTCGACACTTGTGTTTCGCCCGAGCCGCTTGTCGGTTCACTCAGATTCAAACGGCCACATCTACCTGATCAACCTCTGTTGAAGGTGCGGGAACCGGCTCGCCGTGTTCTCGCAGCCCTTCAATATGAAATGTAATGGCCTCGCGAATCCGCTGGCGAGTCTCCTCGCGATCAGAACCCGTCGCAATACATCCTGGCAAGTCGGGGACATAGGCCGACCAGTTCCGGTCGCCGCGCTCATAGATCACGGAATAACGCATCATGGATGATCCTCGATTCCTGCCTGTCGCATTACGCTCTTAAGCGTCTTGGGATGAACGTCGTCCTTGGGGTGTCCTGAAACAGTCACGGTTCCCGGTTTGGTTCCATGTCGAAGTTGTCGATGACTGCCCCTTGTCCGCACGATCTCCCATCCGTCATGTTCCAATAAGCGAATCAGTTCCCGCACGATCATTCTATCATGTCCCGCTGGAACTATGAGTAACAACCGAGCGGGTGTCATGGAAAAGAAATCCACCCACGCCGAGCGACACTTGAAGCGAAAGGCGACTCTCGCTGATGCCGCGTTCCTCTACGCCCGTTGCCCTTCGCGCGCCTCGGCCACAGCCCCAGCACGCGCGGGTAGCCAGATCGGCTCGATTCCCTGGTTCTCAAATAGATGGGCCAGGTGCAGGTGGCAGGTGAACATCATGATCTGCTGGCCTTGCTCGGCGAACTCCAGCAGCGCACGCACGGCGGCCTCGGTTCTCAGCTGATCGAAGTTGACCACCACGTCGTCGAGGACCATTGGCAGTTCGACGCCGCGGTCGGAGAAGTCCTTCATCACGGCCAAGCGGATCGCCAGGAACACCTGCTCGCGGGTCCCCTTGCTCAGGTGTTCGACCTTCAGTGATTCGGCCTGCTCGTCGTCGACGACCAGATGCCGCTGGCCGAGCGGCGTCCAGATGTTGTGGTACTTGCCGCAGGTCAGCCGTTCGAGGTACTCCGACGCGTGCTTGAGGATCTCCGGCTGGCAGGTGCGCTCCACGCGGGAACGCATCTTCTCGACCGTCTGGCCGCATGCTTTGAGGGCCAGCCAGCGGTCGACTGACTGGTTCAACTGGTCGGCCAGCTGGGCCCGCTCGAACTTCAGCGACGAAGCTCGACGGTCGTTTTCGAGATCCAGGATCTCCTGCTTAATGCGGCCCAGCTTCTCATACAGTTGTTGCAACTGCTCGTCGATGCCGACCAGTTCGACCCGCAGAGTGATCGTCTGCTCTTCGTTCTTGGACGGCACAAAACGCAGCAGATCCTCTTCAACCACGGCGAGGTCAGGTTCCTGCCGCGCGGCGACGGCGACCTCTTCTTGAGCGGCTGAGTGCAGGCGGACGAGTTCGTTGTACCGCTGGAACGCCTTGAGCTTGGCGACCAGGTCGACGCGATCGGTCGCACCCGCCTTGGTGAGCAGCGCCGCCCTCTGAGACCGCACACCGGAGACAGACTCCGTAATCTGGTTGAGCCGCTTCCGCTTCTCTTCCAGTTCCTGGGTCAGCCGAGTCAGCAACTGCCGCGAGTCCTCGATCTGCCGCAGTTGGATCTCCCATTGCGAGAGGAGCTGATACCAGTCGAACTTGGCGTCGCGCGAGCCATTGCGGCGGGCCATCCCCTCGACGCGGCTGCGGAAGTCCTGGACGCGGCGGTCATCGATCTCCAGTTCGCGGTTGTCATCACGCCACTCGATGTACAGACGACGGGCATCGGCGACCAGTTGCAGGAGGTCGAACGCCTCTTTGACCTTGAGTGTCTCTTGCAGCCCCAGTCGTCTCAGCTGCTCACACCATGAGCGGCGGGCGCTCACGATGTCGCGCTGCCGCGCCTTGAGAGATTGACGCAAGCCAGCCATGCGGTTGCGGAGTGACTCGATGCGTTGCGACTGCCGTTCGAGGGCATCGAACTCGGCGATGCGACGGCGGATGGCCCGCGCGACGGAGTCCTCGGTCAGGTTCTCGGGCTCCTCCCCCATCGTGTCGGCGAGGGTCGGCATCGGACCACGCGCGACATCGAGCTGAGTGATGCGAACGATCTCGTGGCGAACTTCGGCCAGTTCGTGTTCGATGTCACGTCGACGACGTTGCAGAGCGTCGAGGCCGTAGCGCGACGGTTCGAAGTGTTCCTTCATGACCCAGACCACACCGCCGCAGAGGGCAGCCACGCTCAAGTAGGTCGCCCCCACAATCCACGGAGCGCTACTGAAGAACCACGAGGTCGTCTTCGCAATCGGCCCGACTTCCAACAGGGAGAGCAACCCCGCCGCCAGCAGCAGAATCCCCGCGATGCCGAAGAACCACAGCGTCGCATAGAAGTAATCGGGCAGGTCTTTGGGCCGGTTGATGAGGTTGAGTTGCAGGTCCAGCCCTGTTGTCAATTCGGTCAGGTTGGTCTCGCGCGCCCGGAGCGCCATCAGTTGTTCGAGTTCTTCAAGACGGCGCTGAGCATGTTCTCGAGCCTGTGGGAAAGTCAGCCCGCCGAGGTGGCGAATCTGCTCTTCAGTCGAGGCGAGCTTACGATTGGCCAGCGCGGCGTATTGCTTATATCGTCGGATGATCCGCCCGCGACTGGCTCCCGCACTCTGGAACTGCCGCGCCGCTTGCGAGAGTTGATAGAGCGCTGCGGGAGAGAACTCAGTCTCTTCGAGGCGGTCAGTGGCCCAACGCCCTTGCAGGCCAACGAGAGCCTGATCGAGTTGCCGCTTGGTGACCTCTTGCCGAGCGCGGCGATCGGTCAGGCGGCGTTCGATGAACCGCACCGACTCCTGCTCGCCGAGCATCTGCCGAATGGCGGTGGCTTGCTCTTCGAGGTGCGGGTCGAGGGTGTTGCGGGCCACCTCGGCCTCGACGCGATCGACATCGGCCAGTGCCTGCCTACGCCGCCCATCGATCGCTTCGATCTCGGCATCCCAGCCATCGATCTTCTGCAACCCATCGCTGGGGAAGTCGACCAACCGGGGCAGGCCGTCCATCTCGCGCCGCAGTTGCCGCTCCTTGGTCCACGGGGCATGCACGCGATCCATGAACGCGCGGCCGCGAATCTCGCGCTGGAGCTGGATCTGACGCTGCTTGCGACCATTGATGTCGTTGTCGAGTTGGTCCCGTTTGGCGACCAGTTCATCGTACTTGCGAGACGGATCGCCGAGGTTCAGCAACTCGCGATCAACCGCATCGAGATCGCGGACGAGGCGCAGCAACTCCCCCTCGCGACCGGTGTCGTCCAGCAACAGCTTGCCCTCGTTCTCGGAGCCGAAGTGTGCCTTGAGGATGCGTTCCCCGTCCATGCCGAGCGAGATGCCATAGATGTGCCGGGCAACTTCCTCTCCGTCGAGAGTGGCCAGCTCCTGCAACTCGTTCAGGCCGATGGCGAAGATGTTTTCGTAGATCGGCTCAGTGATTCCCCCGAGCAGATTCTTGAGCAGAGCTTCCGTCTTAATCGGGTCTTCCACGCCATCAATCATCAGCCGTCCGCGCGTGCCCGGCGCGCTGATGCGGCGCACGAGATGCTCGCGTCCAGCCTTCTCGATGCGCAAGGCTCCATCGCAGCGGATCGGCGTCGGATGCGGTCCGGCGGTCCGCTCATCTTGAGGCCGGAACCCGAACAGCATCGCTCGGATGAACCGCATCAGCGTCGACTTGCCCGCTTCGTTGGGGCCGTAGAAGACGTTGGTTCCGCCCGCATTCAGCGGCAGAGTGAGTTCGCTCCAGACGCCGAATCGTTCGACTTGGAGTTCAGTGATCTTCATGGCTTTTGGTCCTCCCTGACGGCAACGAAATCGTCACTCCGTTGCGAATTGTCCCACCCGCTCCCCCTGAGCCGGATCAGGTCCACCACCCACGGGCCAACTGTTGGGCCTCTTCCGCCACCCGCTTCGCATCCGAATTCTCGACCAGCCCTGCCAACTTTCGCCCCCACGGCGTCGCCATGTCGGTGAACTGCTGGCCGCGTTGTTTCCAGAACGTGTCCTGCGAGTTCAGCACGCTCGTCACCGTCTCGGAGAACTCCTTGAGGAGTTTCGCTGCCTCGTGGTCCTTGCCGGTTTCCACGACTTCGCGAGTCAACTGATGCCGTCGACGGACATCGGCGGAGTGAGCCTCGCGATCGATCGCGTCCCACAAGTCCTTCTGCCGACGCGGTTCCGCCAGGCCATCAAACAGATCGCCCCGCCCCTTCAAGACCCACTCGAAGTTCCACAGACTCTCCACCGGATGGCTCTCATACTCCAGGAGTTGCAGGGCCATCTTCTCCGTGAGTTCTTCCCAACTCGTCGAGGTCGAACACTCGACGACCACTCGCTCCCAACGCACGGTCGCAGTGCGCAGCTGCTCTTGGTGAACGGCTCCGCTGGAGTCGAGTTCGACTAGTGAGCAACCGTGTGCGCCGAGGCAGTACGGGCGCAGTGGCTGAGGCGTGCCGGGGGCATGAGCGAGTCCGCCCGCCAGCTTGAGCGACCGTCTCACATCGCCGCCGCCGAGCGCCAGATAATTCCAGCCGTTGATCTTGCCATCGAGCCAGTCTTCGAGTCGACCCGCCGGGATATCCCCTTCGGGGACGACGCCGATCTGGATAATGCCCGGCTTGGTGGTGCGCGGGGCGGAAATCGCTCGCGAGGAGGGGGAGAGGCAACTGACGACGCCGAGAACCTTGCCGCGTTCGGCAATCTCGACCGGGGCGTCTTTCTCCCCAGTGAACAGCGTCACCGAGTCCGGCAAGTTCCCCAGCCGCCGCCACGAGGTCGCCGAGTCCATCGTGCCGGGGGTAATGAAGACCGACACGCCTTGCTCATCGAGTGTTTCGAGCCCATCGGTCAATGTGGCTCGCGCTCGGAGCGTAAACGAGGTCTCATCAAACGTGTCGCCACTGAGGATTAACACATCCGCCCGGCGGTCGACGCACGCCTCCACAATGCGGTGGAACGCGGTGATCGTGGCGTCTTCCACCAGACGCCGCTCCTCGCCAGACAACGGTCCAGCGCCCAGCACCGGCTCATCTAACAAGAGCCGGGTGGCATGAATGAGTTTCAACGAATCGGCCATGCGGGAGTCCCTTCCTCGCGGTATGCCGGGGCCGACCTCGTCCCTCTTCCATCAGGCCATCCGCATGCCATTCCCTGGCAGCTGAAGGATGTCCCATGAGGTCACGGAGTTGTGCCATCCGGCAATTCCTGCCGGAAGTATTGTCAAAGTTCGCAATTGAGGCAAGACAGGAGGGTAAGACTCAGGGAGTGGGAGTGCAAGACGCACTTTGCGCAGCCGGTTCGCATCTCGCAGACCACGGGAGGTGCAGCTGCAGAATCACTGAGTCGCCCAAGTGACGCTGAAATTCAGCGGTGGGGCACTTCAAAGAAATGGGGAGCCACAGATGAACACGGATAAACACGGATCAGAAGGGGAAGGGTGATTGAGGTGTTTACGTCGGACCGATCTTTGAGTCCGGTTTCCTGGCCCTGATTCATCCGTGTTTATCTGTGTTCATCCGTGGCTCAAGCCTCTGGAAACGTACTGACTGTCTCAGTCTCAATACCGGGGACTGTCGGTTACTCGCGTCCCGATGTGGATGCTTGGACACATCCCACGACAGGGTGCAATCCAAGTGACCTCTCGAACTCAAGGAGTGGTTCGCTTGGCCCGCTCCGCAAACAGCTTCAGCCACCCCAATGTCAACCCCTCACCGATCGACTTCGGCGGGGTGAGTTCCTGAATCGTCTGGCCCCAATAGAACCCGATGACCCCGGCGGGTTGGCCTTCATCGAGGAAGCGACCGAGTTCCTCCGGGGAACTTTTGAGCGGGAATATCTCCTCGATCACGATGGGCTTGCCGACCTGAAAGCCCTTCAGTGTGGCAAGGTTCTCGGCCAGCTGGCCGGTCTCGGGATAGAGATGCACTGCAATAAAGTCGAGTTCCGGTCCAATCACAGTCGGCACGAAACCCGAGGTCAACCCCGGTCGATCGAGGCTCCAATCGACCATTCCGATCGTGATCAAATGCTGCGTGTCGACTTGGCGAATGGCCGCCTTGAGCTGCCGTGTCCAAGCCAGAGCGATCTCGGGTCGCGGGCGTTTCGCCGGATCGAGCGAGATCACCTGCACGAAATGCTTACCGCCGAAGGCCGGGCCGAGCCAGTCGCCGTCCTTCCTCTTCCCACCGGGTGACACCGGCTCGTTCATCAGGTCGTAACAAAACACCGCCGGACTTTTGCAGCAGGTCTGTGCGATGGCCGTCCAGAAGTTCGCCTGTCCGCCCACCGCCGCTCCTCACTCAACGCATCGTACCACGCGGAGACATCGGCCTTGTGATAACACCCCAGACCGGTCAGGTCGAGATACAGCT
>JAYSUV010000688.1:0-8118 GCA_043718945.1 Planctomycetota bacterium
GGCTGCGGCGTTGGGCCTGATGGTCCTGCCCAGCAGTGGTTGCAGCCTGCTCTTTGGGTTGACAGCCAATGCGTTTACGTTGGGCAGCTTCTGGTGGACGACACCGCTGATCCCGGTCACGCCGTGGATGAGCCAGAAGGTGGAAGACGCCTATTGGGATGAGGAGCGTTACGGCAAGGTGCCGATCCTCGACCCGATTGAGGGCGAGAACGCTCCTCTGTTCTGCCTCGACCCGCCGTCCTCGGACGAAGTCATGCGGGCTCTGCCGGATTCGACTTCTGGCGGTGTGGCGTTCCTCGCGGAGACCAGCCGCAACAACGTCCGCATCATCGTCGAGCCGATGGTCGACCGCCTGGACGACTGCCGCTTCTATCCGATGGTCGGTCCGGCCCGGCTGCACCACTGCCACTACAAATGCACGATTTACTTTGAAGAGGTCAAGCGGTCTTACTGGCCGGTCCCCTTCACCCATCGTGATCAACGTCAAGAAATCGTCTATGTCGACCATGACCACCTGATCCGCTGTGCGGGTCCAGATGCCAACGACACAGCCATGGAAGAGTAATCACCCCTGCGGGTATCGAGAGCTCCAGGTCAAGCGCCAGCCCGGTCAGGAAACTGACCGGGCTTTCGCGTTTTGTATTGCGGCCCACCCCGCCAATCGCCCGCATCGCTGCGACGCGAAGTCTTCGAAGCGGAGCATTTCCGCGTCACTTCGCCACCGAATCAAATATCGACAGCATGCGTTGGACGTCAGTCCAACGTGCCAGGACGGCGAGGTCTCGCGCATCGGCGCAGCCCCGTCGGATAACGTCGCTCGAGCACGGGGGACTCACGTCCAACGCTCGCTGAGGTCTGGCACGCGTCTATTGAGCTGCGATACGAAGTCATTGGGGGACGGGATCTCAACCTCACTGATTGCACCCTTGTGTGGGGCGGTGTCTGGACCATCACACCATCAGATGGGAGGAACCGGTTTATTGCGGCGTACCGAACGAGTACAGTAGACCGAACGAGAACGTTCCCTCCCCAGAGGTCGCCCCGTCGACCCGCCTCGATCGGAGACATCCATGCGACGCTCACCTTTGTGTCTATGGTCTTTGGCTCTGCTTCTCGTGACGGATCTGCCAGCTGAGGACGCCCCCGCTTCGGCGACGCGGTTCGTCGACAACTCCCTGCTGATTGCACCGGAGTACCCCTGCACCTGGCCGACGCATCCGTTCCCTCGGTTTCAGATCACGCATCAGCGGGTCATCGGACCGGACTCGCCTTACAACATTGATACGCTGTTGATCGATGGGAATACCGGGACTCAACTCGATGTTCCGCCGCACTCGGTGGCGAGGCCGGAACTCAAGCGGGAGAAGTCGGGGCCGTTCGGGTTGTCGACGACCGACAAGATCGAAGCGTGGCAGTTCGGCGGCGAGGCGTGCGTCGTCGACGTTCGCGACCTGCTCGATCAAGCCGGCAACGGCATCAGCCCGCTGGTGACGCCCTCGCATGTGGAGCGATTCGAGAAGCAACATCGCCCGGTCCGCTTCGGCGATGTCGTGCTGTTCCGCAGCGATTACTCCGATAAGTATTACCGCCCGTTCCCCGAGGGGAGCCGGTACATCGCCGATGTCGTCGACCGCAAAGCCCCCGGCTACCCTGACCCCGATCCAGAGTGCATGGAATTCCTCGGCCAGCGCGGGGTCATGAACCTGGGGACCGACAGCGCGAGTATGGGACCGATGCCGGACCTCGCGGAGCCGACACACTACGCGGGCCTCAAGTACGGGATGATCTGGACCGAAGGGGCGACCAACTTCAAGGAGTTGCCACCGACCGGGGCGTTCTACATCAACCTGGGACCGAAGCACAAAGACGGGCCGTACGGAGCGGGTCGAGCCTTCTCCATCATCGGCGGGGATTTGCCGAGGAAGCTGATCGAGTCGGCCAAGGCCAAGCGGGCGATCGATCTCTCCCCGACTCTCGCAGCAAACTCCCCGATCACGCATCCAGGGATCGGCACCGGCCAACACCGGCAGGTCTATCTCAAGGTCGACTTCCTGTACTCCGAGTATCTCGACCTGTGGCACCACACGCATCTGATGGATGCCATGGCCGGGACGCACCTCGTCCCGCCGTCATTCGCCTTGCCTCCGAAGGGTCCCCAGCCGGTCTACTCGCCCGAAGTCCGAGGCTGGCTGGCCGAGTACGAACAGAAATACGGCCCGCGCGGAACGAGTTCTATGACGACGGACCAAGTGCCGCTCGATTGGACTTGCGGCCCAGCCCGCGTGATCGACGTGACCTCGCTGGTGGGGAGTACCGCCCGGGCAAAGTCGACCGGGGCCCCGGTCTCGCCCGAGATCACTGTCGCTCACATCCAAGCGGCGGAGACAGCGAACGGGATGTTGAAGCCGGGGGATGTGGTCCTGTTCCGCACGGGTCATCTCGACACGTACCTGGACTGGGAGAGCCAGAACTCGCTACTCACGAAAAATCCCGTGGAGTGGAATGCCGTCATGATTGAACGGCTCAAGGCCCAGGTCTGGAGCGATCCTCTCTCCGGCAAGAGCGAAGGCTGGCCAGCCCCCGGTCCCGATGCGATCGTGTACCTCAAGTCGAAGGGCATCTGCTGCGTGGCGACCGACGCCCCGGACCTGGGCGGCGTCGATCCCAAACGGGCGCTGATGACCTATTGGGCGCTCGGCTCGAACGAGATGGTCGGCGTCGAGTTCCTGCACCACCTCGGCAGCCTGGACAAAGCCCCGAACGGGTACTTTCTGTTCGCGGCTCTCAAGATCCGCAACTGCCACGGCGGTCCCGGTCGGGCGATTGTACTCTATTAGAGCAGATTCAGAATTGGTGTTCAGCAACAATACCGATTCCTCCCTCTCATTTTCCTGTCCCTGTTTTTCCTGTCATCATTCTTCACATCCTCTGTCCTGGGCCAGAGGATGACAGGAAAATGAAGAGGGGGCAGGACACTCCTCGCCCAAGCCGACAGCCACTCATTGTGGCACATGGCATATCGAGTCGGAGCCCATCGCCAGTCCCCTGGAACCTCTCGACCATAACAAGGGATTGGTACACAGATTTCGCAGATGGTCACAGATTCAGAGGGGAGAGAAGAACTCTCTCCGGTCTGCAATCACCGCCCCCGCTGGCGTCGAATCTGTGACCATCTGTGTAATCTGTGTACCACAACCCGCTTCTGTCATTATGATTGAATTGCAGTGTACGCGGGAATTGGCGGGGAACACTCATGAAGTCTCTGTCGGCTTCAGCGAGAAGTGTCGGGGGCAGAGGTCCAAAGTCCTGCACACCAGTTGTGAAAATGCTGTAGGCCGGAGAACGGGCTTCAAGTCCCGTCTGGCTTCATCGCCCATCGACACCAGCCGGTTCCCAGACTCAGTTCGGGTCGATGGAGGATCTCCTCCAGCATCTCAGCAGAATCCACCAGTCGAGGGCCGGGACGGTTAAAGTATTGATTGCCATCGACGGCATAAACCCGACCTTCGCGGACTGCTCGCAACGCCTTCCACCGGGCTTCCGGTTCAAGAACTCGTGCTTCCTGGCAGGTCCGCTCCAAGTCGAACCCGCACGGCATGAGGACGATCACCTCGGGGTCAGCTGCTGCGAGTTCCTCCCACGACAGCCACGGCGAATGAACGCCCGCTCGTCCAATCACCGACTCGCCGCCCGCCGCTTCGACCAGTTCCGGCACCCAGTTTCCAGCGGCCATCAGCGGCGAGATCCACTCGATGCAGGCGACTCGGGGGCGAGTCCATGAGGAGACTCTCGCACGCAGTAGCTCCATCCGTGTTCGCAAACTCGCCACCACTTCGGCCCCTCGTTCGGAGATTCCCAATGCGTCTGCGACCGTTTGGACATCCGCCCAAGTCTCCGCGAGACATTGCGGACTGAGCGACAGGAGTCGCGTCCCCGGTAGCAAGTCCGGCCCCAATGCAGACAGGACATCCCGGTCGCTGACAGCACACACCTCGCACAGCATCTGTGTCAGGATGAAATCGGGACGGAGTGCTGAGAGTAGCGGGCCATCGACTTCATAGATCGAGATCTGATTGGCAACCAGTGTTTTGACTTGCGAATCGATATCGAGACTCGACGCCGAGGGATCAATGCGGGGCCGCGAGCAGACTGGCAATGCCAGCACCTCCGGTGGATAGTCACACTCATGAGACCTCCCCACCAGCCAGTCGAGGCACCCCAGCGCCGCCACAATCTCGGTCGAACTCGACAGCAGCGAAACGATGCGCGGGTGTGAGTCCACGGGAATTCTCATGGCGCAGTCCTGGCAAGAAAAAAGGCAGATCACTTGCGTGTCTGCCTGTGTCTAACGGTCGTTCGGATCGACTGTTGGAGTACAGGCTTTAGCCTGCCACTCGGAATGAGACCGCCTCCAGCCTGAACTCCAACGGTCAATCGTGATCCAGGCAGAGGATTTGTACACAGATTTCACAGATCAACACAGATTCAGAAGGGAAGGCGAGTGATAATCAACCCCAAGCTTGACGTTCGCTCGACTCTTTCTGATCTGTGAAAATCTGTGTGATCTGTGTACGAAAATCTCCGCATGACCATAGCCCATCCCTCGGTGAGAGACAGCCTAAAGACTGAACTCCAATAGTCGAATCAAGCGGTTCTGACAGCCAATTCCGGCTCCGTGTTCACTGACTCGCGAAAGACCTGAGCGACACCCAGCGGACTGAACAGCAGTCCGGCGAAGAGGGGCGTGCTGATGAATTCCTTGGCGTAAGGAATCCCCATGACATAGCACTTCATCAAGCCCGCAAATGTGGCGGGATAGAGCAGAGCCAACTCCTCGCTGGCCAACCGTCCGAACGCCCACACGACGAAATTCGTCACCAGAAAAAATGCCATGCAGGCGAGCAAGCTCCCCGCCTGGACTCGGCCAAACGAGCGGTTCGTGGACAACGATCCTCCCAGCCAGGCACACAGCGGATACGCCATGTAGACCCCGAGCGTTCCTGGGTCAAAGCCTTGCAACACATCTCCCGAGAGTGCCCAAATCCCGAGATCACCCAGCAGCTGAGTGCCCAGCATCAAGCCCACGGCATGCCACGGATTCTTGAGAAACGCACCGGCATACAGGCCGATCGCCAGCATTGGCGTAAATCCCCAGGGATAACTCACCAGGGTCATGTCATACCCGGCACTGGTCAGCTTGACGATCAACTGCGGAGCCAGACGCAGCAGCACCGCCACAGCGGCCAGAGCGAGGAAGAATCCCCAGCGGGGACGGGTCGAGGTGGGGGACGACATGTGAAACTCTCCAGAGAGCGAAGGTCGAACAGCCTCGACAATTCGCGACCGGGAAGCGTAGACGGGGCATGGCCGCGCGTCAATCAGTGCTGGCCGAATCCGAAGTCTCGTTCCAGTACAGAAGCTGTGCAGGGATCCACAGGAAAGCATGAAAGGGGGAAGCGCCCCCTTCCTTTTCCTTAATGTGCCTCAAGCACAGTCACCGGCACAGAAATCCGGACCTCGGGATCAACTGTCATCAGTTCGATAGTCCCATGCGTCACAGCATGAGAGGCACTGCTCCATCGAGAAACAAACTCGTACATCTGACCTTCCGTCGGTCGACCTTGGACCATCTCTCGGAGTGACTCTGAAAACTCGACCGTTTGTATGGTGATCGATTCCCCAGATTGGTTGCGAACTTTGAGGCTTTTCGATTCACCCGCTGTCAGGAGCAGAGTGGGTGGGTATGCACGAACGGAATGTTCGATTACCGCCACCACCGTCACGTGTAACGTGTCGAATCCGGGCACATCGATCCTCAGATTGGCGTGCAGGTGACCGACGGATTCTCCAGCGATAAGCTGAATATCAAGAATCGCATCCCCATTGCTGTCAAACGAGATCTTGCCCACGCGAACTCGGAAATGATCGACAATGACCCGGACGTTCTTCCGCTGAGTCGAGGGCATGCCATGGATCAACACTTTGAAGGGCATCGTGAGCGGCAGCTTCTCACCAGCGATTCGTCCGAAGTCGACCACATCGGGCATGGTCGCAATTCCGATGATGTCGCTCGCCTGGGCCGGGATGACGGTACGCGCATTCGTCGCGGAGTTGGAATAGATCTCCACTCGGCCTCCACTCAACCCCGTACGGTCATCACCTTTCATCAACACCGAAACATCCATGGATTGCGAAGGTTCGAGTGTCCTCGGTTTGAACTGGACGCGAAGACATCCACACGAGCCTCCGATCGAGTGAATTCGGATCGGGTAGCTGGCTCGATTTGTCAATTTGATTGTCTTCTCAGCGGTTCCTCGGTATGGAACCTTGCCAAAGGTCAACGAGAGCGGAAACACCTCCAAGTCCATTTCCCGAGTCAGTGACGTTCCCGTCGAGTCGAACCGGGGAATGAATTGGGAGATGGCCCAACAGACCGAGGCGACCGCAATCAACCCGCATCCGCACGTGATGAACCGCCCCATTGTTTCATCCCCCAATAGACACCAAGGACAATGATCGCCAACCCATTGAGCAGCATGAACCATGTCATTCCAGAAATCCCTGCCTGGGGATGGTCCACGGAATTCGGATCGTGTTTCGGTGTGACTGGATCTTGGTTTGCATCCAGGACAATCCCGACCTGAATGTCGACCATCTCACCAGTGTCCGCATTGAAATGAGAGTTGGGGGTCAGATGGTCCAGCCGGAACTCACCCGGATCAATCGGTTGATTGACTTTGAGTGATGTCCGATCGACAGTCGTGACCCGCGGTGGACTGCCCATCAGGCTTTCATAGGCCGCTTTCTGAACTAGCTGAATCGGAAATGCGTAAGCGCGCCCCTCCAGATCAAGCCGCTCATATTCCTCGACCGTGTATTCATGCGTCACTCGACCATCCTGGTGATGCTGCTCTGTCCGGAGCGGAAAACCGGACAATTCAATCGATAACCACTGACTCAAATGCCTCCCGTCAGACCATGATCGCATAATCTTTCGACAGGCATGGCCGTCCAAGCCAACCAATTCGGACTGCACAATCTCACGACTTTCAGCGAGCAAAAAATCGTCCGACTGGAAATCACTGAGCCGACTCCCATTGACACCACGCTCAAACAGACCCTCAAACAGTGTCAACGGTGCTTCTCCACTGCGAGAACTCGTCGCCATGTGATCTGCAGAACCATGCCAGACTTTGGATTCACTCCCATCAAAAACCATGATGATCTCCATGTTCGACTGATCACCAATTGCAATCAAGTCGGTACTCTCCTGCCGATACTTCACGCCTTCGTAAACGAACCGCTTGCGTGTGACCTTCCCAGCTCCTCCCATCCCACCACTGGTTTGGGCGCGGCACTCATAACTGGACAGTGATCGCAATGCCTCACGATTCTTGAGGAACAATGCCACCCCCTCTGCTTTCCCGAATTCATCAGCACTGACAGATGGGGGGCCGAGGCAGACAGCCAGCGCCACGGTCGAAAAAAAGCAGATCCAGTATCTCATGAATGACTCCTCTCAGGACTCGACTGCGTGACAGTGAATCGGAGCGGCGCACATGTCTATGGCGACATGGTGCCCGGCAGATTGAAACCGTGCCCCGCTGCTAGAATGCGACCCCTATTTCTTGGCTGATCCTTAACCATTGTTCGGCGGGTTGCAATTCCCCAGGATAACGCGTTTTTCCGCACAGTTACCATTTGTTCCTGTTTGGGACACATAGCGATACGTCCCGTCCGCATTTTTCGTGATATACCACATCGTTCCACAGGAATCAGACTGTTGCAATCCGAGCGGAGTCGTGGTCCCATTGCTATCATGCCCAAGATAGATCACCGACGGTGTCCCTTGGATGTAGTTTCGACAGTACATCCCATAGTCGACGTAACTGATATAGAACAGAAGCCCTGAGGTGCAGGTCTTGCTCCGACCATCGCACGTGGGTTGTTGGGCCTTGACCATCGTGACGAGTGCGAAGGCGAGACACAAGCAGAAAACGCGAAAGCGATGCATGGTATTCTCTCCAGATAGGCAGATAGGCAGATAGGCAGATAGGCAGATAGGCAGATAGGCAGATAGGCAGATAGGCAGATAGGCAGATAGGCAGATAGGCAGAT
>JAYSUV010000689.1:0-8104 GCA_043718945.1 Planctomycetota bacterium
TTCGAACCAGGTTTTTCCCTCTTGGCGACTTTGCGCCTTGGCGTCTTTGCGTTGACCTCCTCTGATTTGTGGAGAAAGGTCAGACGAGGACGTCCGTCGCTCTTCGAGGCGTTCCACACGGACGGACGAGGACGTCCGTCCTACGAGATGCCTGATGGCTCCCCGCAACAAGTCTATGCGGGAAGTCGACTCACCACTTCGTCTTCGGAAGTTCATCGAATAACCCTATTCTTACGGCGACTGGAGTTCGAACGAGGAGTGGTTTGCATGTCTTGGCTGAATCTGGGGATACTGTTGACATTGGTTTGCGGTCATGCCGAGGTGTGGGTGACTGTCATCAACCGACTCCATGCGAGGCCGATGTCCCCGGAACTATTGAGGCGGATTCGGCATGTCCACGACCTGCTGATTCCCGGATTCGCACTGGCCGTTTTCGTGGGACTGGGATTCACTGGGCCGCGATTGTTGTTCGGGGGAGCA
The DNA here is from genome assembly GCA_043718945.1 of Planctomycetota bacterium. Taxonomy (GTDB): domain Bacteria; phylum Planctomycetota; class Planctomycetia; order Planctomycetales; family Planctomycetaceae; genus TH-plancto1. Next base: position 481 of record JAYSUV010000689.1, read on the forward strand.
TGGAAAAACATTCCGTGGGGGTGGGTTCCATTTCTGGTCGCTTCAGCGGCGGGAGTGGCGAGCGGGTTGTTCGGAATCGCTCGGTTTCAGTTGACCCGGCGGTGTCCCCTCCAGGTGAGTGCGGAGAGCCGTGTTTCTATGATTCGAACACCGGATGGCTCGCTGCCGGTGGCTCCGGGGCAGTTCGAGCGGCTGGCGAGACTTCCGTTCAACGAGCAGTCGACTCTGGATCTGAGTCGGAAGCAGTTCGTGCATCCGGGGCTGCCACGCGAGTTCGCCGGGCTGCGGATTCTGCATCTCAGCGACTGGCATTTCGAGGGCACCGTCACTCGCGAATACTTCGAGCGCGTCTCCGAAATCGCAGCTCGCGAGACCGTCGACCTCGTGCTCTTCACGGGGGATCTGCTGGACAACCCATCGTGTCTGGAATGGTTGCCGACCACTCTGGGCCGGTTTTCGGCCCCGCTGGGGTGCTGGTACATTCTGGGCAACCACGACTGGTATCTCGACGCGGACGAGGCCCGCCGGCAGCTCAACGCGCTGGGGTGGAAGGATGCGACTTCCGGCATTCACTCGATCCCGTATCGAGGCGGCCAACTGTGCATCGCGGGTGACGAGACGCCCTGGATGGGGCAAGCTCCCGAGTTCCCGCAGCGGCCCGCAGCGAGCTCTTTGACGACTCCCGAGTTCCGCATCCTACTCAGCCACACTCCCGACAACATCGAGCGGGCCAGACAGCAAGGCGTGGACCTGATGCTTTCCGGGCACAACCATGGGGGCCAGGTGATCCTGCCGGTGATCGGCCCTGTCTACTCCCCGAGCCTTTTCGGTTGCCGCTTCACCGGCGGTGCCTTCTGGCAGTCACCCACCCTGCTGCATGTCTCGCGCGGACTTTCCGGGCGACACCCTCTCCGCTGGCGCTGCCGCCCGGAGATCACAGTTCTGGAGTTCGTCACGCCAGGGGAAGTGGCCCATGAGTTGCCAGTGGGGCCCCCTATGGCGACACTCGCCGTGGGAACCTGATCCACTGGAGTGCGTCTCACCCTACTGCCACCGCCACACGAAGAATCGGGGTTTGGGGGCTGGCCGGTTTCTGGGAGGATTCATGGGCACAAGGAGGCACTCATGAACAAGAAGTACGTTGTCCGGTTGTCGAATGAAGAACGCGTGGTGTGTCAGGATGTGGTCAAGACGTTGCAGGGGACGTCGCAGAAAGTGAAGCGGGCGCAGATGCTGCTGAAGGCGGACATCGAGGGTCTAGGCGTGGTCGGATGCGAAGATCGTCGAGGCCTTTGGTGGCGTGGTGCAGACGGTCGAGTCGTTGCGTCAGCGGCTGGTGACGGAGGGCTCGGGTGGCGGAGTTACAGCTGGAACTGGCGTGTCGCAAGAAGGGGTTTCGACCGAAGGCCAACACCAAGGCCTCCGAATCTTTTCGCGTGTTTATTTGCAGGAGCAAAGCCAGCCGAAACCTACAACCGGGGCTTCTCCGGCTTGACCGGTGTCAGTGGAGACCCGCTGACCTTCACCTTTCGCTGGAACACCTTGTCCCCACAGGTCGCGTAAACTGTGTCGAAGTTCGGTCCCCCGAACGTCAGGTTCGATACCTTTCCATTCGGGGTCGGGATGATGCAGTTCACGCGGCCCGCCTGATCGCACACTTGCAGCCCCATCCGCGTCGCGCACCACAACCGACCATCCTTATCCGTCCGCAGCCCGTCGACTCCGCTGTCGTCGGCACTGTCCGGCACATGCAGGTGGTAATACTTCTGCTTGTGAGCCAGCGTGCCATCAGCTTGCACTTGGTAGCTGTAGACCCAGTGCGACTTGGAATCTGCGACGTAGAGCAGCGACTGGTCGGGCGAGAAGCAGATACCGTTGGTGAACTTGATCCCCTTGTCGACCTCTTTCTTTTCTCCCATCGGCGAGATGTACATGACGGTGCTGTTCTGGCCCTTCTCCCAGTCGGGGAAGGTGACATAGATGCTGCCATCATGCCGTACGACCAGGTCGTTGCCGAGGAACCCGTCCGCGAAGACGCTCGACTTTCCCGCAGCGTCGTAGGCCAGAATCTGCGAGGTCTTACGAGCCACCGCATACAGCTTCCCATCGGCTCCGAACCGCTGGCCGTCTCCTTGATTCGAGTCGGCGATGAACACAGCTGGCTTGCCATCGGCACCAATCTTGAACGTCGTCCCGCTCGGCACTTCATTAAAGAACACCTCGCCGGTCGCGTTCGTCACCGGCCCTTCAGTGAACTTGTACCCCTCACCGACCAGTTGCCATTGCTCACCGGGGATGAGGATCTCTTTCAATTGAGGTGAGCCGAGTCCCGCCTTCACCGGAGCGGGCCAGTCCTTCCACAGGAACCGCATCGCATCCGGAAACACTTGCGTGCCATGCTCCCCGCTGTGGCCGCCCTCGCCCCAGGCGTGCTGGACTTCATACCCGGCAAAGGTCAACGACCGCTCCATCTCCTGGTTGGCCATCCACCAGTCGCCGCCATAGATGTTGAGGTCGCCGCTGCCGTCCTGCAGGAACACCCGCAGCGGCTTCGGCTCATACTTCCGCACGAGGCTCATGTACTCGTTGCCGCCCCGCAAACTCACATACGTCCCGATCGCACTGAACACGCGCGTGAACGCATCGGGCCGCTCCCACGCAGCTGTGAAGGCACAGATCGCCCCGCTACTGGCCCCGCCGATACAGCGGTCGTTGCCGGACTTGGAGAGGACGATCGCCCGCCCGTCACTGGCCTTCTTCGTCTCCACATCGGGGAGTAACTCATCGAGCAGGAATCGAGCATAGGCATCCCCCAGCCCGTCGTACTCATAGCTGCGGTTGTAGCGGTCGAGGGACTCACCGTTCGGAGCGGGGACGCGGCCAGGCGTGACGAACACGCCAATGGTGACCGGCATTTCCCCCTTGGCGATGAGGGCGTCGAACACCTCGGGAGCCTTGTACTGCACGCCGTCCTGATTGACGTAGACGCACGCGGGCTTGGCCGGGTCGTACTGCTTCGGGATATAGATCGAGTAGTCGCGAACCGTGCCGGGGAAGACCTTGCTGGCACTGAACTTGAACGCCAGCACCTCCCCCTTCGGGACTTCATCTGCCGCCATCACCGGGGACCAGACCCACGCACACAGCACCGCCCACACACACGCCACAGACATGAACCGCATCAGGAATCTCCCATCCATCATCTTCAGGGACTGCCCCTATGGAGCAGGCGAACTCTTACATGGTGACAGCCCCCGCACCGCTTGGGTAGTCATCGCCGTCGTAGCGGAAGTCGTCAGACTCCCCTGTGTTGGCCATCTGGCCGTTCGCCCACTCAGAATTCTCACGAATTCTGCTACGTCTGAATGATCACACATCAAAGACGCTGGATTCATTGCCCCGCATGGTGTCTACTGCCATGCAGGAGACCCGACTTATGATCGCTCGCAGCTGTAGTGTGATTCGCTGGTGTGTTGTTATCGCAGGGGTGTGGAGCGGAGGAGCAGGTCTTCGGCCCGCAGGGGCCCAGGACGACGTGCTGCCCGGCACGCAGAAGCTGGTGCTGGATCAGCCGCTCGATGTGGCGATGGTCGCGGGGCTGGACCGGTTCTGCCTCAAAGAGATTGAGAAGGCTCGCGAGCAACGGGAGTCGCTCTGGAAGCGAGATTACAGCAGCCTCGAAGCGTACGAGAAGAGCATCGCGCCGTACCGCGAGAAGTTCCGCACGATCATCGGAGCCGTCGATCCGCGCGTCCCCGCGAAGGGGTTGGAGTTCCTCTCGACCACGGTCGACGACGCGCTCGTCGCCACGGCAGAGGATGGGTCGTACTCGGTCTACTCGGTGAGATGGCCCGTGCTGGACGGGGTGACGGCTGAGGGGTTGTTCCTTAAGCCAAGGGGACCGGCGGTGGCCCGCGTCGTGGCGCTCCCCGATGCCGACTGGACACCCGAGATGATCGTGGGCCTCGCGCCGGGCGTCGATCCCGCGTCGCACTTCGCTGCGCATCTGGCCGCCTGCGGGTGCGAGGTGCTCGTCCCGACGCTCATCAGCCGCGACGACACGTTCTCGGGCAGCCCGGAACTCAACCGCTACACCAATCAGACGCACCGCGAGTGGGTTTACCGCTCGGCCTTCGAGATGGGCCGACACGTCATCGGCTATGAAGTCCAAAAGGTGCTGGCCGCCGTCGATCAGTTCACGGTCCGCAACGAGGCCGATGGCAAGAAGCTGCCGATCGCCGTGATGGGCGTCAGCGAAGGCGGACTGCTCGCCCTCTACAGCGCAGCCCTCGACACCCGCATCGACGGCGCGGTCGTCAGCGGCTACTTCCAGCTTCGTGACGGCGTGTGGCAGGAGCCGATTTACCGCAATGTGTGGGGGCTGCTCAAGGAGTTTGATGATCCCGACATCGCGAGCCTCATCGCTCCGCGGATGCTCGGCCTGAACATGAGTCCGATCATCCCCGAATCGGAAGGGCCGCCCCAGCCGCGACCCGGACGAGGAGCCGGGGCTGCGCCGGGCATCATCCAACGAGTCGATGCACACTCGGCTTTCAACGCCACCAAGCTGTCGGCGGTCCATTGGAGCAAGCTCGATGCCGTCGGCGGTGCTGCGGTGAAACATGGTTTTGCCATCTCCGATCAAACACCCGAAACCTCACCGATGGCCAGGCTCGTCACGACGCTGGCCCTCAAGGAACTTGGACATACGGTCCCCGAGAGTCTGATTCCCGCAAAGGTCGGAGCCGATGCGCGAAAGGCGTTTTCGACGGATGACCGCCAGCAGCGACAAGTCCGCGAACTCACCGAGTTCACCCAAAAGCTCCTGCGCAAGAGCTTCCGGGTCCGCAATCAGTACTGGGCCTCGGCGGATCGGTCGAGCGTTGAGAAGTGGGAAGCGACCGCTGATGTCCTCCGCGCTAAGGTCTATGAGGAGCTGATCGGCAAACTCCCCGAGCCGACGATGCCGCTCAATCCTCGTACGCGGAAAATCCTCGATGAGAAAGAGTACACCGGTTATGAAGTGGTCCTGGATGTCTACCCCGACGTGATCGCCGGAGGCATCCTGCTGTTACCGACCGATCTGAAGCCGGGGGAGAAGCGGCCCGTCGTCGTCTGTCAGCACGGCCTCGAAGGCGTCCCGATGGACACGATCAGCGGACCGCCTGCGGACGGCTACAAATACTACAAGAGCTTCGCCGCCGAACTCGCCAAACGTGGCTTCATCACCTACGCCCCGCAGAACCCCTATCGCGGCCACGACGCCTTCCGCACACTCCAGCGCAAGTCCAACCCGCTCGGTCGGTCGCTGTTCAGCTACATCATTCCGCAGCATCAGGTCACGCTCAACTGGCTGGCCACGCTGCCACATGTCGACCCGACCCGCATTGCGTTCTACGGCCTCTCCTATGGCGGCAAGACGGCCATGCGTGTGCCGCCCATGCTAGTGGGTGGACGAGAGACGAGAGAGAAGAGTGGAGAGCCAGAATCACCGGCTCCCTCTGGCTCTCCTCTCTCGTCTCTCACCTCTCGTCTCTCCCCCGGCTATTGCCTCTCCATCTGCTCCGCCGACTACAACGAATGGGTCGCCAAGAATGCCTCGACGGACTTGCCGTACAGCTACGTCTTCACCCCCGAGTACGAGATCTTCGAATGGAACATGGGGCACATCGCCAACTACGCGGAGCTGTCGAACCTGATGACGCCGAGGCCGTTCATGGTCGAACGCGGCCACGACGATGGCGTCGGCGAGGACGAGTGGGTCGCCTGGGAATATGCCAAGGTGCGGAGGCACTACAACAAACTCGGCCTCGGCGACAAAACCGAAATCGAATTCTTCAACGGCCCGCACACGATCAACGGCCAGGGGACGTACCAGTTCCTGCACAAGCATTTGAGCTGGCCCGAGCCGAAGTGAGGACGAACACGCAGGATTGACCAGAGAATTCTCGCCGCCTGTGGAATGGCCGCTCGCCCGCAGTAGTGTCGCCTTTTCTTTGAAAAAGGACGCCCCTCGGGCATAGCCCTAGAGGTCTGAATTGCTCTCTCTGTCGTCTTTCACTTCCTGACAGCTCGCCGTTCTTTTTCGGAGAAAAAAGGCGACAGCACTGGCTCGCGCGTTCGGAGGGGAACAGCGAACTAAGGTTTTGTAAGGTCCAAGGAACTGGGTAATGTCGCCCTCTTCCAATGGAACCAGGAAACTCCCAGCATGTGCCGAGACAGTCAGGCTGTCCCACCAGTCCGCTTTGAGCCACGAACAAATCTTTCCCCCAAATCCCGCAGCATCTCGAATGTATTGACGTAATTGACATCGAACTCGACACACACGTTGGGAATCGGAACCTTTCGCTGGACATCAGGGGCATATTGCTCGTGTGTCACGACGATCAGGTCGTTGACTTTCGCGTAGGCGATGACCCAGCCGTCTGCCACGGAAGAAAACTCTGACCTCGCAGCAGGTGTGAATTGGGACTGAGAATACACCCATTTCACCATGTCCCCAAACGTGTTGATGACATCCTGGTCTTCAGTCTTCTGAAAGAATGTCTCAGGAGCTTGGTTCTTGACCCAATCCTTGACCTCATCGTCCTGTACCATCAACTCATTTTGGATTCGATCGATACTGAAAACCCGCTGACCCTCGTGTTGAGAAACAAGTGAAGACCAAAACCCAGGACAAATATCAAAACCGTAGTAGCGGTTTTTCGCTTCAATGAACGCATTCGCGTCAAGCAGGTACTTCTTACTCACGCTCGTCCCTCACTCGTTTGAGAACAAGGTCAGCGTATGTCTGGAAGGTATGCCCCTTCATTCCCGTCAAGCGGAACGCGTCTTGATACAGCATGCGTCCCTCGCGAGCAGCTCGTACGACAGCTGCTGAAAACTTCCGACCAAGACGAACATTCTGAGTGGCATAGAAATTCCCGCCAGTACTCTTTTTGCGTTCCTCCTTGTGCTTCATCCAGTCGGCCCGATCTCGTTCATAGAACTGAAAGAACTCGGGTTTCGAGATCAACTTCAAATCGAGAGCTCGACGTGCGGCGACCACTGGGCTCACCTTGAACCATTTCGCGATCGTATGAAAGGGTTTGGAAGTTGCTTGAGCCTCTTCCCATCGCTCGGTCAATTTGTACGCGGGGACCAGGAACTCTGCCGCAACTCGATTGCAAAAGATCTCGACGCCATCATTGGAAGGCATCATCTTGTCGAGGTTGAATACACCATCCTGTCCCAACCAAACGTGAGCTACTTCGTGAGCCAGCGTAAAAATGCGAGCCGATTTGGAGTCCGCATCGTTGACGAAGATGACCGGAGCCACGGGGTCACACAACACGAATCCTCGAAACTCTTCTGGATTCAGTGGGCGGTGATTACTCAGTCCAACGACCCCATTACTGAATACAGTGATCCCGATTCGTTCGATCGCCTTTCGCAACAACTGAAGAGCATCCTCCCAATTGGCGAGCCCTTCCGCCCAATCCGCATCAAGGTCTAGCCTTTGGCGAATCTGTTGAGCGAGCGACATTATGTTCGCAGTCGTATCGGCCGCTCCCACGAAATCCAGCCGTTGGGTTCCCTCGTCGTTCAACCATTCTCTCAACCATGCCTGACGTTGCTGCATCGT
>JAYSUV010000690.1:0-1030 GCA_043718945.1 Planctomycetota bacterium
ACTTAGGTTTCCAAGCAGATCTCGATGCTGCGGACGACGACTTCGACGACACCAGCACGACCGAGAACAGCACGCTCGACGGAGTCTTCAACACCGCAGAAGACGACTTCGACGACGCAGCCACTGAAAGCGCCGGGATAAACCGGCTGGAAGTTGGGAATGAAAGAGTCCTACAGAGAAGACTTAGCCAGTTGCTCTGTCCCCGAGTCGTACGCTGATCGTGGTAACACGGTGGGTGTAGCCACGGCAGGGGCACACGCAGGCCAGCTATTGAGCTCCGATATCAGTCGTTCCGTGTGCCGACCATGTGGTGGCTTAGGGAAGGCAATACGTCAGGCATCGTTATTGGCGAGATGCACGACGGCACGGCGGAGTCGCAGAACCTGTGCATGCGTGGAAACTTCTAGCGCGAGAACCGGGAGATCCTGGGAGTTTCCCAGCCGTGTGGCTGGGATCGGTCGAAGAACGCCTCTGGCGGTAATGTTGACATGAATACTCCCAGGAAGTCAGACAGGCCCGTAGTACCTGCGAAGTCGGCGAACAGACCAGCGGTCCCCGCTGGCGCGGAGTCGATGGAGGAAAGGGGCCTAGCCAACAGGAGTGTCGCGTCGTCTAGCCCGTACCGGACTCAGAGCCGGGATCGCGGGTCACACGGATGACTCGGCTACGCGAAGTCGCCCAACGGGCAAGGGTGGTGTGCATCCAAACCTAAAGCACGGCTCTCGTGGTTGACTGAAGGCAAGAGCCGTATGAGGTAGTTCTTCACGTACGGATCTGTGCGGGGGGCGGCTCGCAAGAGCCGTCCCTACCGCGATCACAAATTCGCTTGGCATCTCCGAAAGAGGGGGGTTTCCACTCGTTCCCAAGCTCCGCTTGGGGACGGGCCTGCGGAAGCTCCGCTTCCTGCTCTCTGGTGTCGTCAGCGGTCGGTGCTCGCCTCGGGCCGCTGCGGCTCTGGGGCTCGATTTGCCCGAGGCGAGCGCCGTCGGCTGACTTGGACTGCGGCAGCCTGCTGCCGCTTTCCGTCCAA
>JAYSUV010000070.1:0-19457 GCA_043718945.1 Planctomycetota bacterium
CGGCATGAACTCGCCCCGGAATTCCTTCGGAGCCAGCGGCTTCAAGTCGAAGGTGTCCATGTGGGTCGGCCCACCGGGCAGATAGATATTGATGATCGACCGGCCCGTCGCCTTGGCCCCCGCTGCGGCTTCGGCCCGCAAGAGTCCGGGCAACGATAGGCCCGCGATGCCGGTGGCTCCGACCTTCAGAAAATCGCGCCGAGAGACTCCGTCACAAAACCGCCGTGCTGCACCCGTGAAACCAAACATTGGAGCACTCCGCTGGTGTAGAAAAATGGCCGACCGAAATCGAGTGACCCGTACAGAGTCTCCTCCAACTCCCCCATAGTACATCGGATCGGGAATACATATCAATCCAATTTGATTGAAGATTGTGCGCTTGGCTCCAGAGCAGGGTCTCCCAGTGAAACGTACCGGTGGACACCATTCGAGTCTCCGAGCGGCATCGCCTCCCGTAGCTCATGTCGCTCCGCGACTGAGACTCCTTGACCTCCATCACTCTGCCGTACTCGGAAAAACTCCCAGAGCGAGTCTTCCTAACGACGAATGCGATTTGCGGAGCGATATCGCCTACGTTCAGAACGAGAGAACCACTCTCAGAACAGCTGTGGCTGGCAAAGTCGTAAACGTCCCTGGAGTGGACAGGTACTCCACTCTCCGAGAAAAGACATAGCCCCCTTCCAGCTGCCAGTTCAGGGCTTTGGGCTGTTTGTGCTCGATCCCGACCAGCAGCTGGTAATCGCGGATGGTGGCGACATCATCGGCTCCGCTTACGCGCCGCACGGCCCAGGATCCACCGCCGAGTTCGCCGGTCAGATAGACCCACCGCTCGCGATCCTCGTCATGGGTGTAGCGGTACGCCGCACGAGGCTTGGGGAACATCACGTCGTACTTCACGTCGTCATTGGGTGTATAAACAAAGCCCGCTGCTGGGAGTGCGACGATGTCCTTTCGCCCGAGGTACATGAACCCCCCAGCCAGCTGGAGTTCGGGTGACCAGCGGTAGAACACGAGCCCTCGTCCGACCATACGGAATGCGTTCTTGGTTGCCCGGAGATCACTATACATGCTGGGAATCAAGGTGGCTTGCACCGTCCAGCGGTCGTTCAGTGGCAAATAGACCGTTGTGTCGAGGGAGAAGTCATACAGAGCAGGCGGCAAATCGGTCGCCGTTGGACCGTCGAGTGAGTGCAATCCGACTCGTGGCGAGACAAACAGGAACGGCCATCTCGCGAACTTGAGTGTTCCCTTCACATCCAGGCTGGTGATCCCCAGCCCCTGATCACCACTCGGCAGCGTCTGAGTAGTGAGAGTGATTTTGTACCATTCGACCCACGGCTGGTCTTCGAGTGGCAACCCTTCGTCGGGCCGGTGGACACTCGCCCCGCGCCAATCGCCTTCTACATCTTGCTCATCGGGATCGCGACCGAGCGGGTCTTCGCCTTCATAAGCGGAGTTGTCGAGCGGGTACTGGACGGGAACAGTGTCCCGAAATCGACTGGAGGAGAACCGCTCCGAAGCGTCCCAGGCTCCAGAGCCGAGATCGTTTGAGGGCTGAGATTCATCTCCCGCCTCTTCAGCATTCACTTGTGCGATGCCGGAGAGCGTCTCGAAAGATTCCTCTGAATTAGCGGCGCGAGGAAAGAATAAATACCCCTCTTGGCCACCAAGATCGGCGGGAGGTGCCGCTTCGCTAGCCGGATTCTCGACGGTTTCCCCCCCGAAATCCTGAGCCGCGACCCGGTCCGGTTCGATGACTCCGACTCCTAACAGGAGGAGGGAAACGAGGATAAACTGTGCTTTCACCACGAGTTGCGCCTGGTTAACGGGCACTGGAGAAGGGGCGGTCCCGGCGGAATCACCCTCCTGCAGCAGTCGAGATACCACTCGGGCAATCTGGGGGTCAAGAGGCAAATTCGTGAAATCTTTCGCCGTCTCAACCGTCAATTCCTCTTGAATCTGCGTAATCGGGGGCGTAGTCTGGTACCTGATCGTCAGTCCTTCGTTCGAGGAGATGGCAGATCGTTCGCTCAAATCCGGGAGTCTGGAAGTATGTGGCCCAATCGCTTGATGCTCAATTTTTCGCTCGCCGTGGCCCTTCCGCTCGGACTTTTTTGTTCGACGGGTCTGGTATTGGCCGAGTTTGAAGAGGGAGCCGCTCCTCCCGCTGTCTCTAAGGAAATCCAGGACGCCATCGACGCCCTGAAGGACTCCACGAAGGAGAGCGACAAGCCCGACAAAGCCGAAGTCGCGGCCACCCACAAGCAGGCTCGCTCCATCAACCCGATGCATGATGGGCAGAAGATTCATCTGCACACGTATTGTCTCGACGACACGGGCGACATCTGGGCCTGTGTTGGCACGACGGATGGCTATATTCAACACTACTCCCCCGAGGGCGAACTGAAGGCCGAGATCAAGCTCGACTTCGTCCCGACCGCGATTAACACCGCGCGCGACCTCGACATCTTCGTCGCGGGCAACGGGAAGATGGCTCGCCTGACTCGCACGGGGGAGATCAAGCTGCAAGCGAATACCGCCAACCTGCCGAACCCCGAAGAGTTCAAGAAGCAGGCCCAAGAAGAGGCCAAGGCCGAATCGGAAACGATGCGGAAGCTCGTCGAGACCAACATCGCCCGCGTCGAAACGACTATCGAGAAGGTCACCGCCCAGATCAAGGAACTGACTGACAAGGAAGAGGAAGTTCCCAAGTCGCTCCAGACCCGCCTCAGCCTCTACGAGCGTCAGTTGACCTCCCTCCAGACCCGACTGGCGAAAGTCACCGCAGCTGACATCAGCGACGCCGACCTCGCCCAGATGATGGCCTCCCGCATGCGGATCACCGCCCTGGCTGTCACTGAGAAGGATGTCTTCGTCTGCGTGACTGGAAATGGGTACGAAGTCTGGCGCTCCGACCATGAATTCAAAGAGCCGACCAAGGTTCTCGACCGCCTCTCCGGCTGCTGCGGCCAGATGGATATCCAGGCCAGCGGCAATCAACTGCTCGTCGCCGCCAACACCAAGTTCCAGGTCGCCATCCACGACCGGGACGGCACGCCGGTCTCTTCATTCGGCAAGCGTGACCGCGAAGCCGTCGATGGCTTCGGCAGCTGTTGCAACCCGATGAACATCCGCTGCTGCTCGAACGGCGATGTCCTGTGTGCCGAGTCGAGCATCGGGAACATTAAGCGGTTCAACGCCGCCGGTGAACTGGTCGGCTTCATCGGCAAGGCCAAGATCGGCATCGGCTGTAAGCATGTCGCCGTGGCTCACGATGATGTGCGCGACCGCTACTACATGATGAATGTGGACAAGGGGAATATCCTGATTCTGCTGCCTCTCGCCGAGGCTCCTGAGTTCACGGAAGAGGAACTTGCCTCGAAGACCGCGACCGATGGACTGGGCAAGAAGCTAATCGGCGAATGGACGACGGCCCAGGCACCCAAGAAGGAAAACCGCACTGACGAAGAGAAGATCAAAGCGCTGACTCAACCCGATTCTCCGTTCAACCGCATCGTCTTTCAGCCAGGCGGCAAGCTGACCGTTCAGGGTGGCATGCTCGGCCAGTACAGCAACGACTTGTCGTGGGTCGCCGTGCGGCAAGAGGGTGAGCAACTGGCCGTCAGTATCCAGATGAGCGGAGCTGACTGGCTGGAGTTCCAGTTCCAGTTCTCAGGCAATGACGAGGTGCAGATCAAGTCCGAGGCATTCCCCGAACTGAAGGCGACTCGCGCCGCGAAGGACGAAGCGAAGACCGAGTAACCCTGTAGGACGGGCCCTTTTGGCCCGTCCTGCTCTTCATTGAGGAAATGGTCCGAAATCGCTTCCCGATTCGATTTTGAACAGAAGACAACGAAGGAAACGAAGTACGCCTTTCAGGGAGATCCTTCGTTGTCTTCGTTTCCTTATGTTTAATCTCTTCTGTTCAAAGTCGGAACGTTGTTTCGGTCCAGTTCCTGAATTCCAACATCTCAAGAAGGACGGGCCAAATGGGCCCGTCCTACATCCGCGAGTCATCCCATGCGAACCGTTCTCGCCTTACTCCTCCTCAGCTTTCTCTCGTTGGCCTCAACGGTTCAAGCGGCCGAAGATCGTACGCTGCACGTTGTGGTGATGGACCCTCTCTCCGCCCCGCTCTCCTGTGATTGCGTGAAGGGATACGCCCAGCGCAAGTACGAGAAGCTCGGCGAGCACCTCGCCAAAGCGCTCGGGCGACCTGTGAAGGTCACTTGGTCCGAGTCGCTGGTGAAAGCTGCCAAAGAGACCGGTGGTCCCACGCAACTGGTCATCGGCAAGCATTCGGTGGTGCTCCACGATGCGGCCAAGCTCAAACGCACGATGCTGCCGATCGCCGCCCTGACTGGCTCTGATGGCGAGACGACCCAGTCCGGTCTGCTCGTCGTCCGCACAGCTGACCCCGCCAAAAGTGCGAGCGATCTGGCGGGCTACCGCATCTTCTTTGGTCCCGAAGATTGCGACGAGAAGTCGGCGGTGATTGTCGACCTGCTGAAGGCGAACAAACTCCCCGTTCCAGCGGAGAAGGAGACCTGCCCGTCATGCAGCAATGCTGCGGCGAAGCTCATGGAACTGAAGGCCGGTGAGAAGGCGACGGCAGTGATCTCCAGCTATGCGGAGCGTTTACTGGAGGGGTGCGGGACGGTCAAGAAGGGGGATTTGCGAGTCGTCGCTCGCTCGAAACCGGTGCCGTTCATTACCGCCTTCGTGGATGCCTCGCTGTCGACGGCGGAGCAGGAAGCGATCAAGATCGCACTACTCGGGGTGGCTGAACATGTCGAGTTGCTCGAAGCTCTGGAGACCGAAGCGGGCTTTGTCCCGTTCGAGCCGATCCAAGCTGTGACCTCCGACGAAGCAACCTCGAAAAAAAAGTAGCCGCTGACGATAGTGACAAGCCACCCCGTAGTGTGGGCTTTAGCCCACACGAGAATGTCACCGTCCCAGACTCGTGGGCTAAAGCCCACGCTACCTCTGGCAACCCCGACTGGCCCGGCTGGCGGGGGGCGAACCGGGACGGCGTGCTGAAGTGGTTGCCGGATTCATTGCCGAAGGATGTCGCTCCGCTCTGGACGACCAAACTCCCGAGCAGCGGACACGGGGGCGTCGCGGTGGCCGAAGGGGTCTGCGTCGTCGGCTCGCGTGATCTGGCCGATGAGGAAGATTTGTTCGAGGGCTTCGATGCCGAGACCGGCGAGCGGCTCTGGCGGCATGCCTATCCCGCTCCCGGCACGCTCGATTACGGCAACTCCCCACGAGCGACCCCGCTGATTCATGAGGGGGTCGCCTACTTGCAGGGAGCCCTCGGCCACCTGACCGCCCTCGATCTGGCGACCGGCGACTTGCTGTGGGAACGCGACCTCGCGACTGACTACGACACGCCCCAGTTGGAGTGGGGCATTGCGGGGACGCCGCTGCTCGCGGAAGGTGTTTTGGTGGTGCAACCGGGCGGAAGAAAGGCATGCCTCGTCGGCCTCGACCCAGCCACCGGCGAGGAGAAGTGGAAGACTCCCGGCGGTAAGCCGAGCCACTCCTCGTTCGTGCATTGGCAACGGAACGATCGCGACCTCGCAGTCGGCTTTGACGCCAAGAACCTCGGAGCCTGGGACCTCCAAACCGGCCAACTCGTCTGGTCAATCACCCCGGAGTTCACTGGCGACTTCAACGTGCCGACCCCCGTCATCGTCGGCGAGCAACTCTTTGTGGCGACCGAAAACAACGGCGCGAGATTGCTCCCGTTCAGCGAGGCTGGCTCCCCGTTGCCCCCGTCCGAGAAGGGCGTGATCGAAGACTTCACCCCCGACGCCCACACACCCGTCGCCATCGGGAACCGCATCTACGGCGTCCATCACGGACTCCACTGCTTCGAGGCCACCCCAGGCATGGAACTCAAACCAGTCTGGAAGCACACCGACCCCCGTCTCGACGAGTACGCCTTCCTTGCAGCCTCCGGAAAACGCTTGCTGGTGCTGACGCACGCGTGTGAGCTGATCCTCTGGGAGGACACCGGCACCTCGGTCCGCGAACTGGGTTCTCTCGACCTCAAACTCGACAGCACCGAAACCCTCTCCGCCCCCGCCCTCGTCGGCACCCGGTGCTATATCCGCATCGGGCAGGAACTGCTTTGTTTGGAACTAGAGGAAAATTGAGTTAGGCAACCTCCATCTGTATCGGGTGAAATACACATCAGCCGCTGACGGTAATCCCAGCGTCATTTTAGAGAGTGAGACAAATGGTAGACCATTCGTGATGAAAACAATGGCACAGGAATTGCCTTCATTCCCATCGTCGGGCAGCGTGACGTGTCCTAGATCGCTCGACTTCGATCCATGGGAACGGCATGATGCAGTTCAAGGCGAGATTGTTTCGTGTGGTCGACTGAGATCGGGAAAGACATTGTGAGCAATCGAATTCGTTTCGGCATGATTCTCGGTCTGTTATACTCGGCGGGAATCTATTCCTCGGCACAGGCCGCTGATCAGAATCCGGACCGACCCCCCGCGCCGCCGACTGCGGTGTCGCTCTTGATCGAGCCCGGTGCGACGGCCAAACCGCTCAATCCGAGCGGCACGGTCCTGCTCGATACCGTCAATAAGAAGGTGATCCTGCGCGGGCAGTTGTGCCTGCGCGAGGGGTTGCTGGAGATGCTGATCTGCAAGGCCCAGACCAAGGAGCATGAGTCGGTCATGTCGATCGATGCCGAGGCGTACGTCATTCACGCCGCTCTGATGGCCTTGGGGGCCAAGCCCGGAACCCCCGTCCGCTTCCAACCCGAGTTCGCCCCACCGACCGGCCAGAAGATCGAAATCTATGTCGGCTGGACCGATGACTTCGGTCGCCCGCAGCGCTACCCGGCCCAGAAGCTGATCCGCAGAGCGACTCAGCGGTACTACACAGCTGTGCTGGAGGCATTGCCGAAGGGGCTGAAACTCGACAACCGGGGCGATCTGCGGTACGACACGATTACCAAGGAGGTACTCTGGTTCGGGCGAATGACGGAAGCTCAGAAGAAAGCCCTGCTGGCTCGCAGCACTGACAAGGCGTACCAAGCGATCATCGAGAAGTTCTTCGCGGACAGTCAGCCGCAGGATGTCGACGCCGATTTCGTGTTCGCGGGGAGCCAGTTCTATAAGCAAAAAGACGGCACCCAGTATTACATGGCCGAAGCGGGCGATGTGGTGTGCGTGGCCAACTTCGGGGATGCGATGATCGATATCTCCGTCCGCAGTTCGGCGGACAATGGGGGGCTAATGTTCGAGCCCTATACAGAGCGACTGCCGAACAAGAGAACGGCCATGACGATTGAATTGATCCCGGTGGGGCTGGGCGAGGCAGCGGTCGCGCCTCCTGAGAAGAAGTGACGCGATTGACGTAACGTGTTGCGGAGATAACTCTTGCTGAGGAATCCGAGTAGGGGGCACCTTCGCGGGGCCATTGCCTTGAAACGTGCCCGATGTCACGCAATAATACCTACTTCCCCTTGAGAGCGGGTGCGCAAGCCCCGCCCAACAAGGATCAGGCGGACCGGCAATCACACGAGCCGGATTCGCAGTCAGAGATCGACGCGGTTGTCATCAGACAGCCCACTCCGGAGCCTGCTCCGGGGGTATGAAAGGGACATGGCACATGGGGCGTTACACTGGCCCAAAGGCTCGCGTCAATCGTCGACTGAGCTTTCTGGTTTACGAAAGTGCTGGAGCTGTCAGAGCTTCCGAGCGCAAGCCCAATCCTCCGGGTCAGGCGACCCGCCGGAAGAAGCTGTCGAACTACGGCACCGCCCTCAACGAAAAGCAGAAGATCAAGCACTACTACGGGTTGCGTGAAAAGCAGCTGCGTCGGTACTTTGCCAAAGCCCGCCGCATGAAGGGCAATACCGGGGAGCATCTCCTGGTCCAATGCGAGCGTCGTCTGGACAATACCGTCCGCCGTGCCGGGTTCACCATTACCCGCATGCAGGCCCGCCAGGGCGTGGCTCACGGTCACTTCCAGGTCAACGGTCGCACGGTCAACATCCCGTCGTTCCAGGTGTCCGCCGGGGACATCGTGTCGGTCAAGAACCGTCCGAATCTGAAGGAACTGTACGCTCAGTTGACAGCGTCCTCGCAGAGCTACGACTGTGCGTGGGTCTCGATGGACCGCGATGAACTCAAGGCCGTCGTCACAACGGTTCCGAGTCCCGCCGACATCAGCCTGCCCGTGAATGCCGGTGTGGTGGTGGCGTTCCTCGCCCGGTAATTCCGCTATCGAAATCGAATCACAAACACCCGGTGGCTCCTTATGAGTGACCGGGTGTTTTTCATTGACAGAGAGTAGCATCCCTCGGACGGACGTTTCAGGCAGGATGGCCCAGTGCCTCGCTTGCGACACGTGGGGGACTGGTTTGTCAATGCGTGAGCATTGTTCGAGTGATCTCTGTGAGCAGTGCCAAACCGGCGTCTGGGCGAATCCCAATTCTTGAGATACTATTTAGTATTTTTGCAAAATAACGATTGACAAATGTCAGTAGGCGCATCAGAGTGTCGCCTGTCTCCTGGGAGGTGAATCCTGTCTCCTGGGAGTATCCTGAAATGAAATTGTTTTTGCGAAGTGTGGCGATTGTTGCAGCGGCTGTGCTGTTCTCGGCAACAGATTCTTCAGCCCAAGCAGTGGTGTACGATTTGGTTGCAAATGCTCCGCAGACGATCAATGTTGAATTGGTGATCATGGAGATGCGTATGGTCAATGTGGCCCAGACATATTTGGGACCGAATGGTGAGACACTCATTCGCTATGTGCCAACGATGGTCTCATCGGCAGTCGAAGGAGGTCCATACGAGTTGACTCCGACGTACCAGAATTTCCAAATGCCAGGCATGCCCCCGATGAGCATGTATGTCGGTCACAAATTCTCGGTCACAATCAGTCGAGCCGGGATGTATAACTTCACGGGAACCTATCGAGACGCTGCAGGGGTTCTGCGGGGCGTCCCCATCACCGCGACGCAAAGGCCGTAAGAAGATGGTCCAGACCCGTTTTTTGAAGCCACCTGCGATCAATCGCACACTGTGTCGTTCGTGTTCGCAAGGGGTGGGGATGCGAGCGGCGCTGACTTCAGAAACTTGTGTGACGCCCGCACGGGTTGGATTTTCAATGGTCGAACTGGTCGTCGCAATGGCGATCATTGGAGCTCTGTTGGCGATTCTGCTTCCGGCGGTGCAATCTGCGCGTGGGTCTGCGAGACGACTGACCTGCGAGAGTCATTTGCGACAACTGATGATCGCAGGTCATTCGTACCAAGAAATGCACTCTGTTTATCCGGTGTCAATGTTTCCGTTCCGCCGACTGCTTCCGTTTGTGGAGCAGTCGGCGGTCTATGAACGCCTGGAGCGTGGGGAATCGACGGACCTCGCTGTCGCACTCTATCTGTGCCCGGACGATCCGCAGGGGCAGTCTTCGGAAGGAAATGTCAGCTACCTCATCAACAACGGCAGTGGCAAGGTGGATTTCGTATTTCCGAATCGAATCTACGACGGTGTGTGCCCTGGTGCCGGGTTATGGTCACGTCCGCGAGATATTACCGATGGATTGAGTCAGACGGCATTTTTCTCCGAGAGAAAAGTAGTTCCGAATGATCTCGAGATCACTGCGGAAATGACCGCAGCGGACCCGAACCGATACATCTGGTATGTGGGACGCGCATTCACATTGCCACTCGAGTTCCCTGGTTTCCGTGATGCGTGTTCGACCGCACGGACAACGGCAGTTCCCCATCTTCCAGTCCCGTCCCAGTATCATCTTCAACAAAACCTGGGTTACAACCATGCGCTCACTCCCAATCTGGCAGGGTGCCACAACGGAGTGAGTACAGCTGTGCCGCCTTACATCGATGTCTATTACAGCATTCTCCCCCCCACGAGCTTCCATACCTCGGGCGTGAACGTGGCGTTTGCGGATGGGCACGTTCGTTTCGTTTCGGACAACATTGATGCCCTCCTCTGGCAAGCGATCTCGACTCGAAACGGCAACGAGTCAGTTGGTGATTTCTAAGTCAGGCGACTTCTGAGGACACTGCAAGATGATCCGTCGACACTTCTTCACGCGATCCGGATTCGCACTTTGTTTACTCGCTGGTTGTGACAATTCCGTCACTCGACCGACCTCATCCCCAGATGCGACGCTCCCCGTCACGTTGAGTTGGAAGGTTAACGACATCGCCGCGACTGATCCCGCAACAGTCGTCAGAGTCCCCTTGGGAAAACCTCTTTTCGTGGTCGGTGAGATGAACTCGAAATCGGGGTTGGTCTTCGCTCGAGCGCCTAAGCCGTATTCCATCAATCATGGTATCAATAGTCCGCCGCTGCCCTCCACGAAAGATAATGGGAGGCCGATTGTCGACAAGCCGGATGATCTGCACGTCTACTTGATGATTGGTGTGTCGCATGCAGGAGCAGACCCCCACAGGGAGACTGGTGCCGAGTTCGGACTTGTCAATCAGTACGTCAACCCGAATCGAAAGTCTCTACTCTTCTCGGCCGGAATGCCCGGTCCTCCCAGAGCGGGCACTTACGCAATCCGGATTTGGGGATCGTTTAAGAAAGAGAATGAATTTCCTGTAACTGGTGATCGCAATACAGGGGGAGTAGCAAATCCTTTGCGGGAAATCACACTCGTCGTGACCGAACAGGCCGATTGATGCATTTTGATCTCAAATACCCGGTGGCTCACTATTGAGCCACCGGGAGTTTTTTGCTTCTTCCCGAAGGTTCCATTGGCATAACCCGGATTCCATTTGCACGAGAGTTCGGAATGTCGGCCAATCCGTCCAGACACCGACGGTGGAGATGTAGACACCCACCGGAGGAGTGTGCATCCCAAACATCGGTGCCCCGACCCCGGCAGGGGTCACAGACATTAGCCGGTGGTTGAGCGCAGCGACACCACCGGACGAGATCAGGCTCGCTAAGTCCCATCCCGGAGGGATGGCAGAGATCGCCCGGTGTTGACCGATTCGAGATCCCCACACGCAAGCCGCACTTCTGGCATCCCTCCGGGATGCGAAACGGGCGGGAACCGTGTTCCGGTGGTATCGCTTCGCTCAACCACCGGCTAATGTCTGGCATCCCTTCGGGATGGGGGACCACTCGCAAAAAACAGTCTTCGGCTGTGTAGCCCGGCGCTCCAACCCACTGACTTGCCTACGCGATGGCGCCGTCGTTGCGTGGGATCGGAGTTTCAAGCCGCATGCCCCGGATACCATTCGTAGTCGAACTGGGGAAATGGGATCTGCTCAGCGTGCTGCTGGGAGTCCTGGTCGGATCGGCGTGCGCTCTGTTTCTGGCGTCGCTCGATCTGGTTACGCGGATGCGTTTCGAGCATCCACAATGGCTCTGGGGACTACCGATCGCGGGGGCCGTCACGGGTGGGATCTACCTGCGCTGGGGCCACGCGGTCGCCTCGGGAAACAACCTCCTCATCGAGCAGATCAAATCGCCGGGCGCGGGAGTGCCGCTGCGTCTGGCCCCGCTGGTGTTTTTCGGAACGCTCCTCACGCATTTGTGCGGAGGCTCCGCCGGTCGGGAAGGGACCGCCGTGCAGATGGGCGGCGGCATGGCCGGGGGACTCGCCCGGATGTGCCCCGGATTGTCTCCGCAGGAACTGCGAGTGCTGCTGATGGCCGGAGTCGCCGCCGGGTTCGGCGGCGTATTCGGAACTCCGCTCGCTGGGGTCGTGTTTGCCTTGGAGGTGGCGATCCTGGGGCGGATCGAGAGGCGGGCCGTACTGCCGTGTCTGGTCGCCTCGTACCTCAGTCACTGGACCTGCTCCGCCTGGGGGATCAGCCATACCCCATATGCGGTCCAGAGTCTGATTCCCGAGGGCGCGATGATCCCTCTCACCCCGCTGAATGGGCAGTTGCTCCTGTTTGCCGTTTTCGGCGGTGCCCTGTTTGGACTGACCGGGAGGCTGTTCACGAGAATGACGCATGGGGTCCAGAATCTTCTCGATCGGTGGTGGCAGAATCGGATCATCAGGCCGATGGTCGGGGCCTGTGTGGTGATGGTCCTGGTGGGCCTGCTCGGGACTCGCGATTACCTGGGGCTGGGAGTCTCTTCCCCGGATCCCGCTTCGGCGACGATCACGAATGCGTTCCATGCGGGCGGTGTGCAGCCGTGGAGTTGGGGCTGGAAGCTGGCGTTCACAGCAGTGACGCTGGGGAGTGCGTTTAAAGGGGGCGAGGCGACTCCGCTGTTCTTCATCGGGGCGGCGCTGGGCAACACCTTGGCCGTGTTGGCGGGAATGCCGATCGATTTTTGCGTCGCGCTGGGGTTCGTCTCCGTCTTCGCGGGGGCGACTCACACACCGCTGGCCTGCACCGTGATGGCCGCGGAACTGTTTGGGATCGAGTCCGTGTTGTACTACGCCGTCTCTTGTCAGTTGGCCCATTGGTGCTGCGGGCGGGGAGTTTATCCGGCTCAATATCAGGGGGTGGCTGTTTCTGAACCCGCGATCACAGCAGCGGAACCAGTCCGACTGGACTGAGACAGGCCGTCAATTAACGACCGTAGCCTCGCGCCGAAGCGGGTGAGGGAGAAGTACTCATTCGCCTTCTGTTGGATGCTCTCGGAAAGACGCTGACGATACTCCGGGGCAGACAGCCCGGTGATGGCGTCGCCGAAATCGGTCGACGTGCGACAGCCTCGACCACCGAGGACTTGGCACTGCTCGCTAAAGCCGCCACGGTCATCGACGATCGGAATGCACCCCGCGCGGGCGGCCTCAGCGACGGTGCGACCGAACGATTCGGTGAGAGTCGGATGATGATACAGCAGGGCGTCCCAGTCCCAGACGTGTGAGCGAGCTTGCCAACCGGCAGAATGAAATGTCGCTCGGCCGCAGCATGCGGTTTGCAGGATAGACTGCATGGCCTGTGGGCAGCCGACGAACTCCCAGTCGACATGCGGGTGCTGGGCGGACAGCTGGGAATAAAAAGCCGGGAGCAAGTCGGGCCACTTGCGGGCGGTGGGAGTGCAGATCCGTCCGATACGTAGCCGCCCCTGAGTTCGAGGTCTGGCATGAACTGGTGCAATAGGAAGCGGAACACCTTGCCACAACACAGCGGGGGCCTTGGCTCGGCACTGCTCAGCCAGCCATCGAGAACAATACACCGTGTGATCCGCAGGAATGCGGCGGCCGGCCGAATGCACGTACTGAATGGTCAAGGCCCCGTCCCACAGGCTGGTCTGATTCGCGGCGATGTTGTGCAGGATCACCAGATCGGGTGTCACCTGGCGAATGCGATCCGAGGTGCAGTGCGGCCAGTGGAGCACCTGATGCGGCGCGAACGCCTGGCGTGTGACGGGATCGACGCGCGAGAGGAACGCCACAGAATGAGTCAGCTGCGACAAGGCCCGCGTGACGCTCCAGGCGCAGGCAGCTGTGCCTCCGACGATCTGTCCCACGTTGCAGACCTGTAGTACGTGCATTCAGTGACTCCGGTTCCAGCGGGCTTGAAATCGATCGCGATCGGCTCGCCACAGCGACTTGCGATTCGGCAACTGATGGGCGGTGCGATGCGACAAATGAGAGAGCGCGAGTCCGGGGACGGTGGCCCAGGGGGGGAGGCCCGAAGCGGCGAAATGGTCGCGGACTCTCAGCTGGAAGTCGGTGTCGGAGAAGTACAATTGGAGTGATTCATCGAAGCCTCCCACGGCCAGAATGGTTTCGAGGCGGACGGCGAAGCACCAGCCGGACAACATCTCCATCGGGGGAGTGAGGTGCGGCTCTTGTCTCTCCTCGACGCCGCTCACCCAAGTGCGATGGAGTCGCAGAGGTTCCAGCAGAGACTCGACCCACGGGCCGGTGGAAAGAGTATCGTTATTCAGAAACACCAGCGTCGTGGACCGGCAGCGGCGGGCCGCTGTGTTCCAGGCAGCAGTCAGTCCTTGTCGAGGGAGCGCGAGGATTTCGGTGTGAGGATCATTGAGATCATGCAGGCGACGGAGCGACTCCGCCGAGCTGCCGTTATCGACGACCAGGATCGGCCAATGAGGCGAGTCGCACTGGCGCAGCGACTGAATGGCCCGCAGCGTCAACTCGGGGTGGTTGAACTGCGGAATGATGATTGTGGTGGAAAGAGG
This sequence comes from Planctomycetota bacterium, assembly GCA_043718945.1. Lineage (GTDB taxonomy): Bacteria > Planctomycetota > Planctomycetia > Planctomycetales > Planctomycetaceae > TH-plancto1. Next base: position 14,127 of record JAYSUV010000070.1, read on the forward strand.
GGAAATATGCGAATGTGGCGGCATGCGATAAAGACTCCCGAGGGGCCTGCTTTCTGGAGTTTTGGGTCAACCTCTATGCGAGAGTGGGGAACACGAATCAACGCGAAACTGGACACTTCTCGCTGAAGCTGACAGAGACTCCCGAGTGTTCCCCACCGATGCCCGCGCACACCGCAATTCAATCACGGTGTCAGAGGCAGTTTGTAGTACACAGATTCCACAGATTTTCACAGATGCGACGCCAGCGCGGGCGGTGATTGGAGGCAGGAGATCTCTCCCCTCTGAATCTGTGCCCATCTGCGAAATCTGTGTACCAGTCCACTGTCTTGGACGAGAGGTTCAAGGGAAAAGGCGATGGGCTCTCACTCGATGTGCCATGTTCTACGTGAGAGGCTGTCGGCTTGGGTAAGAGTGTCCTAATCTGGCCTGGATTCGTGTTCATTGGCGAAGATGAGTGTTCCCCTCTCTTCCCGAAGCCACTTACCCTTCTTCGCGGATCGACACAGGGACATCCGGGATCGCGGCGACGGCTCGCTGCAGACGTTCGTGTTTCGACGGGCTGGCGGGAGCCGAGTGCCGGGGAACTGGCGGTTCTTTATTCCAGTGATGCGGCTTGAAGTCTCGCATCGGCCCCAGTCCGTCCGGGGTGCGGCGGACCTGTTCCGTGTAGAGCCCGCGTGTGGGTTCCTGAGCGGGTTGGCCGATCTCGGTGGCGATACGTTCGAGGACCGACTCCGCCGACTGGTACGAGAAATAATCGTTGAGGCGGCTCTCGGGCGTGACCGAGATCAGCTCGATCCCGGCCAGCGAAATGGCCCGGCGGGAGAGCCGCAGGTACTGGGCCACTCGGAAGTAATGCAGGTCGGTTTGCAATGCAGCTGCGAGGGGTTTGGATTCGTCGAAGTGATATTGGCGAGTGGAACCGAGGGCTTCGATCTGTTCTGTGGAGAGTTTCCGCTGGAGGCAACGGTGGTGGAAATCTTTGAGCAGCTCACGGGGGGCATAGTGAATCCCCAACGAGGCGGCCTGCTCGATCCACGCTTCCCCTGGGGCGATGTGCATGTCACAGCCCGCAAGATAAAGCGTCCGGAAACCAAGGACGTAGGCGATGTGAATCGCCTGCACGAGTGAATCCTGCCAGTCGGTGATGCCTGGCCGGACGGGTGTAGAGACTGGGACGGGTCGAGACAGAAAGTCATGGAACCCGACCGATTGATCGCGATCAAAGAAGACTGTGTTCGGGCTGTCGCACACCTTTCCCGTGGTGCCGGGGACCACGTCCATGGCACGACCGCGCGGGACGAACTTCGTGATCGAAGGGTCGAGGTAGGTGGACCGCTGGAAGCGTCCCGTGGGGTCGTAGGCCGTCCAGAAGGTGGGGCGCAACAGACCGTGCCCGGCCAGGTTGATCGAGAACTTGGGGAGCGGTGAAGCAGCGATCCTCTCGGTGGGGAGAGACGCCAGTGCGGGCCCGCCTCCGATGATCCAACAGCCCGTGCGAGACGGCCCGCTGTAGGCATCCACCAGCGGCATACAGATCTCGGTTCCATCAGTGGCGAGGCGATAGAACATCGAGTACACATCCTGTGAAATCAAAGTGAAAGTGAGAAGAATGTGGATGCCAGAGTTGCTGCTGATCGATACAAACGCCGCAGCCACGTTCTCTGAAACATCGCTACAGGGTTAGGGCCAGGAGTCGCTCGACGAGTGATTCGAGGCAGAGGCCGCAGAGTCAGTGGATGTCAGCCAGGAGGAACTTAACCACGAAGACGAACTCGTCCAGAACAGGCTGGAATCCGTTGATGAGGGGAGTCTCGAAGAGGAACCCGTGTTGCCGATCTCGATGGTGCTCGATGTTTGTCCGAGGCTGGAATTGCCTGTGGACGAGGGGTTGGTGCCGCTGGAATCCGTACTGGGGTTCGTGCCTGACTCACTGAGATTGGTGGTGCCGCTCAGACTCCCGATGGAGTCGCTCGACGCACCGGAATCACTGCGGGAGGTGCTGTCGTCGCTGGTGGTCGTCGATTGTTCCGACGAGGTCGGGGCGTCGCTGGTCGTGGTTTCCGTCGTCGAGTTCTCCGTCAGGCTGCTCAGTTCCGAGGAGGAGTCGAATTCATCGGAGGACGGGACACTCGAGGGAGCGGTCGAGGCTTCGCTGTGCGAAGACGATTCCTCATTGGTCGTCGTGTCAGCTGTCCGAGAGGAGAGTGACGTATCACCTCCCGAAAGCGAGTCAGTGCGATTCCACGAGGGATTTGCGGACGAGCCATCCGAGCCATCTGAACCGTCCGAGCTATTGTCAGAACTGCCGTCGCTGGAATCCTCCGAGGAGATGTTTGAGCCCGATGGATCGCCGTACGAACTGCCTCCGCCCCCGCCCCCGCCCGGCGAGGAGAGGACAAAATCGGTGAGCGAGATGTCGCCGCCGTTTGAGGGGATGTGGTCCGGGAGTTCCCAGCGTTCGTCCTGGGGCGGCTCGGGCCACTGCTCGCGCGGGTCTTCGGGGCCGACCTCTAAGCGGAACCGTGGTGCATGATCGAACAGGACGCGGACCTTTTCGATCACACCTGTGGACAGGAGAGTTCCGCCAGCATCCTTGATCGTGATCGGGCCTTCCCACGGGATCAGCAACGAGCCTTGCGGCACAGTCTCGACTGCGTAGCGGGCTGTCGGCTGAGAGTAGGTGCGAAAAAACTCGCGGGCAAAGGCCACCGAATCGGACTGCGTTCGAATCCACGGCACCCACAATCGCAACCGGCGATTTCCGAAGCTCTGGCAGCTGTCGGGCTCGAAGTAGTTGGCTCGCCAGCGGAAGACCCGGCGAGCGATCTGTCCAATGTTGTCGCGGCGGTCGTAGATGTAATCGCCGGTGAGCAGTAATCGATTGAAAATCAGTTCGCGATCCCGAGTCTCTTCCAGCGAGACCAAGTCCCGTCCTAAGCGAAACGTCGACTGCACGGAGAGGCGGCGACGAAGAAAGAAGAACCTCCCGAAGGCGTCCACACCCCAACTGGCCTGTGCGCGGAGGGCGAGATCCTTCAGGACGGAGCGGAGAGATTCTTCGCCACGGAACTTGGCGGACAGGGACTGTACCGGTCGATGTGGAGACTCAATGAGTTCGGGAAGGTAGGTGATGTGAGTCTTGTTCACCACATGCTGTTGCAGCAGCAGCTTGACGAAGCCGTCAAGCGTGGAGACCGCATGGGCGGCCTCCCAGCTGCGATCCGGGTCATTGGAGAAGAGGTCGGTGTCCCCGTAACGCTGCGGCTGTCGCTCGGAGGGAGAGGCATCAAAGCCGCCGGGAAAGACCTCATTGAGTTCGATCGACATCCCGGCCAGTCGTAACCGCACACGACCGGGGTATTGGAAGCGGCACTCTTCGACACGGCCCAGATACCACCGCTGGCCGACCGCTCCTTCACAGCTGATCCAGTCACCGATCTCGATCGCGCTACGTTCTTGAAACTCGCGCTGCAGAACCAGTTCTCCAGCCCCGCAGCCGCCTTGCCGATGGAGTTCGAACCAACAGCCGCCGATGGCGCGATCGGAGAGCAGAACCGGTGTGCCTCCGGGCGTTGGACCATGATGCAGAATGCGGCGAGTAGACATCGGGAGAGCCGGTCAGCAGGAGGAGAGTGTGGGAGAACCATGAGAGGTCGAGGGCGGACTTAAGGAGGCGAAGTCTCGATCGCGGGCCGACTGGCATGGATGACGAGCGTGTAGGTAAACAACTGTTTACGGGAGAGGTCGTACTCGAACCGGACCGTGGCACAGTCGCGAAATGAGCGATAGGTCGCCGTGGCGGGATCGAAGTAGAGGAACAGGCGATAGCGATCCACGGGGGAGGTGGAGTGGACCGCTTGGCGGAGCGACTCCAGTGTGAGGAACATCTGCTCTTCGGTGAGGCGGAGATCGCCGGCGTGAGAGCCGATTTGGCCTTCGATCGCGATGTCGACGCCGCTGGAGGAATGGCCGACGAGCATGTCGCCAGTCATCTGCGGAGCCTTGAGCTTGGCGAAGTCGAACGAGTCCTGGACCCGGACCGAGGTCACGGGTTGGGGGAGTTCGAAAAGGGAGTTGGCACGGACGATGGACGGGCGGAAGGAGAACATGAGGGGAGTAGGGAGTGGGGAGTGGGGAGTGGAGGAGTGGGATTGGTTCCGGTGGATTGCGGCTCAGCCCTGGCGATGGCGGGTGGCCAGACCTTGGAGCCTCAGATCCCGCATCAGAGCGTTCACGTCAGCGGTCTCGCGGACCTCGATGGTGATCCCGCCGAAGTGGTTGACCGTCGACGTGGAGTTGTCGAGTGACGGGGACTGCGGCGTGGAATCAGCGCTGGTACTGAACGACGACGAAGTGCGGGGCGTCCCGCGAGAATCGAGTGGGGTCGCCTGGCTGAGGTGGCTCGCCGAAGACGGCTCTCGTGTACGAATCGGCAACTGCGTGGGATCGGAGATGCCGTGGTGTCGTGACGGCGTCTGTGGAAGACTCTCGTCCCCCGTGAACCCCCGAGCATGGGCGAAGGCTCGTGATTCCGACAGGGCGTCCCGAGGAGCGTCCCCCATCATCGGGAGCTGATTCGGAGAGATTCCCGGAGAAGGCTCAGCGGGCCCGACCGGGCTCGTGCCCCATCCAGACATGGCGTTCGCCAGACCACTTGGGGCCGCCATCGCCGCAGCTCCCAAGGCATAGGACGCGGGGGCAGATTGAGCGGAGGTTCCCGATGACGGTGAGGGCCGAGGAGAGGTTCCCGGAGAGGGACCGCCTGGTCCGATCGGTCCCCTTCCCGGCCCCGGCAGGGAGAGCGTCCGCAGTTGAGCGGCCACCGCTTGGATGGCAGCCATCAGCGACTGGAGCGCCGACAGCGCGGGTTGGACGTTCAGGGAGATCGGCTGCTGAGCGAGGGCCGAGGCCTGCTGGCTGATGCGAGTCAGTTGCTGGCTGACCAGTTGCAGTGGTTGCAGCGCGGTCGAGACGCTGGCCAGTCGGCCTCCGATGCCTGCGGCAGAACTGGAGGCACTCTCCGCCGCCGACTGGAGCGACTCGACCCGAGAGAGGGCATCGTCCAGGGCTTGGCTGAGGCCACTGGAGTCGCCCTGGATTTCGATCGTTAAGGATTCGGTGGCGGGCATGGGGGGTGGGGATCGTTGAGGGCTGAGGGTTGAGGGTTGAGGGTTGAGGGCTAGTAGGGCTCTCCAACGGCCATATTCGGGGGCTGAGGGCCAAAGATGATAGCATGTGAGTTCAATAAGTCACCCGTCCTCAACCATGAAGAATGCCCCATTCCTATTCCTCCTCCTGCTCGTCACAGCATCGCAGCCTGTTTGTGCC
>JAYSUV010000691.1:0-1030 GCA_043718945.1 Planctomycetota bacterium
AATGGGGCCGGGCTTATTCAGCCCGGAGGACAACGTCGCCGAAGTGGGGCGTCACTCGCGCCCCACCGGCTTCAATGGGGCCGGGCTTATTCAGCCCGGAGGACGTGACGAACACGCACCAGTGTGACAGGTCGCGATAGCTTCAATGGGGCCGGGCTTATTCAGCCCGGAGGACGACAGCACGCGTCGCAGCCTCTTCCGACAGGTAGCCGCTTCAATGGGGCCGGGCTTATTCAGCCCGGAGGACATCGGCGTCACAACCAATCTGGGGACGTGTTCGCTGGCTTCAATGGGGCCGGGCTTATTCAGCCCGGAGGACCCGATGTCGGCTCGTACTGGGTCAGGGCGAGAATCGCTTCAATGGGGCCGGGCTTATTCAGCCCGGAAGACCCCTGTCGAAAGGATTCGTCATGCTTGTTCTGAGTCGCAAGCCTAACGGGGACATCGTCCTCACTGTGCGTGGGATCGAGATCCTGATCAAGGTCGTCGATGTGCGCGGCGACAAGGCCCGCCTGGGTATTGAGGCCCCGACCGAAGTCACGATCCATCGCCGCGAGGTGCATGAGCTGATCGAGCGGCAGAAGCTCGGCTCGTGTGCGTGACCGCACGCTTATGCAATCTCTCGCATTTGTTTCCGCCTCCCCCGGCGGAGTGACCTACCGTGAACGGAGACATTAGCCATGAGGACCCAGGGCCTCCGCATCATCATGGGTAGTTTGTACTGTCACCCACACCCTCAATCGGAAATTCTACGGGCGAGATCCTATTGCTAGACAGATGGTCTCTCCGAAATTGACGTCCCATGTTGCAGGCCGAAGAACATGTTGATGCACATGACAGGGGAGCCAAGAGGCGACATTCTTGGATCTGTCCAGTTCCCAGGCAAGGCCCCCTCAGCACCAAATAGAAACACTTATCACTAAGGGGGCAACCCCAGGGCTGGCGCATCAAAACTTGGCGGTGTGTAGGACTTTGAGCAGGTAGTTCGGATCGAGGGCGCAGTGGAGGCGTTTGTTTTTCGCGCCGCGTT
>JAYSUV010000692.1:0-25916 GCA_043718945.1 Planctomycetota bacterium
GGCCACCCCCCCATACACGTCAAAGTCCAGCCAGCGCGCGACTCCCACGCCCTTTCGCGGAGCCTACAGGGCGTGCCACCCAAATTCACTTCTCTTCAGGCTGCGGGGCGTTTTCGGTCGTGCCACCCGACCCGCAGTACACCTTTGACAAAGGAATCCAGGAAACGATCGACTGGTATCTGTCGCACCAAGACTGGGTCGCCCGTATCCGCTCGGGCGACTACCTGAAGTAATACGCGGAGCAATACGGCCAGCGACTGGGGTAAGAATAATCTCGTCATCACACCCCCAAGCCCACCGGTTGCAACCGGTGGGCTTTCTTCAATCGCCGGCGAATTAGACCGGCAGAGGCTTCAAGGAGTCTCGGGATGCGGTGGGGGAGTCTGCAGCACTAGAATTCCTCACGCGAAGGCGAGGAGACGCGAAGGTCAGGAAAGACTTTCTGCTTCGCGTCTCCGCGCCTTCGCGTGAGGCCCCTTTCACTTCCGCTTGACAGCGGATGACCTGCTTGTCGAATGGCTGAGACGATAATCTGGCGACCGAAAGTTGAGATGCACACTCGGCTTTCGTCATTCGCCCCTCACGCAGTTTCGCATTCTTGCCGCGCGCCCTAGAATCATCCAGTCGCCGCAAATTCGCTGCGGCACGCTCCCAAGGAACCCACCGTGGCTGATGCGCTGGAACAACGGACTGTCCTGATCGTCGAGGACGAACCGATCATTCGCAACACTCTTGCGGAGTTCCTGACCGGGGAAGGCTTCGAGGTCACCAAGGCGGGCACCGTCGCGGAAGCCTTGGCCGCCGCCAAGCAGCGCGACTTTCACGTCGCCATCTGCGATGTCCAGCTGCCCGATGGGGACGGAGTCGCCCTGCTCCGCAAGTTGCAACGGATCAACTCATCGGTCTTTGGATTGATCATCACGGCGTACGCGACGGTCGAGAACGCGGTCGATGCCTTCAAGGCCGGAGCCTTCGATTACCTCGTCAAGCCGGTCATCCTGGATGATGTCCTCAACAAGCTGAACCGCGTCTTCCAGTTCCGCCAGCTGTTCATCGAGAACCAGGCCCTCCGCCGCGAACTCTCCCAGCCGCAAAACTTCGAGCAGATTGTCGGTTCGTCTCAACCGCTCAAGGAGTTGCTGGCGACGATCGCGAAGATCGCCGCAACCAGTTCCAACGTCCTGCTGATGGGGGAGACCGGGACCGGCAAGGAACTCTTCGCCCGGCAGATCCACTCCGCCGGACCGCGCAAGCAGGAAAAATTCCTGGCCATGAACTGTGCCACACGCCCCGCTGATCTGCTGGAGGCCGAACTCTTCGGCACCGAGAACGGGTCCGTTCAAGCGGGTCTGCTGCGCACAGCAGGTGAAGGCACCGTCTACCTCGACGAGATCGCCGAACTGCCGATGGGGACACAAGCCCGGTTGCTGCGCGCGATCGAGTACCAGGAAAGCATGCCCACCGGCGGGACCGAGAATTACCCCGTGACCTGCCGGATCATCGCCTCCACCAGCCAGGACTTGATGCGTCTGGTCGGCGAGCAAAAGTTTCAGGAGGACCTGTTCTACCGCCTCGACGGCATGAAGATCCGCATCCCCCCGCTCCGCGAACGCCTCGACGACATCCCCGAACTCGTCGACCACTTCATCACCCGCCACTCCCGCGCCATGCGTAAGCGAGTCACAGCTGCGTCGAGCGAGACGATCCGCCTGCTGATGGCCGCGCAGTGGAAGGGGAACGTGCGTCAACTCGACAACGCCATCGAGCGAGCCGTGATCATGTGCGAGGGCACCAGCGTCGAACCGTCCGACCTGCCCCCTGACCTGATCGGCATGGGCCAGCCACTGCCCGACACGGATGACCTCCGCTCCGCACTGCGGCACTACGAGAAGCTGCACATCACCCGCGTGCTGCGCCAATGGCCCGACAAGCGTGAAGCCGCCAAACGGTTGCGACTGGGGCTATCGAGTTTGTATCGCAAGATCGAGGAACTCGAGATCGAGCTCTAACCGTGGGACGGGCACACTTGCCCGTCCCGTTTCGAACGGTGACGGCTACGCTCTACGCCGCGAGGGAGTCTCTCCCGCGAATATCTGGTGCCCTGAAGCGAAAGTCAGTGATACCCAACATCAACCCTTAATGAGCAATGGGGATTCCGATGACTGTGGCACCCGGTGGAGTAAGTGGTTCTTGCCAGAAACGTCATCCGCGAGATAACTTCTTGCGTCCCTAGATCATCGGCATCGCAAAACGGCACCATTGCTATTCCACTCCTCTTTCGAAACTTCGAAATCATGAGCGATTACCCCACGAAAGAGTTCGCTTCAGAACTGGTGATTGGCTTCGTCGGAGCTGTCGGAACGGAGCTCGACCCGGTGGTCGCTCTATTTCGAGAGCGGTTCCAACGGGCTGGATATCAATCGCATCTCATCAAGATTTCCAAGGAGATCATTCCCGAGTTGGAAGTGCTTCCAGAGACCGGAGCCAATCACTATCTGCGAATTTCCGAGCTTATGAAGGCCGGAAACAGAGCAAGAGAGAACGCTACGGCCAAGGTGATCGAAGAAAAGCTCGTTGAAGACCGTCCGGACTTGAAGGAAGAGGCGGCCAGACTCGGGAACTCCATCTTGGCAACGGGGGCAGCTGCGAGAATCTTTGAATATCGTCCGAATTCCGTGGATTCAGTCGAGGAGCGAAACCTCCCGAAAACTGTATTCCTTATCGACTCTCTGAAGCGTCCCGAAGAAGTAGAACAGCTCCGCTTGACGTACTCAGCTGGATTCATCCTGATCGGAGTGCATGCCGAAAAAGAGTGTCGGGAACGGCATCTGGTGAATGACTTGGGAATGACGAAGAAGGACGCAGATGATCTGCTTGAGCGAGACGGGGAGGAAAGCAAACTTCCACACGGCCAACGTCTCAACAAAACGTTCCATCTCGCAGACTTCTTTGTCAGTGCCACTGCGAGTCACGATCGACTACGTGGTGACATCCAACGAGTTGTTGAAGTGTTGTTTGGCAACCCTTTCGTAACGCCCACTTTTGACGAATACGCAATGTTCCTTGCCTATGCCGCAGCGCTGCGTTCCGCAGACCTTTCTCGGCAGGTAGGTGCTGTGATGACACGAGAACGGGAAGTCTTGTCGACTGGAGCGAACGATTGTCCAAGGTCGGGAGGTGGGTTGTATTGGCAGGAACGAGGGCCGGGGCCGGAACCATACTTTGATGAGCCACAGGGACGAGATTACACGCGAAAGGAGGACTCCAATCGCGTCAAGCAACTGGAGATGATCCAATTGATCATGATGGACATTGAAGACGACAAAGATCTGAAGGAGCACTCCGAAAAAATCAAGAAGCTGTTGGACAGCAGTCGAATCAAGGACTTGACCGAGTTCGGGCGAGTGGTCCATGCCGAGATGGAGGCCTTGCTGGCATGTGGACGGAATGGAATTCCAACTCGTGATGCCACACTGTTTTGCACTGTATTCCCTTGTCACAACTGTGCGAAGCACCTTGTGGCCGCTGGTGTCAAACGGGTCGTCTACGTTGAACCCTACCCCAAGAGTAAAGCTCTTGAGTTTCACACTGATTCCATCGTAACAACCCCTACTGAGGACGAAATCGGCAGAAACCGCGTCCGATTCGAACCGTTTGTTGGGATCGGAGCTCGTCGATTCTTCGATCTCTTCTCCATGCAGCTCAGTTCGGGGTATGATGTCTCTCGGAAGAACTCCACGACTGGTGAGAGTTTGACTTGGGCGATCGAGTCGGCAAGACTGCGATTGCAGATGAATCCGCAGTCGTATTTGGTTCTTGAGGCACAGTGCCGGGACCAATTCAGTCGGATCCAGGGAGGAGACGAGGAATGAGCGGGAACGTATTCACCAGCAACGGATTAACAAAAGCGAGGCAGATCATTGCGTCGCTTCCGCTGTCTCATCGAGACTTGTTGATTCAGAGTGCGAGGTCGACAAACTCCACACCACGAAATCCGATTGTCGAATCGTCTAAGCCTCCTGCCGAGAGGAAGTAGCAGTGTCGCACAGGTTGCTGCTTTGGGGTTCAGCACGATGGCATCGCTTGGCTCGCTTTGACGGGGTGGCTTGGACGGTCCACGAATCGCCCCAGCTCGCTGGAATTCGACGAAAACTCCGTATCACGATGGTGGGGAATCAGCAGGCTGTTCCGTGGCGTCCTCCATCTGCCGTGCTTTGGAGAGCGCAGACGCCAGCAGTCCGGCGGGGACGGACATGACTCCCAGTCCGATCAGCAGAATGAAAAACGTGAAGATGCGGCCCCCGACGGTGATCGGATACGTGTCCCCGTAGCCGACGGTGGTCAACGTGGTGATGGCCCACCACAACGAGTGGAACACGGACGCGAACTGGTCCGGCTGGGCTTCGTTCTCGAAGTGGTAGATGCCCACAGCGGAGATGTACAGCAGGATCAGCGTCACGCACAAAAAGAGGATCATCTCCTCTTTGGCAATCAGCAAGGCCACATGGAAGCGGCGCGCTGCTGAGCTGTACCGAGCGAGTTTGAAGATGCGAAACAATCGCAGCAGACGCAGGGTGCGAATCGAACGCAGGTCGATCCCCGAGGCGATGTAAAACGGCAGGATGGCTGCGAGGTCCACGATGCCCAAGAAGCTCAACACATAGCCTCGCTTGGGCGTCGACAAGAAGACTCGCAGTGCATACTCCACACTGAACACGACCACGCTGAAGACTTCAAAGCGCCTGAGCCAGGTCTGCGTCGATGCGGACAGGTTTGGCAAAGTCTCGATCGAAAACGTGATCAGGGACAGAATAATCAGTGCCTGAATGAACAAGTCAAAGGCACGTCCGACGGGAGTGTCGCTCTGCTCGACCAACTGCTTCAGCTTGGTGTCCATGTTTTCGTTCGCAGACCCCAAAACAAAGAACGATTGCCGAGCCTCAGCCCACTCAGGCAAGACTCTACAGGCAAGAACTGGTCCAGGCCACTGCCACGATGTCGCTATCGATCTCCCTCGCTGACGCTTCGGGTGGGTGAGGTCAGTGCCATTGCACGGTGACTCGCATTCGCGAAGAAGAAGGACGGGCAAATGTGCCCGTCCTACGGCAGGTCGTCCTACTTCATCGGCGGAGCGGGCACGGCCACACTGAGCGTCTTGAGGTACTGCCCGTTGTTCCCATTCCAGAAGTACACATTCCCCGCCGCATCCCCGGCAGTCACGATGTTGCTGTCGGGAGTGATCGCCACGCAGTGCGGCCAGGACTTGATCTCGCCGAAGTTGCGGGCGAGGCCGCCGTTCGAGGCATTGTGCATTCGCACGAGCTTATCGCCACAGCTGGTGATGATGTTGTCGGTCTCGCCGATGTAACGGATCGCGGTCACATGGCGGGGGAAGCCTTCGATGGTGCGCTGCTGGTCGCCGGTCTCGGACTCCCAGACCTTGACCGTGTTGTCGGCCCCAGCTGTGGAGATGATCTGGCCGTCTGCCTTCCAGGCGACACCGAGTACGTAGTTCGTGTGGCCTTCGAATCGCCTCAGTTGCTGGCTGGTGGCGACATCGAATGTCCGCAGGTACTTGTCTGCACCGCCCGAGGCGATTCGCTTGGCGTCCGGAGAGAACTGGGCGGAGTAGATCACATCGTTGTGAGCCTGGGGCAGGTACAACACCCGCGCCCCATCGGCGACCTTCACGACTTGTAACTCCCCGCTGCGCGACGGCACGCCCCCCGCGATGAGCAGTAGCGACGAGTCGCGGCTGAAGTCGACCGCCGTCACGCGATGCACGATGACGGTCGGAGTTTCCGCCGAGCCGATCGTGCGCTCCAGCACCCAGCCGGGGTTGACCTCCCACACGCGGGACGACTGGTCATCGCTGACCGAGACGAGCTGGTTGTCGTTGAGGAAGGCCACCGCCTTGATCGGCCCGGTGTGACCAGCGAAGGCTCCCATCGCCGCCCCGGTTGTCGCATCCCAAGTATGGACACTCGGGTAATCTCCCGCTGTCGCCAGCAGCGTGCCGTCCGGCGAGAAGGCAATCGATCGCATGGGCATGTCAGCTGCGGTGACCTCGGTGTTGCTGGTCTCGACGAGCTTGGTGGATTCGGCGACCGTGGCCTCGGCTTTCGTGGCGATGTCCTTGCGAACGGGGACGAGGTCGGTGGCGACCTTCAATTCGCGGGCGGCGATGGCTTGCTGCTGAGACAGGAGATTCTGAGTCGCTTCCGAGGTCTTGAGCGCCGCCAGTGCATCGCTGTACGGCTTCTGGACCTCGTTCACTTTCTGCGCCGCCGTGTTGGCCACGGTGGCCATCTGCGTGGCATTCTGGGTCGGGGGAGCGACAGCTGCGGTCAATTGCTGCGAGGTGGTCGTGGCGGTCTCGACGGCCTTCTGACACTCCACAATGAGAGCCTTGAGCTTCTCGCTCGTGGGGTCGGCAGCAGCTGTTAGCTGGATGCGAGCCAGCTTGGCCTGAGCGGCAGTGACGGTGGCGGTCCCGTCCTTGGCGGCTTTCTCGGCGGTCTCCTTGGCAGTCATTGCGACCTTGGCGATTGCGGAGGCATCAATGGCCGCCTTCTCCGTCGTCGTCTTGGTCGCGAGGGCGGTCTCCAAGGCGGTCTTCTTCGCGGCCACATCGGTGTTGGCGGCGGTCAGCATGTCGGCGAGGGTCTTCTCGGCAGTGGTCTTGGTGGGGACATCCTTCTCGGCCTGATCGAGGAGTTGCTTCGCCACGTTGAGTCGGGCATTGGCGGCGGCGAGTTGTTGCGTCGCTCGTGTCTGGGCCGTCTTCTTCCGCACATCGCCGCGCATCTCGGCGATCTGCTGTCCGTTGATGTTCCATAGCCGGGCCGTATGAGTATTGTCGGTGGCCGAGGCCAGCCGCTGTCCATCCGGACTGACGGCAATGGCGGTCACTGAGCCACCGTGATTGAGCTGCTGCATGTCCTGACCGGTCTCCAGATTCCAGCGGCGGATTACCCCATCGAGGCAGCCGGAGAACACCTGCCGTGGAGTGCCCGGCATCGCGGCCAGCGAAGTAACCTCGCGCGAGTTCCCGGGGATCTGGCGCACGGCGGAGAGACTCCACGACCAGACACCCGTCGCGGAGGTCGTGAGCATCGTCGTCACGGGAGACGGCGGAACCGGCGGCGCATTCGGCACCGGAGCGGGTGGGGGCGGCGGCAACGCGCGAGCCAGCCCCAGCGTCGGCCCGGCCTGGTCCGTGAACCGTTGCAGTACGGCGCCCGTCGTGACATCGAAGACCATGACAGCGGGCTTCTCGCCCGAGGCACCGGCCACGATTTGGGTATCATCGGTCGTGAACGCCACGCGCGTGACCGGCCCGGAGAGTCCTTGCAGCGTCTGCACCCCAAAGGCTCCTCCGTTGGGTTGCCACAGCCGCACTTGGGCATTCTCACCGGCAGTGGCGAGGATCTCTTCCTTGGCCGAGATCGCGAGATCATGGATCACCGCCCCGTGGTTGGCGTTGAACGCCGCCTGCCCGGTCTGAGTCGTATAGCCCCGGAACGTCCCATCGGCTCCGGCGGTGAACAGCGTCTGGCCGTTCGAGTGGAACAGCAGCGCCGTGACCGGCTGGGTGTTCCCCTCCAGATGTCGCAGGAACCGCAGCGGCTGGCGTCCCAACTGGCCGTCCTTGTGTGTCGTCACCAGCGACAGGGCATCGGCGATGAACGTCGCGGTCGTCTGCGTCGGTGCCAGGAACGTCTCCTGCAGCCGTCCGTTCATGAGGTTCCACACCGCCGTCTCTCCGGTCGCGGCGACGGTGGCGAGTTGCAGATTGTCGGCAGTGAAGCTGAGGGCCGTCGTCGGTTGTGTCCCCTTTAATGTCTGCAACAGCCCGCCGTTATCGGTCTGCATCACGCGCGTTTGCGAGTCGTCTCCGCCGAAGGCCATGCGTGCTCCATCGGTCGAGATCACGAACGAGGTGATGCCAGCTGCGACCGGGAAGGCCCGCGCTTGTGCCCCATCGGCGGCGTTCCAGAACCGCACGTTGCGATCGACGCACACCGAGTACGGCTGGTTATTCCAATAGCCGCAGGCCAGGACCGCACCGCCGTGACCCGCGAACTCCTTGACCACCATCCCATCGACCGGGTTGAACAGCTTGAGCGTGTTGTCGGCCCCTCCCGCGAGAATGACTGTCCCATCGGCATTGGTCCCCACCGCAGTCACCGCTGCCGGGAGAGCCTCGATCTTGGCCAGATCGGGCTTGGCCGGGTTCCGCAGATCCCACAGCCGCACCGATTTGTCGTCGCCGCCCGAGACCAGCTTGTTGCCATCGGTCGAGAACGCCACCGAGCGAATGGCTGCGGTGTGCCCGCTGAACGTGTGCGTGATCTGGCCGTTCTCCAGGTTCACGATGCACACGACCTGCTGGCCACCCTTGACCCCGATGAGGGCCAGTTCTTTGCGAGTTGGGCTGAGGACCGCGCTCGTCAGCGGAGCCTCGCTGACCGCGAGCGGTGCCAGGAACGGAGTTGTCGGAGGCAGTGTGGGCTTGAGGTTCCACTGCGAGATCGAACCGTCCTCGCCGCCGGTCGCAGCTTGCGTTCCATCGGCACTGACGGCGAGTGACCGCAGGCCGACAATCCCGCCCTTCCACTCGGCGAGGAGTTGATGCTCGGGCAGGCTCCACTGGCGGATCGATCCATCGGTAGCTGTGGTGAACAGCGAGGTTCCCTTTGCAGGAGCCTCGGGGGTGGCCTCGGGTAGATCGGCGGGACGCTGGAACGCGAGATGCGTCACTCCGCGCTCAACTGGCCACGTCGTGACCTCGGCTCCGAGTGGCTGCCCCATCGGAGGAGGAACCAGCGACACCACGCGCACAGCCCCCGCCGTATCGACCATCGCCATCAATTTCCCGTCGCGGCTCGTGATTGATCGCGAGAGATTCGGCAGCGAGGTCGCCAGCTTTTCCGGCAACGCACTCGCCAGATTCCAGACCCGCACCATGTTGTCCGCTCCGCCCGAGACCAACAGCTGTGGCGGCACTGGGACTAGCTCAGTCGGGGCATCGCGCATCACGATCTCAACCGCGTTGACAGCTGCGGGGGACTCGAACTTCGCGACCGGTGTGCCGTCGGCGACCTTCCATTGCCGGATCGTCTGATCGAGCGAACCGGAGATGAGCTGGGTGCTGCCGAGGGTGAACCGCAGCGAGGTCACGACATCGGTGTGGCCGGTCAGCGTTGGTCCCGGCTTCCCATCGGCGGCGTTCCAGAGGCGGATCGTATTCGCCGCTCCCGTCGTGGCGATCCACTTGCGGTCGGGGCTGATCGCGAGAGCCGTCACGGGTCCGCCGGCAGCGAGGTTCAGCTTCTGCACATCGCGCGGTCGCCGCCAGAGCTTGACCTCGCGGAATGCCCCTGATGCGAGTAAGTCGCCATCGACGTTGAACGTCAACGACTGCACGAGGTCACGATGCGCGATCGAGTCCTCGGGATTCACAGGCACGTCGGGCTTAGCCGGAGCCGCCAGGGCCGGGTCGCCGAGCGTCGTCACCAGTTGGCCGGTCGGCACATGGAATAGCAGGATGCGGTTCGCGCGGTTGCACGCGACGTACTGACCGTCCTCGGTGATGGCGATGGCCTGGACCGCTTGAATGCCTTTAGGCATCGCCTGCCACGCTTTGGGAGACAGGGAGTCAATCGCGCCGATCCCCAGGGCCCCCTGATCGATCCACAGCTTGAGCAGCCCCAGTTCCTGCGAGGTGAGATCCTTGGCCGCGACATCGTTCCCGACAGGCGGCATCACCGCTTCAATCTGATGCGAGGCAGCCTTAACGATCAGGCTCTCCGCCCCCCGCCCCGCGATGGCAGCGGGACCGTTGTCGCCCCCCTTGAGAATGCCTTGCGGCGACTCGAGCACGAGGTCTCCCTGCTTCTCACTCGCCGAGTGGCAGGCCAGGCAACTCCGCTGGAGCATCGGGAAGATCTCCTTCTCAAAGGAGACCGGCTCGGCCCGCTGAATGGGGGCTATGGCAATCGGGGCCGCGCTGGCCGTGGAGGCCAATGCCAGCAGGAAGCAAGTGAATAGACGACAGGTCTGCATCAAGTTTCTCCGTAGGACGGGCACATTTGCCCGTCCCGTTCGACTCGCAACTGTTGCGAGTCACCCACAATCCACCGGAATGGCTTCAGAATCGGAGTTCATGGAAGAGGGTTGGAACACTAATCTCCACTGATCGACACTAATCCTTTCTGGATTAGTGTTTATTAGCGGAGATTAGTGTTCCAACTTCTTCCTAATTCGAATCGAGTTCTGATGACACTCGGGGACGGCCTGGAAAGGCCGTCCTACGTAGGACGGGCAATCCTGCCCGTCCCGTTCGACCCGCAACTGTCGCGAGTCACCTACACGCGTTGAACACACACCTCATAATCTGTGCATATCTGCGTAATCTGTGGATCCCATTTCTCCTCTCTCGGAAGAGTTGGGTCCACAGATTTCACTGATTGACACAGATTTAGGAAGACGGCCTCGAAAGGCCATCGTCCCGTCGGCGAAAAGCGACGTAGTTCGTCGCCACCAGCCCATGTCACCCGTCCTGGTCGTTGTGAGTCGCTCGGGGACGGGCCAATGGGCCCATCCTACTTCTCCACCTTGACCTCGACGACCGTGAGCTTCAGCGGACGCTCCATCGTCAGGGCGGCTCCGTTGAAGTTCATGTTCAGTCGCACGGTGCAGAGGTGTTCCCCTACGGTGGCGGTCGGCTGGGCATTCACTTCGAACTTGAAGTCGGATTGGTTGTCCGGGATGTTGACGTTCTGCACACCCAGTCCGTTGACGCCCCCGACAAGCTGGTGCTGGATGTTAATCGCCCCGGTGAACCCGTACTGCCGCGAGACCTTGATCGGGACTTCGAGCTTCTCGCCTTGCTTCACCGAAACCGCATCGGCCAGGGCGTCGACCTTGAACGGGAACTCCACGACCTTGATCGTCAGAGAGTTCGACGGCACGTTGATGCTGCGCCCCTGCGGGTTGGCCTCGTTCTGCTTCTGGTTCGCGTACTGGTCCGCCAGTTGCTTCTCCTGAGTGGCCTTCTGCTGGAACTGCTGGGCTATGACCAGTTCCAGGTCGGACTTGACCTTCGCCTCGTCGGCCAGGGTCTTCTTCTTGGTCGACTCCTCCATCTTCTTGAGGGCATCAGCCGCTGCGGTTTGAGCGTCCTTGAGTTTTTTCGTAGCGTCATCGACAGCAGTTTTGGCCTGAGTGACTTGCGTCTTGAGGGCCTCATCGGTCGGGGCCGCTGCCGATTGTTCCGTCTTCTGTTTGAGGACGACCTCGGCTTGCTTGAAGGCAGCATCGGTCGTCGTGACGGCTTGGTCGGCGGTCGTCTTAGCAGTGGTGCCTTGATTCAGTTCGTTGGTGGCTGCGGCCAGTTCGGTCTGCTTGGTCTGGACGGTCTGCGTGGCGGTTTGAGTCTTCGCTTGCGAGTCGGTCAAGATCTTGGCGATGCGTTCCTGGCGGAGCTTGGCTTTCGTGGCCTCTTCGGGGTTTCGCTTGTATTGCACCCCCTGGTTGAACCCGGCGAGGTACATGGTGTAGGTGCCGGGCGGGGTGTTGGCTTGGAACTTGACCTCGAATTCCCCCTTGGCATTGCCGCCGATGCCGACCTGCGGAATCGAGGTATTGGGTGGGAAGTCGGTCGGGAACCCCTGCAAGCTGCCGCCCGAGCCGTCGGTCTTGCGCAGGGTGTACTGCACCTTGAGGGTGCCGCCGCGTGAGGTCTCCTGCACCTGCCCATCACCGATCGTCACCGTCTCCAGCGCCGTCTCTGCGACCGAGACGCTGACCTGGACCCGGCTGACGAGGCGGGCGGGCACGCTCGCGATCCCCGAGTTTGGCTGAGCGAACTGGAACGGGACAAGGGCAGTGCCGTAGCGGGCCTGCCGAGTCACCTCAACTCCGTTGATCGTCGACTTGCCCGAGACCTGGAGCGTCCCGACTCCGACAGGTGCTCCATCGGCGGCACTGAGGATCAACGTGCCGAGATTGTTCGCCGCACCGATCATGATCGGGTCAGCCGTCACTCCACCGGGCAGTCCCGCAGCTGTGACGGCGATGTCGCCGTTGAACCCATCGCGGCGGAAGGCGATCACGCGGACGGCCTCGCGACCCCCCTTGCGGAGCATCAATCCGCTGACCGGCTCAGCAGGCACCGCGACCAGCCGGAAGTCCGGAGCGGGCTGGCGAATCGCCAGCCGGTAGACCAACCTGGGGTCGCTGCGGACCGCGCTGGCCCCGTCACGCAGCATCAAGCGGTACACTCCGTCCTCGGGCACGGTGAGCAGCGTCTGCGGATCGCCGGTGCGTTCGTCGAACTCATGCCGACCGGTGCGGTTGCCGAAGTTCTGTTCCACGACATCGTCAACGGTGACGACATCCGTGATGACCGGCTCGCCCTTATCGTTCACGGAGACCCGCTGCACAACGAAGGCCGGATCGGTGGGCAATCCCAGGCGGTGCGAGGTCACTTCAATGGCCCAGACCTCGCCCTTCTTGGCATCAAAAGTGAACCAGTCGACATCGCGTTGCGGGTAGAACTGTCCCATCACCTCGCACGGGAGCGTCAGCTTCTGCGGTGCGGCGGGCTTGTTGTTGTCGCCGGTGTCGAGCACGACCGGGGCGGTGGCCACGGTCACCATCACGGGGTTCGAGGTCATGTTCCCGCTGGTCACGTGGTACTCGATCCCGTCCAGGCCCCCTTGATGCGGGTCAAGCCGGGTCGTGAACTGCAGCTTGTCGGCGATGTCACCGGGGACGGGGATTCGCACCTTGAGCATATCGAGCGGTCGCCCCTCAAGGACCAGCCCGCTGGCCTGCCCCCCCGGCAAGTTGCGACCGTAGACCGTGTACTCTTCATTCGACCCCGGCAACCCGGCGGGTGGGAAGACAAAGTCGAGATGCGGCAGTAGCCCAATCGCCACGCGGTAGTGATACCCCGGTCCCTGCTGGTACTGTGAGTCATGCACCTTCAAGAAGTACAACCCGTTCCCCGGCAGCGTGACATCGAGTAGCGGATCGCCGGAATGGAGTGCGCGGTTCTCGGCGAGGATCGTGCCGTTCTCATGAAACAGGGTCAGCACGAGGTCAGCCCGCGAGTCGATCCGCCGGGCGAACCCCTCCGCGAGAATCCGCTGGCCACCCTGACCGGTGAACCGATACCAATCGACATCCGGACCCGCAGTGAGTTGACCGTTGACCGTGGCCGGGAGGGCGAGCACCTCGACCGCCAGGTTGACCTTGACCTTCACCTTGGTCTCGGGCTTCGCGGGATCGGGCTTCTCGACTTCGGTCCAGAGCGGGAGCAGATTGCCGCCGTTCGGCTCGGTCTCGACGAACTCGGGGAACGACCCCACGACGAACGTGCGTGGGTTCGACAGGCCGTATTTTCCCTGGCACCGCACCTCATAATTCCCCGCTGGCACACCGGGGATCGTCACCAGAAACGTGTTGAGGATCGGCTGCGGCCCTTCGTCGAAGGGGGTCACTTCGGCCAGCTTGCGGTCGACCTTGAAGCCGTCTTGAGAGAAGAGGAGCTGGTCGACATCGTCGAGGTCGGTCCCCGAGATCAGGATCTCGACAGTCGTGCCGGGGAGACCGCCGGAGGGGAAGAGACCATCCAGCCGCGCTGCCGGGTATTGGGCACAGGCGACGCTCGGCAGCAGGGCTGTGAGCCAGCAGAGTTTTGACCAAACCGTCATGAAAGACTCCTGTAGGATGGGCAGTCCTGCCTACCGTGGGACGGGCACATTTGCCCGTCCGTGTCATCGGCGACGAGCGACGGAATACGTCGTTGGCGGCCCATGTCACCCGTTCTGGTCGATGTGAGTCGCTCGGGGACGGGCCAATGGGCCCATCCTACGATCACCGCACGAACTGGAACTCCTTGGCGTTGATCAGGGCCCACATCACGTCCTCCCAGCCTTGCTGCTTGTTCGTGTACAGCAGCAGTTCCTTCAAGATGAAGTCCCGCTCCTTGTCAGTCGGGGCTCGACCCAACGCGGCCAGGTACAACTCCCGGATCTTCACCTCGTCGGTGCGGTCCTTGTCGTTGGCCAATCGCGCAGCTCGGCCATTTCCGCTTTGCAGCCGACCGGCGATGTCGGTCGAGTTCAGCAGGTGCAGCGACTGTGACAGGTTGGCTTCCGGAGACCGCTCGCACTCGCAGGCACTCTCCGCCTCGGGCTTGCCGAAGACTTGCAGGAAATAGTTGTTGAACCCGTTGTCCGGCAGCTGGACAGCTGTCGTGCCCTGCGGGATCGTGCCGAAGTTCGACGGCGTTTCGGCCAGCGAATCGACGGCGTCGAACAGCACCTCGGCGGAAAGCCTGCGCGGGTAGAAGCTGGAGAAATTCTGCTTGTCGCTCATATTCAACTCGGTCGCTTCAGAGCTGAGTTGATAGATGTTCGACTTGCAGATCGTGCGGACGAGATCCTTGAGATCGAACCGGTGGTCGAGGAAGTGCTTCGCCAGAGCATCGAGTAGTTCGGGGTTCGAGGGCGGATTGGTGACCCGCAGATCGTCCTCGGGATCGACGATGCCGCGACCGAGGAAGTGCTTGAAGTACCGGTTGACGAGAGCCTTCGCGAAGAACGGATTTTCCGGAGCGGCCATCCAGTCGACGAGCGATTGCCGGGCGTCCTCATAGCCTGCGATCTCCAGCGACACTCCGCCCAGTCCGGCGGGCTTCACGTCCAGACCCGAGCGAGGATTGCGGGATGTCGGCGCGTTCCCCTTCATGAAGACCATGTCGGGGATATTCACGTTGATGTTGTACTTGCTGCTCTTCAACCCCACCTGCGAGTAGAACGCCTCGAAGCCATAGTAGTCCTGCTGACTCCAGCGCTCAAACGGATGGTGATGGCACTTGGCACACGCCAACCGCATTCCCAGGAACAGCTGGGCCGTGTCCTCCATCTGCTGGGTCGAGGTGCTGACCTCGCGGAACCAGGCGACGGGCGGATGCGATTCGGGGTCACCGGTGGCGGTCAGCACGCTGCGGACGAACTGGTCGTACGGCATGTTCTCGCGGAGGGCTTTGCGAATCCAGGCATGGAACCGGAACGTGTACGGCGTGTCGTTCCCGTTGCGGCGCTTGTTCCGCAGCACCGAGGACCATTTGTTGGCGAAGTAGTCGGCGTATCCCGGCGATTCGACCAGCCGATCGACCAGCGCGTCCCGCTTGTTCGGGTTCTGGTCGGCCAGGAACTGCTCGACCTCCACCACAGACGGAAACCGCCCCGTGATGTCGATCGACACGCGCCGCATGTACGTCGCGTCATCGCACAACGGGGAGGGCGGAATGCCGAGCTGCTTGAGTTTCCCAAACGCCAGCTTGTCGATGAACGTCTTCTCGGGCGGCGTGGTCAGGACGGGGCTCCCCTGCGGAATGATCGCGCGGAAGACACCGACGGTCCCCGCAAACCGGACCATGACCGCCACCTCGCCGGGAACATCCTCCGTGGTAATCCGTCCGGTCGCGTTCGAGATCGCCATGTTCCCTTGGTTCGCCTCAAACGAAGCGAGCCGCGTCACATCGCTGGTGGCTCCGTCACTGTAATGGGCAATTACCGACAGCTGTTGTTTCGACTTGAAGTTCATCTCACGAACGGGCGGGATGACCTCGATCTTCACGATGGTCGGGTCGGTCTCACTGCCATAGGGCGTCCCTTGCCGAATCCAGCGGGCGATCAAGTCCCATTCATACGAGCCCGGTGCGAGCCGCTTGCCCCCGCCGTGCGGCAGGATGTTGGCTGGCTTCTGAAGCAGCAAGCTGTACTCGGGGTCGGCGGGGAAGACACGGCGACCGCGCTCCTCGTAGACCAGGAATTCGTAATCCTCTTTCGGGTAGAACCCCAGCAGCGACAGCTTGAATCCATTCTGGCCGTCCGCCTTGCCATGGCACCCGCCCGCATTACAGCCGAGCTTGGTGAAGATCGGGACGATCTCGTTCTCGAAGTTGACCGGCAGTTCCTCGGCACAGCGCAGGGCGGTCAGGGCCAAAGTCGCCGTCTTCCCGCCCGGCTCCTTGGCGGTAATGTTCACCGCTCCGTCAACCAGCGGAGTCACAAATCCTTCCGCGTTGACCGAGACCAGATTCGGCTTGTCGACCGCGTACTGGACCTCATGCGTTACGTCATGCCGCTGCCCGCTGGAGTAGACGCCCGTCACCACCAACTGCTTCCGGGCATTCCGCCCGATGAGTTGTGGCAATCCCGCCGTCTCGATCTGGAGACTCTGCAACGTCCCCTTCGGCCCGAGGCCGGGAAACAGAGCCGCCTGGCACAAAGCCGGAACACAAACCCAGCAGCACCACAGTGCTATCTTCTGGCAAACCGTCATGCGTGCTTCCCTCAGTCGAGAGCGGATCAATCACTTGTCGATTGTGACACAATCGACTGTCGCATGCAAGAAGATTGATGAGTTAGCGGGGTGTTCAGACAATGAATCAGTTGCGGCTGACTACCTCGCCCTGATTCAGTCTCTTCGCCAATTCAAGGAGTCACTGCGGTCTGGCGAACCTGGCTCTGAACACTTATCTTTCTCCTGCGAATGATTGTTCCTCAGTGATCTCATCACAGACAACGCACCACCATGCCACACCCTTGGATCGCTGACCGCCTGCACAAAATCGACGCCTCCGGCATTCGGAAGGTGTTCGACCTCGCGGCGAACATGAAGAACCCGATCAACCTCAGCATCGGGCAGCCGCACTTCGACACGCCCGAGGTCATCAAGGAGGCGGCCAAACGGGCCATCGACCAGGGGCGGAACGCGTATAGCCAGACGCAGGGGATTCGCCCGCTGATCGACAAGATTCAATCGTCGGTCGACGCCGAATACCACCACGCCGACCGTAAGGCATTCGTCACCAGCGGCACCAGCGGGGCCTTGATGCTGGCCCTCGAGTGCCTCGTCAATCCGGGGGATGAGGTGATCGCCTTTGACCCGTGGTTCGTGATGTACAAGCATCTAACCACGCTGGCGGGCGGGACGATTGTTCCGATCTCGACCTACCCCGACTTTCGGATCGACCTCGATAAGGTCCGGAACGCCATCACTCCGCGTACCAAGGTGATCCTGTTCAACAGCCCCTCGAACCCCACCGGCTGCGTCGCGACTGAGGAGGAAGTCCGTGGACTGGCCGCCCTCGCCAAAGAGAAGAACATCTGCCTCATCAGCGACGAGATCTACCGCGCCTTCTGCTACGACCGCCCCTTCATCAGCCCAGCCCAGTTCAACGACCAGACGCTGGTGATCGATGGCTTCAGCAAGTCGCACTCGATGACCGGCTGGCGGGTCGGCTGGGCCCACGGGCCGGAGTTTCTGATCCAGCAGATGACGAAGCTGCAGCAGTTCACGTTCGTGTGTGCCCCGCATCCGTTCCAGTGGGCGGGGGCCGAGGGGTGGGATCTGGACATCACGCCGTACGTGGCCGACTACAAACGCAAACGCGATCTGATGACTGCGGAACTCAAGGACCACTACGAGATCATCGGAGCCGATGGGGCGTTCTACATGTTCATCAAGGCCCCGTGGGGCACAGCCACCGAGTTCGTCAAGCAGGCCATCGAGAACGAACTGCTGATCATTCCCGGCAACGTCTTCAGCTCCGAAGACACCCACTTCCGCTTGAGCTACGCCGCCAAGGATGAAACGCTCCTGCGCGGGGCGGAGGTGCTGCGGAAGATTGCCAAGGGTTAGGCTCACCCGAGGCATCGGCAAGCTGCCGTGGGATAGGCTTCCAGCCTGTCACTGATGGTGTGGCCCAGCCGAGCCGCGAAAGCGGTGATCGCATATAGCCGTGGGTGAAGCCCACGGACCCCGATCCCCGTACGAGTTCCAGCCGCGAGAGCAGCGACAGAGCCACGGCCGCCGCTCTCGCGGCTTTGGGCTTTGGGGAGCGATCTCATCCGTGGGTTTCACCCACGGCTACATGCCGCCACCGCTCTCGCGGTGAAGAGATTCTCAATGCTCGCGGGGTGGCGGGTTGCCCAGACATCGCTTTGGATGTCTGGGTGACGCAGGAACAAGAGGGATTGAAGGGTGGGTGTCTTCTCCGTAACCTCTTGTTGCTCTGCCGCCGTGGGATAGGCTTCCAGCCTGTCTTTGAACTAATCCGACAGGCTGGAATCCTATCCCACGCCTCACATGATCTGGCATTCCTGACTCCCCTGCATGAAATACACTTGGCTCATCCTGGCCCTCGCTGTCGGTCTGATCATCCCTCTTCAGCAGGCGATGAACGCCAAGATGCGGACGTTTGTCGTCAATCCGATGTATGCCTCGCTGGTGAATTTCTTTGTCGGTGCGGCATTTGGAATCGTCGTTGCGGCATTGATGTCTGCCAGTGGGGAGCCGGGGAGTTGGCGCCGGGCGACGGACGCTCCGTGGTGGGCGTGGTGTGGCGGGTTGATTGGGATGGCCTTCATCACCGCCGGGGTGTTGTGCGTCCCCCGCATTGGGGTGGCGAGCTTCTCCGCAGCTGTCCTGGTCGGTCAGCTGATCGGAGCGATGGCGCTCGATCATCTCGGCTGGATGGGCGTCGTCCAGCGGCAGGTCACAGCCGCTCGGATGGTCGGCGTGGGGCTGTTGTTACTTGGAGTCTGGTTGATCCATCGTGAAAGTTAGCTGTCGATCTGCCTCGCTAATGCATCGACTGGAGTGGCACCAATGTCGGGGAGATCGCGGCGGGGTGGCCTGGCCAGCCTGAATGTCATCGGGCGGCGGGGTCAGGAGGCTTTGCGGATGGCCCCGACCTGGGATGACATGTCGCGACGGGGTTTTCGAGGTCGGAAGAAGCGAGCGATCATGAGGGCAGCAGGCCGGTCACGTCACCCGCACCGGGGCCATCCGCAAAGCCTCCTGACCCCGCCACCCACATGATTTATAGGAAACCCGCTTAGGCGAGCGGACAGACTTGCCTCACCGGTGGCACAGGCGTCCCGCCCGTGTTTTCCTTTGAATACACATGGGCGAGACGCCCATGCCACGGTACATTATCTCTGTCCATTCGCCTTACTGAATCGCCGCGCCGCTGCCGGACGAAGTCGTTTGGGCGGGCTTTGTCGCCTCCGACTTCTGCCAGGCGGCTTCCATCGCGGTCAGCAGGCCCGACTGCGTAAACGCCGAGTAGAACGGGATGCCGCTGGCATTTTCGCCGGGCGGGAAGACCACCGTCAGCGGAACCCCGGCGGCGTTGTAGCGATCCAGCCACGCCTTGATTTCTGGACTTCTCTTGGTGAAGTCGGCTTTCAGGCAGGTGACATCGTGGGTCTTCACGAATTCGGCTGTGGCCTTGGTGTTCAGGGCAAAGCGTTCATTCGACTTGCAAATGAGGCACCAATCCGCCGTGAAATCAAGCAGAATCGGTTGACCGGACTTGCGCAGCGTGAGGAGTTTCTGGGAGGTGAACGGCTGCCAGGGAAGAGCCTCTGACTCGGTCTGGCTCGCGGCATTGCCCTGGGGACTGGCTCGAAAGCGCGAGTAGACGTACTCCTCCATCAGCTCCGGCCCCATATGCTGGATCGCTCCGTACCCGATCAGCGGCAGCGAGATCACCGCAGCTGCCAGTCGGACCTTCCACTTCTGCGGCTCGGGAGTCGAATGATCGTACAGGTTGCCGATCATCCAGAGTCCGAGGGCAATCCCCAGGAGCGTGATGAGCGTCGGGATCAACAACGCGGGCGAGATGCTGTTGATCAGGAAGATCACGGTTGCCATCAACACGAACCCCGAGAACTCCTTGAACCGCACCATCCACATCCCTGGCCGGGGCATGCGGTTGATCAGTGTCGGAAACGCTCCGAGCAACAGATACGGCGAGGCCATTCCCAGACCGATTAAGCCCCACGTGGCGTAAATCATGTAGGTCGGCTGCTTCACGCTCCAAGCGATCACCGGGGTAATAAACGGCCCGATGCACGGTGTCGCCAGTAATGTCGCCAGGATTCCGGTGAAGAAGGCCCCGGTCAGTCCCTCATGCTCCGATGCTCCGCCGACTGAACCGGGCAGCTGGAGTTCGAACACTCCGAGCAGGCTCAATCCCATGGCGAAGACGACACCAGCCATCACGAGGCTGAAACCATTAAATTGAAACAGCTCTCCCAGTCCGATCTTGGCAAAAGTTGACAGCGTCGCGAGTACCAAAAACACGGCGATCACGCCAACGGAGTAGGTCAGGTTCAGCGCGAAGATGCGAGAGCGGCTTTCTCCCGCCTGCTGCACGAAGGAGAGGACTTTGATCGCAATCACTGGCAGCACGCACGGCATCACGTTCATAATGATGCCGCCGATGAAAGCCAGCAGCAGCGCATATGCCATGGAGAGAGGGGCTGACTTCTCGACCTCGATGCCCGAGGTGGCGGCATTGCCTGTTCCACCTCCATTCGCTCCAGGAGCGGCTGCCCCCTGAGCAATCGACCACGCTGCGGGAAGGGGCCCGGAGTACGGCTCGGCAGACCACTCGGCATTCAGATCCAATTCATAGGGGACACAGCTCGTACGACAGACTTGAAGATCGATCTTCCCCGTCATGAAGGGGGGGGGCTCGGCTGCGTGTTTGTACCTTCTCAGAAAGGTGACCTCATGCAGGTATTCTCGCAACTTGGGATCATCAGAATCAGAGAGTGGGGCCGCGATCAGTTCGGGTTCACGGTCCGCCACGAAGCTGTTGTCGATGGGCAACAAACCGTCCGCTTCGTCCATCGTAATCTTGGTGGGTAGTGATCCCTTCACCGGGATAAAGTCATATGTGTTGGCTCCGTTTTGCAGCTTGACTCGAACCGCTAAGACCGCTGTATCGGGGTGCCCGTTAAGCGGAGACCAAGTCACGGTGATCTCTGGCTCCTTATCTTTTCCAGCCAGCTTCTCCGGCTGGGTCGATTCGATCCCAATCAATCCCTCGCCGAAATCCAGCGGAGCCGATGGAATCTCCTCACCCGGTGCCTGTAGCAGGTCGACATCCTGAGCGGACAGACCAAGTGGCAGAACGACCAAGGCGAGCAGCAGCGCGGCCCAAAGACCGAATCGCACCAAGGGTTGTGTCGACCTCATAAGACATCCATCCACAGCTTGAAGCCCGCCCGCCATCCCGCGCGAGACCAGCACTCTCGGCCTCTCCCGTTGAGATGCCAAGACACGCCGCCCCGTGACCCTTGAATCGGCAGTTTACAGGATAACCCCGATTTTCTTCTGCGGCGAGAGTGAATTGCTGCCAGAAGTTTTTCGATGAGGCGGCATTTCTGCGAAAAGGGGTCCGTGTTGACCGGCAGTTCCTGCGTATCCGTCGGCAGGGGCCTCGAACTGAGTGTGCATCGGATAATTCGGTCGCTGTGAGTTTCTGCTCCCTCCCCCCCGCGATCGATGTGGCTTTCGACGGATGCATGTTGCGGGGGAGAGGGATGGGGTGAGGGGACCACACCGCTCGCTCTGGCCCCTCACCCCGGCCCTCTCCCCACAGCCAAGTCTTTCCCGAAAGTCACGCCGCCAGTGGGGAGAGGGGGCAGAAACTGGTTGCCGACAATGCTGACGCACACACCAAACACGAGGGCTCGCTCAGCTGCGGTTTCGACGAGGCTTCCCAGCGTGTAGAGTGCGTTTCCTCGATCCCGATGAGCGGAGACTGCCATGACCAAACCTGATGCGGCCCCCCCTTCTCAGCCCGCATCCCCTCCCATTGTTCAAGGGATCGAACTGCTGGTCGTGGCCGTGAGTGTTGTTCTGTGCGATCTCACGATCTTTCGAGGGGAGGGATACTTCGGGTTCGCGGCTCTGTTTCTCGTCTTGCCGGTTCTGCTGGCAGCGGGTTCACCGATCCGCCGAGTCAATCTCTCGTTGGCGGTGATGGGGCTGTTGCTGCTGGGGGTGGTGGCCCGGTTAGCATGGTGTGGATCGCCGTGGGCGGTCGTGGCGGGGTTCGCCTGTTTGATTGGATTCGCGATGTCGCTGGCGGGGTTGCCGCCGTACGTGACGCAGGGGCTGTCGTTTGCCTCGCAGTTGATCGCTGCCGGGCATCGCGGGCTGAATCTGTATGCGGCTCGATTTGTGTCCCAGAACAGCTGGATACCGGGGCGAGGATTGTTTCTTTCGGTCGGGTTTCCGGTGGTGGCGCTCTTGGTGTTCGGCACGCTGTTCATCCTGGCGAATCCCGACCTCGTGAAGTCAGTCGGGGTGCAGTTCGAGCAGTTGGTGAATGTGATGACGAGCTGGTTCGAACATTTCTCGTTCTGGGAGATTCCGTTCTGTGTGGCTGCGGGTTGGCTGGTCATCGGCCTGCTCCGGCCCGACTGTCGCGAGCCCGAAGAGTGGGTGGTGATGGAAGAGACTGAGCCGACCGGTCCGGCCCCGCTGTTCGAGGCGTTCCGCAACACGCTGGTGATGGTGGTCGGCCTGTTCGCGATCTATCTGGTGTTTGAGTTCCGCACCCTCTGGTTCCGCGAGTTCCCCAAAGGGTTCCACTACTCGGGGTATGCTCATCAAGGGGCCGCCTGGCTGACGGTGGCCCTGGCTCTCGCGACGGTACTCCTGTCGATGATCTTCCAGGGGCGGATCCTTCGCGATGAGCGGCTCGGGCGGCTGCGCGTTCTGGCCTGGGTCTGGTCGGTCGAGAACTTTGTGCTGGCGCTGGCGGTCTTTCACCGACTCTCGATCTATGTCGGCTTCAACGGCATGACACGGATGCGCACGGTTGGCTGGCTAGGGATCACATCGGTCGTGGTCGGGTTCCTGTTCGTGGTCATCAAGATTTCCTCCCACAAGGACTTCCGCTGGCTATTGAGGCGGCAGCTGTGGACCGTGTCGTTTGCAGCGTACCTGTACTTCATTCTGCCGATCGATCGGTGGATCACGCAGTACAACGTGCAGCGCGTGTTGGCCGGCGATCTGGCTCCGGTGGTGCAGATCAGCGAACACCCGTTGAGTGCCGAGGGCTATCTGGAACTCGCCCCGCTCTTGCAGTGCCAGGACGCGGCAATTCGCGACGGAATCGCCGCCATGCTGGCAAACCGCCACGACCTGGCTGTGCGAGAAGAGGTCGTCCGTCTCGCGGGAGGTTGGACCGCTCGGCAACTCGCGGAGGAGCAATTGCTCGATCAACTCAACACTGTCCAAGCCAACCGGAATTACACGGCCGAGAAGCGGTTCGCCGACGGGGATGCGTTTCGGAAGTATGCATACCAGTGGTACTAATCGAGCCGTGGCTCAAGACCGCAACTCACGTTCAATATCCTCAATGGAGGGCAGTGTTCCTCGCAGATTGAGCGGCAGCGAATCGACCAACTGGGTCTGCCACTTGGAGACGCCGATCGGTTTGGCGAGATCCCGCAAGGCGTACTCGAACGTGTACGGGTCTTTGAGTAGCTCCCGAGCGAGGTCCGATTTTTCGGGCGGTAACGTGCGGGAAAAGTTCGTAATCGCCTGGCCGGATCGGGCGTGAGCTTGAGTCTCGATCTGTGCGGACAGGACTGCCCGGCTCCAGCCCTGTTCGACGGTCTGGCGGGCGTACCATTCACGCGCGGTGGGGTCTTTGACCCGAGCTAGCAGTAAGACGTTATGCCCCCACGGAATTTGTCCAACAAGCTGTTGGACAAATGGTTCATCCGGGTAAGCCTCTGCAAACGACCGCATGGACAGCAAATTGGAACGCGACAACCCGCCCATCTCCGGGAACTCGGCCCGCAGATCGACACTCAAGCGGTCGACGACCTTGGCTCCCCAGCCTTGCTGTTGCTGGCAACGCAGAATCTCTCGCCCGAGATGCCAGTAAAGCAGAATTAACTCTCGGTTGACGGAAACCGCCGCTTTCAACTGGGCTGAGCGGACGCGGGTTTTAAGGTCGGCCAGCAAAGGGGCATAACCCGTTGGCAGGGTCGCCGTCGCCAACGAACTCACCTTCGGCATGGGAATGAGCTTCGACACAGCCCGCTTGGGGGTCGATGGGACAGCACGAGTGGCGGCCTTCTTCTGTGCCATATCTCATCTTCTGTGGATCGAACTCCGCTCTCACGGAGGCTGGACTGTCAGAGCATTGATCGCTTACTTCGGCTTCTTCTCCGGAAACGGCACCGTGGTCATGCTCCCATACCCACCCGGCCACTGAGTGGTGATGGCCACTTCGAACGCCTCGCCCTTCTCGGCCACGCGGTTCGCGGCGAAGTCGGCTTCGGTGGCCACCCAGATCTTGAGCAGGTACTTCCCACCAGAGATGCGGCGATCGTTCTTGCTGGCTTTCGCCATCTTTGTCGCCAGTTCGGAGCCGCGTTTCAGCGACAGCGACATGTGCTGCTGCCACAGTTGGCGGTCCCCAGCGATCCCCCGGTCACCGACGACGAGCGGAGCCTTGGCCCAGCCGTTCCCCTCCGCAGGATAGACCTCAGCCCGCAGCACGAGCTTGCCGTATTTCGCCGGGATGTCGGTGATCTTCAGCCACGCATCGGTCGCCGCGACCACATACGGACTCGGGGCGGGGATGTCCTCGGCCTTCTGGTACGTCCCCTTCGCCGACGCCGAGTAGTCACTCAGAAACGCCATGAACTGCTGATAGCTGCGGTCGCCGATGACCATCTTCTGGCCGCCGCCGTGCTTGATTTGCATCGTCGGCTTGGCGATGACGAGGCTCTTCTCGGGCGAGTCGACATCGATCAGGTCGTGATCGAGGAGAATGGCCAGTGTCGCCGCTGGATCGTTGGGGACGATCCACGACATCTGATCGCCGTGCTTCTTGACCTGCTCCGCGTTCTGGTCTGAGGAGTGACACCCCGCACAACGCCCCGACTCTAGCCAGATGTTGTCGATGAACGATTGCAATACCCGGTCCTGCCGCGCGTGGCGGATCACCTCGTCCGGCACCGCTGGACCCACGGTCAGCTTCGTCGTTGCCGCCAACAATTTCGGGTCGGCCACAGCTGCGATGATCCAGGCCCGGAAGGCGTCGAGTTCGGCCTTCCGCACCTCGGGCTTAATGAGTCCCGGCTTCTCGGGAGTGCGGGCGATGAAGTCGAGCAGCTTCGACTTTTCGGGATGCTCGACATCAATCAGCCCGCCGTTTCGCAAAGCTGCGAACGTCTCGCTCTGGCTGGGGCGGATGTAGTCCTTGAGGTCGACCCCCGACAGATGACACTCGGAACAACTACTCGCGTTCTTCGAGTTCATGATCGGGAGGATGCGGCGTTCGAAGACCTTCAGGGAGTCCTCGGCAAGCAAAGGAGACGCCAGAAACAGACAGCAGACGATCAACCGAATCATGCGGGTCATGGAATGGCTCATTGTTAGAAAAGAGGTTCACTCTCCAGCATGTTCTCAATTCATCACCCTGGCGACAAGTGGGTGTAGAGATGCGATCCGTTCAATGCATGCGTCTGAATTGTCGGTGAATTCGGGTCACACCAGTGGACTCGGAGTGTGAGGCTTGTCTTCAGCCGCGAAGCGGTGACAGCATGTAGCCGTGGGCGCAGCCCACGGACCCCGCAACCCGCATGATCCCCAGCCGCAAAGCGGCGACAGCGAGCCACCCTTTCATCGAGACGGTCACAGACTCCCAGCGACGCCACGCCGATCCTGCTGTCGCCGCTTCGCGGCTGCTGCGATTCTGGGGGACGAATTCCGTGGGTTTCACCCACGGCTACATGCTGCCACCGCTTCGCGGCTCAGATCCCGGTCGAGGGCGAGCGTCTCCCGGAGTTCTCTTGTCAGTTCGGCCTCACGCCGTAGCTGCGTTCGCCAAGAACGCGGGAGAACGGGCATCAACGCTCGCATGACAACGACACCTGGTGCAATCCAAGCCGCCTCAACGTCGACCGCCCAAGGCCGCCTTCGCTGTGTCTCTGGCTCGGGAATTCACACTCCGCTCTCGCATTCTGGCGAACGCAGCTACGAGAGCCGAACCTCACTCCGCG